>NYYK01000079.1 GCA_002685895.1 Methanobacteriota archaeon
CAAATACCTAATTCCCGGCGCCTGCGGCGCAAGTACACATATTGTCTTTGCAAAGGAATGATTCGCAAAATCACGATCATACGGGTCTGGGGAACTCCCAGGGTCCGGAGGTGTGAAAAAACCTTTCAGGGGGTTCCAGGGATTATCACACCGGGAGAAACTGGTGGGGCAAAGATTGGCATCATGCCGGGCCATATCCACGCAAAAGGGAGAATAGGGGTTGTATCCAAGTCTGGCACCTTAACCTACGAGGCCGTTGCTCAAACCATGAGTATCGATGAGGGGCAAACCACTTGCGTAGGAATTGGTGGTGACCCTGTGAATGGAACAGGTTTCATTGATTGTTTGTCAGCTTTCGAGGATGACCCTCAGACTGCAGCAGTTGTCATGATTGGTGAAATTGGTGGCTCTGCTGAAGAAGAAGCGGCCGAATGGGTCGCTGAGAACATGAGCAAACCAGTTGTCGGCTTTGTTGCTGGAATGACTGCGCCACCAGGTAAGCGAATGGGTCACGCAGGCGCTATTATCAGTGGTGGCAAAGGAACTGCATCTGAGAAGGTAGCAGCGATGGAGGCGGCTGGAATCCGCTGTGCAAACGATCCTTCTGAAATTGGAGCTGTCTTGCTCAAATTCCTACAAGATGCGGGTCTCCGTTAATCTTCAGACATGATTTCTGTATTCTATTTGATGCGGTCTATTGATGGGGTGAACTCCTGTGAGCCAAGCCATGGCACTGGATGCTGCAGGCCTAATTCCAGTAATTCTAGTCTTGATGGGCGGAGCGGTATCACCAGGCCCTAGCCTTGCCGTTGTTCTTCGCAACACCATCATTGGTGGACGAGGACGAGGCGTTGCTTGCAGTATTGGACATGGAATCGGGATGGGAATCTACGCCTTTCTAGCAGTAAGTGGAATTGCCTTGCTGAAATCAGCTGGTGTAAATTGGGCCACGGGACTTGAGTTGGCCGGGGCAGCCTTTCTACTATGGATGGGGATTTCGATGCTAAGAAGCACCGGGGGTGGATTCAACGACTCAGAGGAACACTCCGGAAGTGGGAGAAAAGGATTCACAGAGGGATTTATGATTGCCTTTTTGAATCCAAAAATATTCGTGTTCCTAACTGCCATATTCAGTCAATTTGTCGTTGCTGGCGCCTCTCTAGAGGAGCGCCTCATTCTAGCATTTATTGCCCTCATAATTGATGGCAGTTGGTATATCATTGTAGCAACTGCATTGTCAGGAACACCTCTGCTTGACAAACTGCGTAATAAGGGAAAAGTCGTCGACCAAGTAGTCGGCGTTATTCTACTAGGATTTGCTATAATGATAGGCGCATCTCTGATGATGTAATCATCGAGGTGGGCGGCGCTTTGGACCACCTGGTGGGCCACCTTTCTTTGGTCCACCTCGGGATGGTGGGCCACCGGGGCCTCTCTTTGGGGGGCCACCTCTACTTGGTGGGCCGCCTCTACTTGGGGGGCCACCTCTGCTTGGGGGACCGCCTCTGCTCGGAGGACCACCACTTGGGCCGCCACCACTTGGACCACCACTTGGACCACCACTTGGCCCTCCTCTAGATGGGCCACTGGGGCCACCTCTACGGGGGCCAGATGGTGCACCTCTTCGGGGACCTGCGGGTGGACCTGGGCGCCCGTCTCCTCTAGATGGGCCACTGGTAGATTCCATGGCATCATCATCATCCTCGAAAACAGCACCACAATTTGGACAGGCAGGGTCTGAATCCTTGACTGGATAATGACCACATGCTTCACATGCGAACTTCTCCTCATCATCCTCTTCTGGTTCATCCTCTTCTGGAGCATCGCCCCACACATGGGAGACTTCACCTTCTTTGGAAGCAAATAGTGAAACTGAAATTGAAATCTCAAGACCTTTGAGAGCAACCTCAGTGCTAATAGCATGGGAGAAAGCGTTTGAGAGATCTTGAGGAGTATCTAACACCCTGCCATCGTCAACATAGGTGACATTGACCCGGACAAGGTCTCCATCAACTGCAACTTGTGGGGATTCCACAGCAACACCTCGCTTGCGCGCTACCCTACGAACTGCCACCTCAGCCATTCTTCGTAGCAAACTCACCGATGGGATATCATCATCTGATTGTGGGCTATCACCAAGTGCTTCNTCTAGGAAACGGGCAGCACCACCGGTGCTTGCTGGAGCTTCTTGCCGTAGATGTGATGGAAGTTCAGAATTAACTTGTGACAGTACATCTGTTGCAGTTTGTTGATTCATCTCCAGCCACTCATTACGAGCGCTGCTTTTCTGTTCCTTTTCCGCCACATTTACACGGTCAACAATTTCATTGGTTCCTGAAACTGCGCTACCAAAAGCAGCNGCTAATTCATTTGGGGTGTCACTGGAAGTAGAATCTTCTTGAGGAGCGTCACCTTTCATCTGGAATGCGAGTCGATTAAGGGTGTCAACATCCATCGCCTGTGGGTTTGAACTTCCTCCCTCTTCTGGCGCATTACCAGCCTGAACTGCTTGTGGAGAAACAACTCCAAATGAGCGGCCGCCACCCTTGGAAAGGTCTTGTCTAGCACCACACTCTGGGCAGAAAATAGAATCATCTGGAATCTCCTCAGAACATGCTTGACAATCCATGGCCCAACCCCCCTACAACCCTACGGGTTGATTCACCCAATAAAAACGGTTGCCGCCGAAAGAGCAATTTTATACTTCTATTTTCACACTTGCCATTTCTCTCGCCCATAACTGAGAATCATCAAGATTCGCGATTNGAAGCGAGAAGTTTTAGGCTTTTACGGCGAGAAAACATGGAGAATAGGGTTTTATTTTTCAGTCGCTTAATTTCAGGTCGTAATACTTTAATTCGGTTTTCTGCATCCAATACATTTTGAGTGCGCAACAATGTCAGTGTTCGTTGTCCAATTAGGACTGGCAACATGCAAGCCGCTCGTAATCTGAACTGACCGGAAGGTAACATTCCGATGTATTCGACTGCGGCATCCAAATGGGCAGCCGCCTTGTCGATATAACTGTCAAATAAAGGGCGAAACTGACCCATATTTTCCGGCTTTAGCAAATCACTGGGTTGCAAGTCATATTCGGCCAATGATGTGACTGGAATATAGCAACGACCCAAACGCAAATCCTCAGGGATATCGCGCAAGATATTGATTAATTGCAANGCCTTACCAAAACGTACGCCAGTTTCGAAAAATCGAGCTTCAGTTTTCGTATCAGTTTTGAACATATGTTCAAGAGTCATGTGAGTCCAAAACTCACCAACAGAACCAGCCACTCGGTAGGTGTAATCATCGAGTTCCTCCTCAGTTTCTAGAGGCGCAATCTCATCGCCATTAGATTGCCCAAAACGTTGTAAATCGAGTGTTTGGCCACTAATTATGATGTTCAGACATTCTCTGATTCTCTCTTGATCAACACTAGAAAATAGCTCAAGACAAGCCACTGGTGCGTTGAAATTTTCCAACAATTTCTTTTCAGCAGGATTACTCTGAATTAATGCCAAGTCGGAGAGATCTAGAGGGGTGCTAGAACGACCTTGAATTATCTCATTATACTGCTCAAGTGCTTGTAACATTTGGTCGGNGGATTCACTTTCTGAATCGGCAATGGTATCAGCAATTCTAGCCAAGAGATAGAGGAGACCTACTTGAGAGCGAATACGGTGTGGCAAGGCCTTGAGAGTTAGATAAAAAGAGCGGGAGGTTTCTTTGAGCAGTGAGTCGATTTCTTGGTTGATTAATTTGGACATGACTCCCCCTCGTGCTGGCCGGCGGGCCGTATGTTCTTGACCCTGTGGGCATTTTTTTCAAGATAAGTAGTGCTTGACGCTTGTGAATCGCTGTTATCGGCCCTATGGGCCGTGAGGTTCATTAAGAGTCGATAGTCACACTACAATGAACCGTATGTCGGACAGCGCACATTATGGAGATTCGCACCTCTTTGATGGAGTTGCCGAGGGCAAAGAAGTTGTACATCGCGAAGAGCGACTTGAACAGATTCGTTCAGCAGTCGAAATTTCTCGAGAAGCGGTCAAAGCAGTTAGCATTACTGCTATCGACTTGCTGAAAGAAATTCCTGCATTCATGGCAGGTTTAGATTTTGAAGCCGAGTTAATCAATCCATTTTCTCATATTGAAGCGCCCATTTGGGAAGAAGAAACAGTTCCAGCTGAGATGATTGATGCTGCCTATGCATACTGCGAACTATTGACAAAAAAGGAGGCTGGTAATTTCTATCACTCTTTCAAATATCTTCCAGATGACCAACGTAAAGCAATGTGTGCTTACTACGCATTCTGCCGCCGAGCTGATGATATCGCAGATGGCGATTATGTCGATGTATTCCCTGGGAGCGATGGCGCAGAAGACCCTGAAGCGAGGGAATACCGACTGAGTCTAGAGGAATTGACGGGTGACAAAAGTGTGCTAGATGCACCAACCTACCGTGACAAACTGGCGCAACTTTTCTTCTACCGGAAGAAGTTGTCCACCGCCTATAACTGTCACTCCTCAACCGATCCAATTTTCATGGCCCTTAAGGATGCAGTGACACGCTTTGAGGTTCCAAGAGAACTTCTCGATGACCTGATTTCAGGAATGGAGGACGACCTCTACACCAATCGTTATCGCACCTTTGACGATCTCTACCGCTACTGTTTCCGAGTTGCATCTACTGTAGGACTGGTCTGTATTGAAATCTACGATTATGATAATCCGAAAGCAAATGAGTATGCCGAAGCGTGGGGAATTTTCATGCAACTCACAAACATCTTGAGAGATGTTGCTGAGGATGCTAGCCGGAATCGTGTCTACCTGCCTCTTGATGATTTGGAANGGCACGGAATCAAAGCAAATGAACTGTCAACTGATTTGTCAAATGACAAGCGATGGCACGCATTTGTTGCTGAATTCATCGAGCGTGTTGAAAAATACCACGAGAAGGCTCTGAAACTGTTGCCACTACTCAACCGCAAAGCACGTTATTCACCAGCAGCAATGATTGCATTCTATGCATCTATTCTCAAAAAAATCAAGAAGCGCGATGGAAATATATTCCACGGTCAGATCAAACTCTCAAAGGCTGAGAAAGTTACTCTCGCTGCAGTTGTCTACACCAAGCAGCGGTTCCTACGTCTGTGAATGAAATTGGCGCCCCGCCATCTAGGGGAGCAGCAAGCATCAACAAGTTGATTGAAACCGAAAAGAATGAAGGTGAGCAGATGAGGGTAGCAGTTCTTCTTGATGACCGCTGTCAACCCAAAAAATGTGATAATCAATGTCACGACTTCTGTCCACCTGTCCGGAACGGACAGGAATGCATTGTGTTTCAAGAAAAAAGTCGCAAGCCGATAATCTCAGAACAACTCTGTATCGGTTGTGGAATCTGTGTCAATAAATGTCCATTTGATGCATTGGTGATTCACAATCTTCCTGAAGAATTGAAGAGCGATATGATCCATAGATATGATCGCAACGGATTCCGACTGTTCCGTCTTCCAGCGCCTAGAGAAGAGAAGGTGGTTGGTGTGCTCGGACAGAACGGCATGGGCAAATCGACAGCCATCAACATCCTATCAGGTGAAGTAACTCCAAATCTTGGTGATTGGCTTATTGAAGCAGCTGAGTGGGACGATATCATCCAAACCTTACCCAAGGGTGAACTACGGGATTATCTGACAATGGTTGCTGGAACTGGTGTGCGGGTGGCACTGAAACCACAGTATGTCGATCATATTCCAAAGGCATTCAAGGGAAAGGTTGGTGAATTGTTGAGAGGAGTTGATGAAAGAGGTACGGTCGAAGAGGTAACCGTTGAATTAGGAATTGATCATCTTCTAGAACGAAACCTGCCACAATTATCTGGCGGCGAGTTACAGCGCGTAGCAATTGCAGCTACATTATTGAAAGATGCTGATGTCTATTTCTTTGACGAACCCTCTTCTTACCTAGACATCTATGAGAGAATGAGAATTGTTAAGATTTTACAAAAATTGTCAGCAGGTCATCGTGTTATCGTAATTGAGCACGACTTGGCGATTCTCGATGTCCTTTGTGATTTGGTTCACATTGTGTACGGCAAGCGGGCTGCATTTGGAATATTCACTCCTGCTCGCTCCACTCGCAAAGCAATCAATTCCTATCTAGACGGCTTTCTGGTNGAAGAAAATGTGCGAATCAGGGACAAGCCAATCTCCTTCGTGAGAGGTTCTGTTAGAGCTGAAGAAATAGGGCTACCAATTCTAGAGTGGGGTAATTTAGAGAAAACATTGGGTGACTTCAAACTCACTACCGGGGAAGGGAAATTACACGAAGCTGAAGTGGTCGGAGTTGTAGGGCCAAATGCAACAGGCAAAACTACGCTTGCAAGAATATTTGCGGGCGAGTTAGAAATGGATGAGGGATGGTGCACAATGGAGGCAAAGGTTTCCTACAAGCCACAACACATTACCGCTGAATTCCCAGGAACAGTACGTGAATGGCTCGATGCTGAAATCGGTACATCATGGCATGTTGGGGAATTTCAAACCCGCGTTGTAAGGCCGCTAGAAGTCGACACCCTACTAGAACTCGATGCGACCCGCCTCTCTGGTGGAGAGTTGCAAGCGGTTTCTATTGTAATCTGTCTTGGTAGAGATGCTGACATCTATCTGCTAGATGAGCCAAGTGCTCACCTTGACGCAAACGCTAGAATGGAAGCTGCAAAGGCAATTCGCAGAACCATGGAGATGAATGAGAAATCTGCTATGGTAATAGACCACGACATCTATTTCATTGACATTGTAAGTGATTCACTGCTTGTCTTTGAGGGCGAAGGTGGATTACACGGAGAAGTGGTAGGTCCACTATCGTTACGAAAAGGGATGAATCGCTTCCTCAAGGGTGTCGGCATCACCTTTCGTAGAGATTACGATTCAAAGCGACCACGCATTAACAAGAATGCTAGCCAAAAAGACCGTGAGCAGAAGGCTAACAATGATTACTATTACAGTTGAGGGAATATCATGCCTGTCGTTCTTCCACCCGGTGCTGGCTACCTCGGCAAGAGTCGACGTAGAATTTCTGCCAGTGGATTGGTCACTTGGGAGAGATGTCCACGTCAGTGGCATTATCGTAGGAGAATTGGTCTTAACGACGCCACAGTTCCTGAAATGATAATTGGCCTCGTCGTTGAAGATGCTCTATGTGGGCTCTATATGGAGCGATTTGCCACCGATGGGAAACCTACTCCGGCCATCTCAAGTTGGGTGAACTTTAGTCGGTCACAAAATGGATTGGATGAGATTACGACATCTGAACAGACATTCATTCTAGGNATTAATTCCATCAAGGGCTGGATAGAACAGGTACTCCCGTCTTTGGTTGAGGAAGTTCAAAGACTTTTGAATCAGAGATGGGAGGCAAACCCATGGAAAGCGAGTGGTCGAGATATTTCAGAAGTCAAAGATGANCGAATCGAAGCACTTCTGAGAGGCGGAATACAACTTCAACTTGAAGAGGTTGAAAATTGCCTCAATAGTGGTGGTGGTCCACACCTTGAACTCTACCGCACCTCAGGCGACCCATTCACTATCCCCGCCCCTTGTTGGGATGAAGAAGGGNTAAAACCAGGAGAAAGGTCCAATCGGGCTACAAATTCTGGATTCAAAACTGATGGCGCACCCTCTGCTTGGGAGGCTTGGGAGATTGCTAGGCCGTGGGTAAAGGACCCTCGCATTGCAGAACCACAGAGATTGTTTCACCCAGATGGATGGGCTGCTGGAGAGATGGATCTAGTTCATCGCTGGGATGGAAAAATAAGAATTTGTGATATGAAAGCAAGTGCAGGNACCAGTGGATATTCAGCCGGCCTCGCCAACCAACTTCGNTTTTACCAATGGCTCTGGACCATTACTCGCGACCATTCGGGTAGACCTGATGGGGGCATCAGTGGGGGAGAACTCTCTNGACTAGAAGGCTGGTATCTGATGGGTCCGCATAGAAAAATGATTGATTTGCTCGATGAAGAAACCCTTGCTACTGAAACAACACGTTGGCATAATATCCACCAGCAAATGACCCTCTCAGGACTACATCCAACACATCTAGCACCAGCAGACCCTGCTCCTTGGATTACTCATCAACCAGGCGGTAAAGCAATTGCTGTTGAAGATGAGAAAGCGGCCAAGGCATTAACTTGTGGACGCTGCACTGCGGCCGCTTTTTGCGATGAATCACCTGAAAAAACGCGTGCGAAGGCACTGTCATCTCTAACTCCTCCTGAATTAGGAAGCACTGAGAATCTCTTACAGGCACTTGTTCCTAAACCCCCCTGCACGAAGATTTCTGCAATACCTCGAAGGCTCAATGTCAAAGGCGAAGTGAAAGGACACTGGGGGCCTCTATCAAACCATTTTGGAGAGGCTGTTAGGGGTGCGGCGATTGTGGTAGGAAATACTAGTGTCGTCATTGAAGAGATGGGTGCTGATGCATTTGGAGAAATCCCTGCTGGAAGTGAATTAGCACTTCTCGATGTGGCGCCGGGCTTGTGGCGTAGAATGACGCGCCTGTATCTTGATGAGCATAGTGATGTCAAACTTGCGAGTGAAGTTACTGACATAGAATTCACTAGACTAGGNCTCATTCCAACCAAAGCAAACCTATCGGGACAGGTTGTGAGCAGGGGAGGACATANTGGGGTGAATGCTCTAGGAAAACCATGGTCGATGTCCACCTGTCATATTTGGGATGGAGAATCTGTAGTAGAGGTGGTGGCCTTCGGTTCTGCTATCAATCGTACCTTTGAGGGGATTAAAGTTGGAGACCGCATTCGGATTCTATCTGCTGAACTTGGTTGGCGGGATGGTGTGCCTCAAGTTAGGATTGACCAGCGACAGACCCGAATTGAAGTCAAATGAGATATTTCCCCCCATCAGTTAGATTGTGATAGGTTCAAGACCCCCNGCCGCAAAGAGGTGGCGATGCCAGTTCACGACCCGCCAGATGATGACCCAGTTGGGCCATATCGTAGGCTTTCTCACACGCAGGCAGACATGCATCGTAGATGCCCTAGAATGTGGTATCATAGGTATGTGCTTGGTTTGTTAGGTGGATCACCTCCACTATTTGCTATGGGTCACGCCGTCGAAGGCGCACTCAACCGAGTGATGCGTGATAGTCCAGCGTTGGTGGCTTTCGATGCAGTATCCGAAACATTTGATTCCCCATTAGAGGAGGTTGAAATCTCTGGGTCTGGAAACATGGTAGTACGCCCATCTACCAATACTGACGCCATCTGGCCTGGCTTGAGAGTCATGCCTTTGCCCAAATCATCGTGGCCTAATCAAAGAGAAAGTATGGCTGAATGGGCGCGTGCTAGAGCTGATTTGCATTTTGAGAGAGAATGGAGACTCGCACGCGAATCGTGGGAAGAAGACCCGAATCGTATTGGAGATTGGGATTCATTTGAAACTGCTCGAAAGGATGAAGCTTTACAGATGGTCTATGCAGGAATTGAATTCCACATAGATGAAGTCGAAGATTGCATCGATGCTGAAGGCGGACCACTGTTTGATGACTGGCGGAGTGGAAAAAATAGACCTAAATGGCCAGCACCCGACGGATTACCATACAATCACTCTGTGCCCCATCTTTGTGCTGAAACGGAGGGTGAGATTACTTGGTGTGAGGCTTGGGAAGTGGCAAGGCCGTGGTTCTGCGACCCCGATGCCGGACTGTTTTCTTTAGCAGCAATTCATCCAGAGGGTTGGTTGCAAGGAGAGTATGACCTTGTTTACAGATGGACGGGCAAAATCCGAATTCATGACGTGAAAGCGAGTGTTGGCACATCGGATTTCTCCTTTGGTTATCCTGAACAACTAGCAACTTACTCCTATCTATGGTGGACTACTCACCAGAGAGAAGAGGTTGTGGATGAACTGGAGATTTGGTATCTTGGAGTTCCAATAAGAAAGAAGATTCCGCTACCAGATGAAAAATCTCTATTGAGATTGGAGAAGCGACTGAAACCACTCCANGAACGCCTAAAATTACCAGAAAGACACCTCGAGGACAACTACCCTGGAAAGCCGGCTCCAGTCAGAGAATTTCTCCCAGGTGGTGTGTTATCAGATGTAGAACCAGAGGTCGGCATGGCTAGATGCGAGTCTTGTGAATACCAATTTATCTGTAGCGATTCACCACAATTGAGAGCGCTTCCCAATGGAGGAGATAGGCGTTTTGCTGAAAGTTCACCGGCAAAAGTTAACTGCACTGCAATTGGCGATATTTACCCATTTGTGACCGTTCTAGGCACTGTTCGAGAACCGAACATGGTCAAGCAGTGGCCAAGTTTTGAGAAGGAATATCTCCAATTCTTCCTAGATATGGAGCCCGGTAATTGGCTCGCTGTCGTGGTGAAAAAGGATGACCCTGAACTTCCAAGTGGATTTGAACACGGAGCCAAGGTCAGAATCAAGAGAGGAATCATTGCTTCTGGCTGGAATAGAGAGTTGGGCAACCACCTAAGACTCGATGTTGCTTTCTCGGGTATTGTAGAACTCGCCACCTCTTCAAAGGGGGGAGATTCAACGTTTGCACAGTTGATGCCGCGTTCTTACAACATCCATGCAAATCTATTCAATTTCGACCATCGTGACAACAAATGGGGCTCTCGCTTGATTGATTCAACTGGTACAGTTGCATTCCAATTATGGGGTGGAGATGAAAAATCACGTGCTCTGCTTGAGGGATATGAACCTCAAAGAGGTGACGAAGTGGTGCTTGTAGGGGCTCGGGCAAAGGACCAATTTGGCAAGGTTGTTCTTGAGGGAAGAGTGACCAAGACCTTCGCCACTAGATTGCGGCCAGCGCCCGAAGACTGATTTGATTACGCCAAACTTATTCGGAAATATGAATTCCGATTGATGTAAGCCGAGATCGCATAGCCCGGTATCGCGGTGGATTCGAAATCCACTGTCCTCGTGACGCGGGAGTTCAAATCTCCCTCTCGGCGTCTTATTCCCAATTATTGACCATTCATTAAGAGGGTATTTTTTACCAAGTTGGTAGTGGGGTTGGCAAGGCGGATGACAATGCAACCAAAGCCAAGTGAAAATCCTATGATGCAAGACAGTGTCGTTGGTGGCGATTTGCATACCGGTAATGTGACTCATAACCACTACCACACCACCCCACAGCAAATTCAACCACAAACCCTTGTTGTTCATCAACAAATACCGGCCAATCCTGTGATAATGCCACAATATCAAATGCACCATAAACCACAAAAGGATGTATTGGTCGCCTATCTATTGTGGTTTTTCTTAGGAATATTTGGCATTCATCGCTTTTATCTTAATCGAGTAGGAACTGGTTTGTTGTATTTATTCACTTTAGGATTCTTTGGCATAGGCTGGCTAATTGATATTTTTCTAATACCTGGAATTGTTCAGAGAGAAAACATGGTATTCATTCGATAATTAGTGAATAATCAAGTGGGATGAGCGGCTCGCACGTCCATGCAGGTCACTGTCGTACACGAGGGGGATTCAAAACTGCTTGATTGTGAAGAGGGTTTGACTATCAGAGAAATTCTTGACATGATTGAAATTCATCCTAGCACTGTACTAGCAGTACATGATGGGGTCATCGTCCCACACGATAGCCAATTGAATGGTGATGTTACACTTGAACTCATTACTGTATCATCTGGTGGCTGAAAATCATTCAAGCATAGAATGCTTGTGAATCTGGTTCACTCTTATCAAACTCTGGAGGCAACTCAGCGATTTCATCNAAATCGAAGAATGCTCTCAATTTCTCTGCAGTCTCCTTTGTATTATCAAGTTCTAAGCCAAGATTGAGGCCAAAAGAATCGTTTAGGAATGCTACCATTCGATCAGCGGCAACAGTGTCTACGCTGGTGCCAACTGTCTCTGCAATCACACAGGTTGCCGCTTGTTCAAAGGTTGGAGCAAGTGAAGATACCATTCCAGTCATCCCGATAATGCCTGCAGAGGGATGTTCTTTTGATACTTCAAGCCCCATTTTATCCATTGCTTCTGAATCCTCTTTACTAGGACAGACCACATGGACTGCTTCACTACCCGGTTCAGCTAAAAGCCCCGCTAGAATCAACAGTCTACCAATACCTGCCTCTTTACTAGCCTGCAAGAGAAAAGAGGCTACTTCGTATTGGCCCGCTGGTGAAAGAGGCTGGAAATTACTTGATAGGGTAACAACATTCTGACCACTGGGGAGAGTCACTGTGTGAATTTCAAGACAAGGTGGAGTGAGTAAACCATCAGAGTCGAGTGTCGCGTGTGGAGGTAAGTCGGGGTGTAAGATACGAGCAATTAATTTGCCTTCATGCTTATCCACAAGACTATCCACAACCAGTTTCCCAACATTACCCACACCGGGAACAGCGTGGAATAACCAGTCACTCGCTGGCAATTCCTTTGCTTCATTGTGCCATGTCATGCGAGTTCTACTCATTCTGAATCCTCCTTTTCCTTCTTTGGGCTTGGAAGTTTATCCGCCCATTCTGGTTCAGTCACCTTCTCGTATTTCCTACGTCTCTCAGATTGTGGATCATGGGGCGAGAATTTTAGTGGCCCTGCCGCTTGAGCAACCCCGCCACACTCCTTGCAAGTAGTTGAGAGACCATAAGCACCACATTCTAGGCATTTCTGCATCTTTGAGCGTGCCATCTCAATCCCTTCAATCATTATCCTAAGGACACGGTTCAAAGCGATTGCCCACTAAACCTCAGCATCAAGTGCGCTCTGCCGTTGCTGTGCCACCAGCGCTTGCTACCATTGGAATNGCTGCTGATTCGACTGCTTGCCAAGCAGATTCAGCCGCTTTGTAATCTGGCGCCTTAATCTCAACTCTATATCTTGGCGCCCCATCATAATGACATGTCACGGTCGTTTCAACACCACTAGAGCCTGCNTCTTCAGCGGCACTAAGTGCCTCTCGAATAACTTCAATTCCTTGTTCAGAAATAACTTGAATTTCGAGGAAACCACGAATTTGGACAAAAGGTGGAATAATGTTCTCGACTGCTAGTTCAATGAAGATACTTGTCCATTCACCTTCAAAACCTGACTCCTTCAAGGCACTTGCGTCAATTGCACACTCTTCGAATGCAGCATATAGTTCGCCAAATACTTCAATCAATTCATCATTCATTTCTGAGATTTGATCTTCGGACCACTTGACTCGTTCACCGACAATTCCAAGCAATTGAGTTGCACGGTTTTCATTTTTCCATTTCTGCATAGCGTCACGACGACGCTCTTCACTGACTGATTTGAGAGAGAGTTCAACAGATTTACGGTCCTTGTTGACCTTGAGAACTTTAGCAGCGATTCTCTGACCTTTACGAACAAAGCCACGGATATTCTTGACCCACCCAGCGGCAATTTCTCCGACAAAAATGAATCCTTCTTTGTCCCCATACTTGTCTAGAGTAGCATATGCTCCATTCGTTTTGACTTCTGAAATGACACAAACGACAATTTCACCCTCTTCGGGCCATTCATCACTGCTTGCTGTCATTAATTATCCACACCTAGGTTCACTCAAGAGATTCAACGACTGCAGCGCTGACAAGTTTTGCCTTGCCACCCGCAGGTTGTACTAGAGTGGCACCACAGATGTTGCACGATATTTTCGTGCAGGCGCGCTCAAAGATGACCTGTTCATTTCCGCAGTCGCGGCAAGATACTCGTACGAAATTTCCTGTCACTAATCTCACCTCAATCATCGGTCAAGTTGAATTTCTTTGCCCTCTTACACTTTGGAGTATGCGCCTTACCAGTCTCAGTACAGCGATAAAGGACATTCACACGGCGTGTAGGCTTTTCACGGCCCTCGGGTTTTGGACGTGGGAAACCACGGTATCCAGCAGTGACTCTGCGGAATCTTCGCTGACCCCATTTCAACTCACTTGCTCGGCGCTTCTTGACGCGCTCTACTGTGTGGATTGTGTGGCGTCCAGCCGCTGGACTGTATCGCTTGACTTTCCTTGGACGATTTACCATAAATCAACCTCCAACGCCTTAAGGCGATTCGCCCACCGTAGGCCCCTATTTGAGAGTGTCGCGCCGCGTAGTGCTATCCTTAGCACCCTAATCACCTACTATATGGTCAATCTTCAAGGCCATTGCCCGCCCCGCCAACACTGATTAGATGCTGATTGAGGAGTACTTGCTGACCCATTATTGGCTCCCTATGTTTCTGCTACCTCTTGGAATAGGTATGGCGATTGCAACAGAACGAGGCCGGCGCCTCGCAGGTTGCGGCCTATTGCTATTGATTGCAATCGCAATCATCAGCCATCCTGAAAGATTGGACGCCTCAAGTGAGGGATGGTCGTTACACCTCCTAATATCACTTATCGGGCCTATTGTAGCCCTACTTTTCGGTATCTGGTTTGCTTTATTTTCAGGCCCTATTCCTGTAGCACCAATGCCACGCAATGTGAGACCATTTGGATTTGCATTAATGATTCTCTCATTATCTTGGTTCTGTTGGATGCTTTTCGAAGCAAGGCCCGCCTTAGATGGGGTTCCCAACCCTTGGTGGCAACACTTGGCCACCAGTTTACTAACATCGATGATAATTATCGCCGGATTTGCAGCCGCCTTCGTCTTGGTAATGGGTGACGAGAGGAAAAAAGAGGCTGTGATAATGTCAATTCTTTCACTCGCTTCCTTCCTTCTTCTGATTTATCTCTTGGCTGAAGGCACCACATCGGACGACCCAGTCTTTTGGCGCAGTTCTTCCTGGGGCACGCTTGGAGATCTTGGGGGTATGCTCTTTGGTGGTGGTTTTGCACTCATGTTGTTTGTCACATTAGTTTGGCTCGGAGAAAAGAGAATGGCCGTTCCAAGTGAAGTAGAACCACTATCAATAGATGAATCCACACGAGTAAAGGAGATTCTTAAGGAAAATTTGGAGGGGGGGGCTTGAAGACTGAAGGAGATGCAATGCGAGATTGGCGCACACTGTCGCTGGTCGTTCTAGCTCTAGTAATTCTCATCTTCATTGCTAACATCCACCTTGAAGTCAGAGGAGAAGTGGAAAATGTCGATATCTCATCCCGCTTTATCCATTCAGCAGTAGTCAGTTTCATCATGGTAAACGGGGCACTTTTCTTGATGACCTTGGCTCTCTCACACAAACACGCAAAACTGATTGAACAAGCGCTTGGAACATTCCTTGCTGCTGTTGCGGGAGTGCTTTTGTTTGGGCTGTTAGTAGATTCTGGTATGACAGTCTCTGGAGTCGCTACAGATGTTTGGTCACAGTTCTCTATGGGTGGAATAAGAATCATGATTGCTAGTTTTGCAATTCTTCTTGCATTCGGTGCTAGTTTTGGTTTACTACTAACACTTGTGACCGGCAGAGAGGCGCCCCCTGACCCTCTTTTGGATCTTGAATCGACCTCTTTTGAAAATGAAGAAGAATGAGCAAGACTCATAATGGGGCGGTCGGTCGGCGGCCTGCATATAGCAGAGGTGTTCGTATGAGTAAGGGTACTCCAAGCATGGGTAAGCGCCAAAAGAGCACCCATATTCGTTGCCGCAGATGTGGTAAGCACTCATACCACAAGCAGAAGAAAGCCTGTGCTTCCTGTGGATATGGTGAAACCGCAAGATTGCGCAAATTTAGTTGGGCCAAGAAGAATCGACGCCCTAACAATTGAAATCCACATCTTATGTGATTTCTCTTCGCTCAATGTAAAGGAAGGGCTACTTCAACGCTAATGTCCAAATACCGACTGCGGTGGGGCGACAACTGGGAACCGCAATGTGCGGCATCATTGGAATAGCCGGCCAGCCCGGTTCGAATGTCAGCAAGATGTTGTACGATGGCTTGCTAGTTCTGCAGCATCGAGGCCAAGATGCAGCTGGAATAGTTACCTGTGAAGAGGATCATCTTCATCTCCGTAAATCAAATGGACTTGTGCGAGATGTCTTCCATGAGCGCCACATGAAGAATCTGAAAGGATCAATGGGGATTGGCCATGTCAGGTATCCTACCGCAGGAACTTGTTCTTCAGCAGAGGCTCAACCACTCTACGTAAATTCACCATACGGTATCACGATTGCTCACAATGGCAATCTCGTAAATGCTGAGCAACAGGCGCGCCAACTCTACAACGATGATTTGCGCCACGTAAACACTTCATCTGATTCCGAAGTTCTTCTCAATGTGCTAGCGCACGAACTACAAAAACTTGGCAAGAGGCGACTGAAAATTGAGGATGGCCTTTACCTAGACGTACATCAAGTCTTCAAAGCGGTACGGGAAGTTCACTACAGGGTGAGTGGTGGATATGCAGTTATTGGGATGATTAACGGCTACGGGATGTTTGCTTTCCGAGACCCACATGGCATTCGACCCCTCGTGTANGGCAAGCGTGAACATGAGGACGGGCATACAGAATGGGCAATCACCTCAGAAAGTGTCGCCCTTGATACTCTTGGATTTGAGGTGATTAGAGATGTAGCACCAGGTGAGTGTGTATTTATCACAATGGGTGGTGAAATATATGAATTGCAGTGCCACTCCTCACCAAAGTTGCAATCATGTATTTTCGAGTACGTTTACTTCGCCCGTCCTGATTCAGTAATTGATGGCATGTCTGTACACAAAGCTAGGTTGAACATGGGTGAATCACTTGCTGAAAAGATCATTCGGATGAAACCAGATCATGAAATTGATGTGGTAATGCCTATTCCAGATAGTGGTCGCTATGCTGCGATTCAGACGGCGATGCGACTCGGAGTTCCGTTCCGTGAAGGTTTTGTCAAGAATCGCTATGTTGGGCGTACATTCATNATGCCAGGTCAAGCNCAGCGNCAAGATTCAGTTCGCAAGAAATTAAATCCACTACCAAGTGAATTCGCTGGAAAAACNGTGCTTTTGGTTGACGATTCAATTGTGCGNGGAAATACCTCAAGAAAGATTGTCCAAATGGCTAGAGAAGTNGGTGCAAAGAANGTTTACTTCGCCTCCTCTGCTCCTCCGCTTTTGCATCCTAATGTATACGGAATTGATATGCCCGCTCGCTCTGAGTACATCGCTCATGGGCAATCGATTGATGAAATTGGTAAGGCAATCGGGGCTGATTTGCTGGTTTATCAAGACCTTGAGGACCTCATCGCTGCCTGTACTAACAAAGAAAGTGAAGGGCGCGAATTTGACACATCCTGCTTCACTGGTGAATATTGTACTGAGGACGTCAGTGAAGAATATCTTGAGATGCTTGAATTACAGCGCAATGATGCTGCAAAGAACCATACAGAAGAAGATGAGCCCGAAGAAATCGACTCAATTGATATCCACAATGAAGATTAATGCTAGCGGGGCACCGCTTGACAAGAGGTGGCATGATGCGCTGGATTCTAAGAATGGGCGAGGTCATACTCAAGTCCAGACCTGTTCGNCGTTTCATGCGCAAAGCGCTTGAGAGACACATTTGCGCACAAGCAGAGATTCGTGGCGCCCGCGTTGCGGTTCGACCATGGCAAGGCTTGCTTTTCCTCGATTTGATTGAAGGTGAAGAATCGGCAGTAGAAGACGCATTGCTCCACACCTTTGGGCTGACTTCAGCAGACTCACTCACTGCGATTGAGGTTGACCCAGCAAAAGTAGCAGCGGCAGTGATTGCCAAAGCACCGAAGAAGGACGGGGCTACTTTCGCAGTCCAATGCAAGCGGCATGGAGACAGGGGTAAATGGACTAGCCAAACATTCGCAGGGGCTGTAGGCGCCGAGATCCTCTCTTTAGCACCTCATCTCAAAGTGAATCTCGGGAATCCTGAATGGCCTGTTAGAATTGTATTGATGCCAGATGAAGTGGGAATTCTAGGCGAAAGAATCGTCTGCCAAGGTGGGCTACCAACTGGAGTTCAGGGAACTGTTCTAGCCAATCTTCAATCCGAGAGAGATTACCTCGCTTCATGGTTGGTGATGCGACGAGGTTGTAGGCTCTCATTTACAGCAGAATCAAAACCTGAATTAGCAGAACTTGTTTCACTTTGGGATCCCTATCACAAAAGTGACATTTGGAAGGATAATCTTGCTACTGCGCCTGGACCGGGCCACATCGGAGAAATTTGGGCGATTGTTGGTGACAACCTTGGTGAGCTCCCGGATATGGAAGGCAAGATGCCAATTGCAACTCTTGAACCACTGGCTGGATGGCCAGAAAATTCTCTCGAAGAATTACGTCAAAAAACAGAGTGTTCTGAATAGATAGCATGAAAGCAAAGGGATTTCCCCTTCATAATGATAGAGATGCCCCTCACCATCGACCCGGTCAACATTTTGCATCCCGATTCAACTGTCACTGCTGTTGCAATTTCTGCTGATGGTAAGTTCCTGTCATGGGCTGAAGAAGGAGGTGTGTTGAAAATATGCGACCCGAAAGGAGGAAGTGAATCAGAACCTCATGAAATTGAAGGTGGAGTCTCACATCTCGCAATTTCTCCTGACGGAATGGTGATTGTAGGCGGTCATTCGGGTAATTTGCATGGCCACGAGAGCCTCGGAGGACATCGCTGGAGCCATCATCTTGGAGGGGGTTGTGATCATTTGGCGGTTTCCCCTACAGGAGATCTTGTTGCAGTAATTGATGGTGCGCGCCTGCTCCATATGCTAACCTCAACCGGCACACTGCTAACTCATTATGAGGCTGGTGAACTAACACATCTTGCAGTTGATCCCCGAGGTGATTCAGCCGCAATTACTGATGATGTTGGGAATGTCATAGTTGTTGGCCGTGATGGCAATGTTCGATTTACACGCCCTTCGAGAGGNGAGAGAGGNGAGAGAGTGACGGCGATGACTTACTTGGCTGACGGACACCTATGCATTGCTCGTGAAGCACTCGATGTTACTATGGGGGATGAGGATGAAATTGTCATTGAATGGTGGACACCTATGGGGCAAGAGGTGGATCGAGTACCCTTGAGACAACGATGTGATGTACTTCGTGCAACTAATTATGGCGTAGCATGTGGAATGTTTGATGGGGAAGTTATCGAGTTTGACTCGAATAGAGATCAGAAGTCACTATTCAAATCGCCCTACAGTATTCACGACCTGATAACTTGTGGAGATGATTTACTTGTTACTTCATGGTTCCATGTTCACATGATTGATGNGGANGGTGAAGAAAAATGGCAAGTTGAGCATANNGGNCTGACNAAATTGGTNAGAACGACAAANGATGGCTCNCTNATCATGGTTGCTGGAGACAATCAGAATGACTACACAAGAGAAAATCAAATCATGCTTCTTGACCCTAAAGCCAAACCATACACAATGCAGGCGGGAGCAGATATTGATGCAGACCTTGCTGAATTTGATGAA
>NYYK01000080.1 GCA_002685895.1 Methanobacteriota archaeon
CAGGGTGTTGATTGGAATAATGCCACATGGGTAAAAGAGGGTATGACCCTGCAGGAAACCAACCTCATCCCAGAAGGGCACCCTGAAAGAAGGACTTGCCGAGACCAATATGGTGGCCCGTCAGGAAGCCCGACCTGTGAGGAAGTTCCTGCATACCCGGCAAACCAAGGGCAATGTGGACCGCACAGTTGTGACACCATAATTTTCCTAAATGCAAGCGTCGACTTTGAACAGCCAATTGATCCTACAAACTTCACTCTTGCAATGGTTGGAAGAAACTTGAGTAAGGCCAAATTCACCTACATATTCCCAGCACAGAATGAGCAAATACGAATAGCTCATTCATCTGAGGAACATGACTGTAACACCACATATACAGAAGAAGATGAAGAAGCGGATGACTATGGGCACACATACGAGGCTAGAGAAGAATGCCAATCATATCACAATGTGGATGACCTTGATTACGCTTTGACTGCAGTCACAGAGGGGACTAGTTTTTCACGAATCTTTACCTATGATAATGAGGATTGGCCAGCAGCACGTGAATACTTCATAGATTTCACAACCATGCCACCAGAAGTTGACAATCCACCAACTTGGTCTGATGATGCCCCTAGTGAAGGCGATTTGTTGCCAGTCGCTGGTCTTGGCGACAGTGAATACATCGTTGATTTGAGTGATATCAACTCATGGTTTGATGATGATTTGGGTGCAGGTATGCTCAATGTTGACTGCAGTGGTGCCGCTGGATGGTCTCTTGAAGAAGCAGAAGCAAACCATTGGACTGTCACTTCGCCATCAAGTGGAGCGAGTACCACTGTAACCTGCGAAGCAACAGACAGTAGTAGCCAATCGAGCGGAGTGAGAACTTTCTCAGTAGCCCCTATTTTCAGCATTACTCCAACTAATACAACTACTTTGGACGAGTTCATCTTAACTTTCAGCCCAACTGATAGTGTAACGATGGCAGTCACAATGACCTTGAAACAATATGGAGTTGAAGTGCCTGTAACGTTCACGCTAACCGGTTCTGACGCACCCATTACTGCTAGTGCTGGAACACTTTCGCCCGGTGCCGTTGATGTATATGTTCAAGCAACTGCGGAAGGCATGGCGCCTTTCGATTACATGTATAATCTAGGCCTATCCAAACAGAGTTTGCCTCCAACTGTCGAGGTTACTGGGTTTGAGTGGGTTGATGCCAACTATATTCTACGCGGCCATTTCTCTGACCCTGACGGGGAAACTGTCACTTTTACTTTGAAAATCGATGGCGTTCAACAAGGCCAAGTCAGTGTATCTGGAAACATATGGGAAACTGATGAGATTCCATTTGACCTGCTTGCTGAAGGCATACACACTATCGGTATCGATGCATGTGACACCTCTGGTGTATGTACATCCATTGCTGAAGATGTAGAACTGGTCATCGAAGATCCTATTGATAACCTTCCAGACACCATATCATCCTCTGATGATGGTGGAGGACTTCCTGCACCGGGAATTGGTGTTGCAATTATGGCACTAATAGGCGCTGGACTTGTCGGGCGTCGCCGTGATTGAAGTGCAAACTCCCGCGAATTTCGATTAAAATTAAACAGGTGGGTTCAAAACAGCCCGGCCACCGGCCTAGGTCATGAAGTTCCGAGGGAAGGTGGACCGTGAGAGCCATGAGGGGGGCCTATTGGTCTCTTTCACTGGTGAAGCGCCTCACCTTGGCACATCACTTGAAACGGGTGATGGAACCTACATCGGACGGGTTGATACCGTCATTGGAAGGGTTGATTGTGCCTTAGTACACATATTACCGATAGCAAGAGAGCTTGATNTCTCTTCAATAGGTGATTCTGAGATTTCAATCCAACAAAGACGACAACGTGATGATCGCCGTAATAATGATCGACGTGGNGGNCGACAAGAACACAGAGGNCGNGGNCGAAATGACCGTTACGACCNTCGGGGNCGGGGTGGCGACCGAAGAGGTGGCGACCGCAGCCGTTCCGGAGGTAATCGAGGTGGCGACAGGNGCGGAAATGATTGGGAATGTCCAGAATGTCGCAATAACAACTTCGCGTGGCGAGATACTTGCAATCGATGCCCTACAAAACGACCGAAGAATGCAGGAGGCGCCGGTGGGCGTAGCAACTACGGTGGAAATCGTGGAGGTAATCGTGACAACCGAGGCGGGCGAGGCAACTACGGNGGAAATCGTGGAGGTAATCGTGACAACCGAGGTGGAGATCGTGGAGGATACCAAGGGAATCGCGGTGGCGACCGAGGAGGAAACAGAGGTGGAAACCGGGGTAGTTATCAAGGAAATCGCGGAGGTGACCGTGGCGGATACCAAGGGAATCGCGGTGGCGACCGAGGTGGACGCAGCAACTACGGTGGAAATCGTGGAGATAATCGTGGCAATCGAGGTGGCGACAGAGGTGGACGCAGCAACTACGGTGGAAATCGTGGAGATAATCGTGACAATCGAGGTGGCGACAGAGGTGGAAACCGAGGAGGTGACCGTGGCGGAAACAGAGGTGGCAATCGTGACAGTAATCGTAGCAACCGAGGAGGAGCACGTCACTGGGGTGGTCGAGATGCAGGGGCAAAGAAGGGCTATCATCGAAAGAAGCAAAAGCCGAATAATCCATTCCGCAAGAAGAGAGATGATTGATTCTCAAAGAGTTAGGCCGCACTCTGAACAGTACTTTTCACCACGCCTTTCATCTCTCTTTATCGAATATTTCTTGCATTCTGGACATGGCGGTAATCCCGTATTTGTCTTTTTCACTCTGCGAAACCTACGAGGAATTGGCAATCGTGGCCACCCATTCTTCGGCTTGCGTACCTTCGGCATTACTTCCCCTATACCTTGTCGTTTCGTCATCCTTCTTCAAGAATTCCAATGAGAGAGGGCCAGTCACTTAGTCAAGCGTTGATTTCTGTTAGATAAGCACAAATATTCTTCCACATTGTCGACTAACAATGTCAGTGCGGATACTACTGCCTCTGCTCTTCATGCTGCTACTGTCTCCAATGGCTTCAGCCCAAAGCCTCGGTGAGGCTCTGCAAGAATGTCCCGGCACCCTGACTGGTAGTACAGAGCCAAGACAAATCCACCTACAATTAACCGATAATCCCTCGAAAGTGGTGGTAATGTGGGCTACCGCACGCAGGGGAAATGCTGTGGTTGAATGGAATGGACAAAGTGCTGATGGTGATTCATATTGCTATAATCATGATATGGCATTTCATATGGCAAGCATGACTGACCTAACTCCGGGAGAAGAGGTTACTTACCGTGTTGGTGACGGTAATGATTGGTCACAAGAATACACATTCACCCCTATTGATATAGAGGCGGAGCGATTTGAATGGATTGCTATTGCAGATCATGGTGATTCATCAGAAGCTCTTGATGTGAGTGAGGCGATTATTGCTGATACCACTGCACAAATGGTGACAATCTCTGGAGATATTTCCTATGCTGATGGAGAACAATCCGTTTGGGATGATTGGTTTGCTAACCAAGAGGCAAGTATGACCCGCATTCCTTGGGTTACTGCAGTTGGTAATCACGAAAATGAACCAGGGTTTGAATTCACACCATATGCCCATCGCTTTGATGCGGACGAAGTCAAAGAAGCGGAGCCATTTTGGTATAGCAGAGACTTTTCTGGTGTACACATGGTATTCATGTCAACCGAGCATGATTATGATTCTAGCAGTGTTCAATATGCTGCTTTGGAGGCTGATTTGTCTGCGGCTGATGCAAACCGAGAACAGCGCCCATTCATTGTGGTAATTGCCCACAAACCCATGTATTCAAGCAATGGATACCATGGTTCGGAAATTGCTTTGCGTGTAGCGGTAGAAGAATTATATCAAAATCATGGAGTAGATTTGGTAATTGCAGGTCATGATCATTTCTATGAGCGAACTTGGCCAGTTTACCAAGAGGAGCCCCAAACCTTTGGAGATGAGGATGGCACACTCTTTGGTCAGGGCTCGGGTCCAATTCATATCGTGGCTGGTAATGCAGGGCGTACTCCGTATACGGAAATGGATGAACCTCAACCTGCTTGGTCGGCATATCGGGAAGTGGATACTTTTGGTTACATGAAATTAATCTATGACGGAGAATCTCGAAGCCTTTCCTTCACATTTCATCGTACAGATGAAACAATTGGTGACCAATTCACAATACAGGAAGGTGTTTTGAATGAAAAAATGGAAGAGCAATTCCAATTCATTCCTGGATTTGGTACGCTGTTGCCAGTGATTTCCATAATCTGTGCAGCATTTTTCCGCAATGATAGTCATTGCTGTAGCGAGTCTGATATGGTATCTTGTTAACTAACCGCAAGTGTACCATTAGGTTATTCAGGTGTTGATTCCTGTATGTGCCCCCACGAAACCATCTCCCATCCTCTTTCGTGCATGTAGTAGAAGGCCATCTTCAGAGGGAATTCGATGATAATGAACCACCCGGCCGTCTCAACTGCTGCATCAGGGTTGAGACCTGCTGCAATCACAGCTCCTGTTAGGGTTGCTATGACTCTCCAAAGTAATGTCTTCGCCAATACTCTTTTTCTTGAATACTCCATGGACCTCTGACCACAATCCGGCTATTCTCCTTTTGGTATCAAAGAATGTGTATCTGGCAATAATCGAAAAGGCGGGCCGGTGGGATTGAGAACCTAAGCCCACTCGCGAGGATATGGCAATTGATGTTGAAGACCTGTGGCTACAGGCCATCGATGCTCAAGATGAGGGTGACAGGGACGAGATGTGTCGCCTTTCTGATGATATAATTGCTGCTGAACCAGAGTACGCTGAAGCATGGTGGATGCGAGCAAATCTTGAGTTACCTGCACAAGGAATGCCTAATCTTCGTGAAGCCTCTAGATGCTTACGCGCTTGTCGTAAGGTAGTGGAATATGATCCTGAAAACCGTAGAGCATGGTGGAGAGGAGGGCAAATCCTTGTTGAAGAACTTGGTATGCTCGAAGAAGCACTATCTTGGTGGCAACTACGACGAGAAGTATCACCTACAGACCCTGAACCACTGATTGAACAAGTGGCGATACTAGCTGATTTGGGGCAGTATGGTATCGCTTCAGAACGCTTGAATCAACTTTGGATGGAGGGGATGGACGCGATGGCACACTCACAATTGATGCGTATTGCTCGCCTTCATGGTACCGTGAAAAAAGCCGCAGAAAGAGAAAAGACCCTTGTTTTTCGGCCTTGGGAAAAGGACCACCCTGGGTGGAAAGACATAGAATTTCAACGCCGGAGGAAGCCTGCATCTGAACAGTTGACCTTTCTCATGCTGGCAGGACCAATTGTGATGATTGAAGTAATGCTTTGGAATACAATTGAATTCTCTGGCTCAATTTGGCTTCCGATGATAACTGGGTTCCTTCTTGTCGTTGCAACTGTTCTTCTAGGGATTAAATGGTCAAAATCACTCACAATGCGACTCAACAGGCCGGCCTACAATGTCATTCGCGCAACTGATGTTGAGATGAGTTCAGGAAAAGTTTGTTTCCCTGAAAAATGGCGGCCACTAAGACTGTATCAGTCACTACTGAAGTACCGCACGACTGCATTCCAAGAAAGGTTGCAGATGGTAGTTGATGCAGGGGAGCCTTTGCCGAACAACTGGAAACCAAAAATTCCTGACATGACAACAGTTGACCTAATTTTCATTGAAGAAGAATGATTCGTTGGTGAATTATATGATAACTTCAGACATTACTGAATTTATCAGCCACAAATTATCAGAAAATGCAAACCCTCAAGATGCCGTTCATATGCAAGCCTACATGAAAACAGAAATGCCATTCTATGGTGTAAAATCACCAATAATAAATGCAATTGTTAGTGATGCAAAGAAATTATTTCCCATCAAAACTCAAAATGAATATAATGACATAATAACAAAAATTTGGTCTTTATCTCATCGTGAGGAAAAACATATTTCAATTAAACTTGCCACAAAATGGAAGCAGTTTATCACATTAGATGCACTTCCCTTGTATGAAAAAATGATTAGAGAGGGGCAATGGTGGGATTTCATCGATCCTATTTCACAAAATTTGGTTGGTAAATTACTAGAAAATCACCGTACTGAAATGAATTCTATCTTAGATAAATGGATTGAAGATGATAACTTTTGGATTAGGAGAAGCGCTATACTATCTCATAATCGACACAAACAAAATACAGACCAAGAAAAATTGTTAGACTATTGCCTTCAATGCGCACATGAAAAAGAATTCTTCATTCGAAAAGCAATTGGATGGGCTCTGAGAGAATACTCCAAAACTGAACCTGAAGTAGTTTCAAATTTTATTGAAGAGCATAGCGAATTGCTCTCAAATCTCTCAAAAAGAGAAGGTATGAAGCATATCAACAGAGTTTGAGTGTCATGTGCCATGAGAGTAATCTTCGTGGTACGCTTTTTGCTCAGGGGTGAGGGTGTCAATTGACTTACCCTCAGCGGCGAGTTTCAATGCTGCCAATTCAGAATCTTGTTGGTGAGTAATATCGTAAACCTGATTTTCGTATGAGTGGCCCTCTTCAGCAAGCCTACATAGTGAAAGGAATTGATTGGCAAAAGACATGTCCATTACTTCTGATGGATGACCCTCGGCTGCTGCCAAATTGACTAGTCTCCCTCTAGCAAGAAGGTGAATTCTGCGGCCATTCGATAGCGTGAACTCTTCATTATCAGTGCGAATGGTACGAACTGAATCGGCCAAAGATTCAAGATCTGGAATATTGATTTCACAATCATAATGTCCAGTGTTGCAGATAATTGCGCCCTCCTTCATCAATGAGAAATGACGGCCTACTAAGACATCTACCATTCCAGTAGCAGTGCAGAATATGTCACCAAGAGGAGCTGCTTCATCCATCGTCATCACTTGGAAGCCGTCCATGTGCGCCTTTAGTGCGGCCAAGGGGTCAATCTCTGTTATCACCACATTTGAGCCCATCCCTCGGGCCCTGTTAGCTAATCCCTTACCACAGTGACCATATCCAGCAACAACGAAGGTCTTGCCAGCAAGAAGCACTGAAGTTGCTCGCAATATCCCATCTAGTGTTGATTGGCCTGTACCATGCACATTATCAAAATCCCACTTTGTTATCGCATCATTGACCGCAATCACTGGATACCTTAGTTTACTCGCTGCGCCCATTGCACGAAGCCTGTGAACTCCTGTGGTTGTCTCCTCAGTACCACCAATAATTTGCTCTATAGCATCGGTGCGAGCATCGTGAACACGGAAGATTAAGTCTGCCCCATCGTCCAATGTCAAGGTTGGCTCAGCATCCACCGTCTGGTCGATACACCAATAGAAATCTTCGACTGACTGACCATGCCATGCATAGATCCCATAACCCTCACGAGCTAACCAAGCAGCAACATCATCCTGGGTAGAAAGTGGGTTGCATCCTGACCACGATACTTTGGCACCGGCTGCTGCTATTGTTTCGATTAGTACTGCTGTCTCTTTTGTTACATGGAGGCAGCCTGCTACTGTCATTCCTGCAAGCGGTTGCTCTACCTCTGCCTTCTTGCGAAGTAATGCGAGCACAGGCATTCTACTACGAGCCCAATCGACTCTCAGTGCGCCCTCATCGGCACGGTTGAGGTCGGCTACCTTGTATCCTTCCGCTTCATCCATGAATCGGGCGGAGCAACCTTTCATTCAAAAGGTAACAGGGCGGACCCGTTTCCTTTATCCCAAAGCGAAACGGAAAGCCTACGCGGCCGTTAGCCGCGCAGGCTTGTGTTCAGACTCGCTATTGCTGCTGATCTTGGAAATGACCAGCGTATTGTTGCGCGTACTGTCTTGCTGTATCCTCTGGGTAGCCCTGAGCAATCAACTGTTGCACATAGGCCTCCATTGGGTCCATACCTGCAACACCAGCGAATCCTGTCACATCTTCACTGCCGCCTCTGCGAGAGCGAATCACAAGTAGTGAAAGAATGAAGATGACAAGTAGAATGGCGGCACCGATTCCAGCATACAGGAGTATACTTGCCATGCCACCCTCACCTTGAGTATCGGTGTTGGTATCAGTTTCACAACCTTCAGCATCTGGATTTTCAACACAGGGGTCAACATTGGAGTCAACTGGTGGCAGGTTGATGTCAATCTGCTGATATAGGGTCCAAGTCTGACCATCGCCCTCGACAACCTTCAGATAGATTGTCTGGATTGAGCCGTTCTCATTGTATAGATCTTCTATCTTCAACTTGAGACTGAATTCCGAACCATCACCGAGATTGCGAACATCAGCAAACTTNCCNTCATGCAACTGCTTGACCTTCTCATCGATTGTTTCGTTAAGGATTGAAGAGTCTAGTGCCGCTTCAATAGAGACATCATCACCCTCACTACCAGAAATCACTGAGCCATTTACCCAGACATATTCACCGGTCTGAGTTGAACCATCGAGTGGTGTTTCAATCTCCCATACAGGTGCATCGTCACCCCAATCTTCTGGAACCACTACNAAGTANAGTTTGAACTTGTCAGAATCTCTNCCTGCTCTATCCTGTACCTCTAACTCAACGCGAATTGGNTTCTCAGCGAATCCTGANGGGTCAGCGGTCTGGTTGCGGAAGGTGTAAGTCCAATCNCAACCCATTGATTCAGTGCGCACGAATTCGTGCCCATCGTAATCATTGGATGGGTTGTTCCATGGGTAATCTTGGTACACTGTCCATGTGTAAGTAGTAATACCACTCTCTCCATTCATTGCATCTGGGTCTGAAGAACCACAAGCATCGAACTTGACCTTCACATCACCACTAGCGGACAACTTGACTAGATACACAGACCAGTTTGTTCCACCAGAACTCTTGGTTCCGTGGTCCTCAAGGCTGTCTGGATAGAGAGCGTGCTCCTCAACAGTCACATTTGCAATTGGATCTGATTCGTCAGCAATNATGTCGTTTGTTGTTAGAGTAATATGAGTGATTCTAGTGTGACCCTCTGCATCGTGGAGGAATAGAGTCACATCCCACGATGCATCTTGAATACATCCAGTGCCTTGTGGGTTGGTGTCAATCAAGCAGAAAGTCACGTTGTGTGAATCATCTGCACGGTGTGCAAAATCAACATTAGGTGCAAATTGATTGCGATTCCAATCAGTAGCACCTCTGATTTCCCAATCTGCGTCAAGACCACCTACGGTGGATGAAAATCCTAGGTTTAACACACTGTTAGACTTGAGGTAGAGGATTGGATAATCGCCAGATGAATCAGCTTCTGATGGCGCATTACCGTTTACAGTAAGGTCCCATCCGTTGCCAGCAATTCCAAGTTCAGTTGGGTATGGAGTTACGCGGTAGCCGAGCAAGTTGCTGCGAAGTGGTGACGAAGTGCTTCCGTATGGTTCAGATACACTTGGGTTCTCCACATCGATTGTAGTGATGATTAATCCGCCACTGCCAAAGCCACAAGTTACCAGCATGTGAAGACTGGAGTCTTCATCGTGGTTGAGCAAACTGTGGAATGTCCCCTGCTGTGTATTAATGCGTCCGCCACATTGCGTTGGCAATTGGTTAGCACCTGAGTTGTCAGTTGAGTATCCAGCATTTGCAACATAGTTACCATTGTTCATTCCGAGCCATGCAGTGCTGCTGACGTCAGAAAGAAGTGGGTGATATGGGTCAGCAATGTTGAGATCGCTGTGTTCAATCTGGTTTCCAGAGGTATCACGGTTGAGAATTACCATGTTGAACAAGAGTTTGTCATCTAATCCTTCAGCGTATGGACCAAGATGAACTTCAACAGTTCCACCTGCCAACATATAATTCTTCAATATGGTTTCAGTTGCTGAATCACTAAGTATGTCGTAGTAGCCACTTGCCTGAACATTGGCAATTGTTTGCCATGGTAATAGCACTTTCTCGTAGTGATCCAACCATCCACTGGCTAGATAATTATTCCAGTCACTCTGGCGGAATTGAGTGTATGTCAATCCCATAGATTGCATGTCCTGCTTTACACTCTCCAATCTGTTCTGGTCAGTTGGGTTAGAAAGAATTGCTACGTCAACACTGTCAGCAAAGGTGATGGTGAAGTTACGCTGATTACCAGATGGTGTGCCATCAACTAACTGAGCATAGAAGCGCAAGTCATAGGTTTCACCATCTTGCCAGCCGCTGTAAGGCTGGAAAGTAGCCTGGTTATTCTCATGTGACGAAAGCGTGATTGGGCTGTTCGTCGAAGTTGTTGAAGAAACAGTCGTTCCTGTAGAATCGACAACGTCGAGATAGATGTTGTAATCCCCTGCAAGAACACCGTTACTCAAAGGTACAGTGAACTGATGGTTCAGCGCCTGATCAATTGGGTAAACACAATCGTAGGTAACATCCTCTACACAATCTAGAACATCTGGTCGATAGAGAGTAACATCTACGGATGCAACCTCAAAGATAACACGTGATAAGTTGTTACCAAGAGCAACTTCCTTCACATTTGTCCAGTTGTTGCCAGCGGTAACATTATCGAAAACACTCATCACATCTATTCGATAAATTCCTTGCTGGAAGTTATGAGTTCCGATAGTCAAATTGCGCTCCTCTCGCGCATCGATATTAGTTACTGTGTTTGTATATGACTGGTCGGCAGTGAATGTGTACTCCTGCACAGTAATGTTATCCATGGCAAATCCTGCAAACCCTGATTGACCATTTATTCCATCCCCGTTAGAGAGGAAGCGGAAGGTCAAATCGACTTCTGCGCCACTCATTGAGGTACACTCGGTTCTCCAAGAATTGGATGCACCAGTACGGTTCTGAATCACTATGTGGGTCAAGTCAAGAGTGACCGACTTCAACAGACCTTCGCTGTCAAACCAAATGACATAGTTATCCTCATCAGTGTGGTCTCCCATGAATTCAACTTCATCGNAGTAACCGTCATCATCGATATCCTCGCAACTCTGATTTCCTTGGATTCCATTCTCGTTGTAGTCATTCCAAGAGCCGTATACAACACCTTGGTAGGTTTGAGAGCCCTTGCGCCAACTTATCTCTAGGTTAGCTGCATCGTTAACTCCTACGATGTTGCCACTTGCATCTGACAAGTAATCTGCTTCAGCAAAATAATCGAAGGTGAGGTAGGCAAAGTCGCCAGCCATGTTTCGTAGGTCAATTGACTGTAGAGTCATTGACTCATTCCAATCGTCACCGTATCCATTGTCAGGGTGTCCAAACCAGTATGCATTACTGCCGAACATTGGCCTGTTACCTGGAACGATTGCGTTTTGAATTGCTGGATCTGTATCATCTATGATGCCACCAATACCGTCGCTATCATCTCCAAACATGTAAGCACAAGAACTTGGCTCAAACTCCTCAACATCCTTACATGGATTAGAGAAGAGTGGGTTTGGCTGGGCTGTGTAAACCGTGGCCTGCACATCGAAATCCATCACTGTGTTACCTGCATTCTCCACAACAACCTCAATTGGGTAGTCACCAGATGCTAACAATTCACCTGGTTGGAAAGAAGTAATCTCTTTGACTGCTGGGTCGTATAGATTGAGAACATTCATCTTCCAACGAATATCATCATTGCTTGAATCTTCATTAGCGAATCCAGTTGGTGAGGAAAGTGTACCCTCAATCATGTATTCAGTGTCATTGGTGAAGTAAGCGTTGAGAACNATCGACTGCTCGTCACCTGGAGAAAAGTTGTTTAGATTCAATGTTTGAGAGACGGGCTGTATTTGACCATACTGTGTTATTGTCTTGGTGATTGTCAAATTGTCAATAGCCATTCCATCAAACTGAGTATTACGGGATTCGTTATCAAGACCAACGCTGCCTTCATATCCAGTACGGAAGCGGAAGCGAAGATCGATTGTCTCACCTGCCCACGGAGTGAGGTCAAGTGAATTGTTATCCTGCAAATCTATCCANCTNTAGTTNATTCCAGANTAGTGATAGATTTGACTTGTATATTCAACTGAACCACCATTGTAGTAATACTCATTGTAGCGCACAGAATCATAACCACCTTTGTACACGATTGGAACCCAACCATCATCATCTGTGTAGACATCTATGTTACAAGAGTCATCGTAAATTACCATTCCAACAATTCCNCCNTGNGCGTTCACNTAATGAANTGGTGAATAACCNGAAGTGCAGAACAAATCCAACTCAAGTGANGCNGCATCTGNNCCACTNAAGTCNATATTTCGAAGAATNANNGCNTCNTCTTGATTGGAAAGGTANCCNGTTTCCAACTGATTNTTTGCTGTNGAATTGGGGTACCAAGTTCCNGCCCACATATAGTCTGTAGGATTGACATCNGCTTCTTGGCCCTCNGGCGAGGNAGAATGGTTGGCNGCNAGTTCTTCNTGCCAGAANAGTTGTTCACCNTCATANTCAGCNGAAGNCCAAGTGCANCCNGTGCCACAGTTGACTACTGGAGTTGAGTCGTAGTCATCAGAGTAAACGATGGTATCAGTGCCACCTGTAATTTCCTTNACNGAAATATCNACATCAACGCTACCGCTGATTGAATCAAGCCCTGTNTTCTGAACTGTNACGTTCACTTCACGAGTNCCNTCACCAATAGTCATACTACCTGTGTCNGGNTTGAAAGATGCNGGNGANACNGACATNCCTNCNATACCCAANTCTTCATTGTCAAGTTGAATNACAGAAATTGCNTCTANNTTNCCACAACCAAANCCATTCAACTGTGGGTTGAGTGGGTCAAAAGCNCANCCNTTCGAATCNATGTGNAGNGCACCGTTGCTGTATTGGAAGGTGTAATCACGGTTACCNATTGCAAGGTCTAGTGCACTAGTTGGACCACCTGCNAATTGGCCAACAAGNACCATGGTAGGNCGGCGACCGACTGGCATNGACTGNGGGGAGTAGAAACCTCCTGCTCCATTAGAAAGTACGATTTGCACCGTATTCAACTCATCAAGGTTACTTGTAGAGTAAGATGTGACAGTGTTTCCACTGGCGCCTTGCAAGCTAGTGATTGTAGAATATGTTGGGACAACCAAGTCAATGTCACCATCTTGATTTACATCTTCAAGTGCAACGGTTGCAGGCATGAAATCTCCGATAGAAGGAGATACCGTAGCCTGTTGCCAATTGGCTTGTGCTGGGCATGGTGCCGTAGCACAGGTTTGAACTACAACAGAAGTGAAATCTGTAATTGCCATTGTGTCAATCTTGCCATCTCCATCTTCGTCTGCAATATCGAAAGAACCGGCCTCTGAATTCAGTTTAATCGTGTGTTGTTTGTTAGGATCGTTCCATGCGGCGAATGTATCGAGCGTACATTCGAACTCAACGATTGAAACGTTGTCCCAATCACCATCTGCGTATCCTGTAGCTGCATTAAATCCAGTTCGAAAGAAGATGAAAGCATCCAAGTCATCACAATCGTTACCAATTGGGCCACCCACTACAGCCTCACCAAGATTACCTAGCCTCAAGTCTGAGTACACCTTGTTCGCGAGATTGTCTAGAGCAGTAATCTTGTGATTCGTTGCTGCGTTATTACGTTGTGAGCCACCAAGGTATGTGAGCAGGCGCTGAGTACCAGATGCTATGTCTTGAAGTTCAAGAGCCACAATATCATCGACACCGTCACCATTGATATCAGCAATCTGGAATTCCCATACAATATCCCCAGTAGTGTAAACTGCGTCCTCAGTAAAGGCCCCAGTACAGTCATCATTTGTGAGAACTGTTAGGTTACCACGAATAACTTCTGTAGTACCATAAACCTGAATATTTCCTTGATAGAAGACAATGTCATCCTTGCCGTCATCATCAATATCACCGACTTCAACACCACCTACATCAGCAATAGAGGTAAATCCTGCACGACGGGTGTTGTTGTTGGAGACCCAAATATCAGAACGGTCCTGATAAGTTCCTCCATCATTCCAGAGAATAGACAAGAAATTGCCCATCTCACTCGCGGTCACGATATCATCATCGCCGTCACAATCGAAGTCTCCAGTAGCAAGATCCAGTGGATTTCTTGTTACCGGGTACTGCTTCGAGTTACTCGCTGCTACATCCATTGCTGCCAATGAGGTTGACAGCACCATCAGTGCGACAAGTGCAAGGGCTTTGACACGTGCCTTATTCAAATTCAGTTCAAAGGTATGGCTCGACATACTGACTGACCGACTTTGGGTTGTCTTATTACTCCTTTCGTGCGCGTGTGCGAGTTTTGCTCCAACTACAGGCTCGCAGCACCACATTTACAATTTATCAATGTTAGTTTTCCAGCAGATTCGCAGTCCGGCAATAAAATCAATTTTTACTGTGCATCTAGCCAAGCAGGTGAGGGCCCGAAACCCTCCTTCATACCGCCATAAATCTTGACTAATTTTCCTAGTTGATATTGGGTTTCTAGCCACCCCTCAACTAGTTCATCATCTAAATCGTGTCGCCCCTCAATCGACTCAACTATAACATCAATTGGCAAACCCATTACTCCGAATCTTCGGACTGCCAAACGCAACACTTCTCTTAGCCAACCCTCAGCAACTGGCTCGGTAGAAGGTGAACCTTGAGGAGGTTTGGGGGCTTCATCGTACTCGTCAAGAATCTCCCGAAGAGCTGATGTTGTTGGAGACTCTTCCTTGAAAATCCCCAATTTAACCATCTCTTTATCGAGGTCTAATTCTCCAATCGTGCGGCGAACTGTCACCACTTTACTTGGGTCAGGAGTTGGCCCTGGTAGAGTTTTAGTTCCACTTCTAGTTGAAGATGAAAGTATTGAGTCTCCATCTGAACCGACGTTCAGTCGTTCAAGCCACCCAATGTCTAGAAGATCCAATTTAATCCGCCAATCATTGACCCAATCAGCGTCACCCTCAATGAGGACCTCAATCCCTTCATCGAGTGAGCGGAAGCGGAAACAGGTACGGATTCCGTCTACCATGGACTTAAGCGGAGAGGGGTGGTTATTGAACCAACCGTCAATATGGCTTATTTTTCTTGAAGGTGAAGGGGTGTTTCATTCAGACGGCGGAAACTTCCTGCCTTCCTATTCCCATTTCACTTCATCTGTTTGTAAATCTTCTTGGGAATTAGTTTCCTGCTGTTCTGTTATTGAGGGGTGAAGGGTTTCAGACGTAGATAATTCGGAATCCAAAGATGCATCATCTTTGAACAATGAGTCTACATTCACTACACCAATTGTCTCCTCTTTGCGATCACGCATTGCGAACATCACACTAATTCCCCCTATTCCAATTAGGAGAAGGATGATGGCTGACATTAGCCATGTTATTGGGCTCTTGCTAGAAACATCTGTTGAACCATCATCCACTTGGTTTGAATCGCCTCCATCTTCCTGCCCCACCGTTTCAAAGCGAGGAGACACAAGAACTGAGGTGGTATCCCAACCACCAATTGAATTGTTTTCTGTATCATTGACCTCTTCAAATGCGATTGATAATTGATGAATACCAGTTGTTTCATCGCTCTCTTCGGCAGTGCAGTAGAAAAGCGCTCGGCCATCAGGGCTAACTGCTAATGCTGAAGATGTACAATCAAATGGACTCGTGACAGCATCTGGTGATACTTGCACGATTCCACTAACTTCACCGCTGTTTGTCAAAGAACATTCAATGTAATGGGCGGAAGTCGTGAGGTTGCCAATTTCCCCTTTGTAAGCAACCCCATACTGAGTGACTTCCTCCTCGTGATATGTGCAGGCGATATGCCACTCTGGGACTGGGGCGGGCGTGGCATAGATATCGAGGGTATCAGTAATGAATGAAACATTCCAATCAGGGGTTGAGAGAGTCATACTTACTGTATGAGTGCCTATACTAGGTATTGATACCTTGATGGAATTTGCGCCACTAGTTGGCTGCAACGTCTGTACGATTTCACCATCGATAGATACTTGCAACAACATTGTGCATCCGATAATGCACTCAGCATTGTAATCAATCTCAAATTCACCGGGGTGAAGCACACTTGGGGCGGTCGTGAGAATACTGAGTTCGAGAATCCCATTGGCTGGGGCTATGAATTGAGTTGCATCGGCTCCCTCCATTGCATCAAGTGCAACATTCCCAGCCTCATCAACAACCTCCATTTCAAACTCATAAGTGCCAGGGGCGAGATTGGAAGTGTCGATCAGGTTCCTACCTTCGTAGTTGACTGTACGCATGCTACTACCCCCCTCAATCATGTGCAGGAAAGAGGCGGCAAGTGAAGCGTGGCCTGCATCAGTGAAATCATCATTTGAGTCTAGCCATTCAGGGTGCTCTGGCCCATCATCAGAAAGTGGAACTAGTGTTACCCAAGGGCGTGTAGAAGCAATTTCAGTAATAATTTCAGTCTTTTCTATGACCATCTCGTACTCACCAAAAGAGTGGCAACCACCGGGGCCCGAAGCAATATGACACACATAATCAGGGTCTAGTTGCAACACGCCGATGTAAATCTGAGCGCCTGTTGATGCTAAGTCATCCAACAAAATTGGGTAATTTAATCGCCATACGCTTGTAGAGGATGAAATATAATCACGCAATGGAATAATAGTGATTATGTCTGGATTGGCATAAAATATTTCATATTCCTTATCGATAAAATTCTGAACTGTACCCCAAGAATCTGAAATATTTGTTAGTGTAACATCTGACCAAGTTTGATTCAATTGCCCATGTATCAATCCCGTAACAGTGTTCTCAGGACTACTTGCCCCATACCCCATCGTTTCAGTAGAACCGAGTGCGACATAGGATGTCACATTCATTGGGTCATTGACTATACTAGTAGACAATGGAATCGATGCTTCGTAATTGTTTGGGCCGTTTACACTTATTGAAGCCGACGAATTATCAGCAATTGTAGCCAGCCATTCGCCATTGATACTCCAGGAAGATGGTTCTGACTGATCCATTTCCACTACCAAAGTGCCTTCAACGGGAGCTGTCTCATCTATCAAATGCAACTTACTAATTGATGCATTAGACCAGACATCTTCTGCTCTATTGACATCAATGAACCGGAACATGATGTCCCACCATCCAAGTTCAGCAGATGTAAACGACGTTGACCCTTCATACATATTGGATGATTCGTTCCAGAAAAGTGGAATGACAAAATCTTCTGAAGTGTTCGAGGGATTGACGATATGTGTAAAGGCTGCAAAATCAGGGCGGCCCCCCACTGCAGATGCCTGAAATTCGATTTCAGTTTCAGCCTCAGCATTACAAATAATGACAACCACATCATTACAACCGCTAACTTCGAGAGTCTTGAATTCAGGATAGACTGGTTTCAGAACTAAAAAGGTGTACCAAGCACTCACACCGGATGGAGAACGTAAATTACCCTCTGCATCGGTAAGCCATAGCCAAAGAGCCATGGAATCACCATATTCAGATGAATGTTGAGATGTGTCATAATACCCATGATATGAGTTATGCAATGTGTCCCAAGTCATTGACGAGAGAGATGAGGGTGGCCATGAAGATATACTTCCAAGTCCTTGGAAATTCCATTCTATGCTTGCATCTGATTCATTTCCAAATACTCTGACTCTTATTTCCACTATGTCGCCAATTCGTGCTTCGCTGACCTCTTGGCCATCTACATAAAATGAAATGTTAGTCACAACAGGAGATATGTCATCGATGAAATTAACCATTAGTGCATCTAGTAAGATAGAATGGGTGTCCAAAGCCCCACCGCTACAGATAACAGGGAAAGTTGAAAATGTTGCAAACGTCCAACTTCCACTAGTTTGACTAACGTAATTGTTCAACGCGTTGACTATACTTCCGTTACTCCCAAGTGTCTGAGTCAGCCGATAGGGTAAGACCATCAATGGATTAGAGAAACTCCCCATATAACCTAAAGATGTGGAAACTGTAATCGGTAAATCACTCCATGCTATTCCCCCTATACCGTTATTGATTGAGGGAGATGTTGGCCATTGTGCTTCTAGAACGGATTTGTTAATCTCGATTGTAATGCCCATCTCTGGAATGTTTGAACTATTGATGGTTAGAATATCCTTGCCACCTAAGGAAATTTGTACATTTCCATGAGAAGAAAATTGTGGTGGGGAAAGATGAAACCACGCGGTGTCGATTGGAGTGGAGTTGGTTGGTATATACATGTGGAAAGTAGTCGGCCCACCCCATTGGCTGTAAGTTGCGGTGGAACTTCTAACCACACCAAGTTCTTGAGAGAAAGTGATGATTGGGTTTAGCATTGGTGTTTGGGATATACTTAGATCAAAATCATCAATTGATTGCCAATTTGACATATTGAGATTGATGCCGCTCGCTGTAGGGGTAGTCGAGTTGTTGGTCGTAGATAACCACAATCTGAATTGTATGAAAACGAATGGAGGCATTGATTCTCCTGATAGATTGAAGGGAAGCCATGGCGACCAAACTGTGCCGTCAATGGAGTAATGATAGGTCCCCACAATGGAGGTATTTACTGGCTGGTTGTTTGGAACTGCTACAGTAGAATTCAACTGAAGCATTCCCTGTTGCCCAAATATTGGACTTGTGAAATTCCCATTGTAATGATATGCTGTAATTCCAGTCAAGCCAGAAAAAGTGCCTGTGAAAGCATATCCATTGTAACCATTATTCCCTGCCGTTCCATAAACACCTGAACCATAAGGAGCGCCTCTAGCTCCACCAGAGCCGCCATTTGCTTGCATTGCTCCATTATTCGTTATTTGACCCGGCATGGCTGCAACCAATACCATTCCACCAGCACCACCGCCGCCACCGTTACCGCCATCGTGCATTCCTATACCAATACCTGATTGAGCGCCTGATGCGCCATCGCCACCATTACCACCATTGGCACTCAACATGGCGTTATAGCCTATGTAAACGCTGTTTGCAATAGCATAGATTGAACCTCCGCTGCCACCTCCAGCTCCACTTCCGCCGGCACCGGTGCCAGATGCAGGGGGTGCACCATCGTCACCCCGACCACCATTCACAGAAATTGTGCCGTTGATGATGATGTTTCTAGCTCCCAATTCAATGACTCCACCACCTCTTCCTCCGTTAGCATCGTTTGAGACCTGTCCACTAGAGGTGTGGGTTACATTACCGCCTGAAGAGCCGGGTTCTGAACCATTACCGTAGTTGTGCCCACCAACACCTCCATTGGTACCTCCGCCTGCACCTCCAAAACCACCATGGCCGCCCCCACCTGCTCCTGGACTCTTGCCATTGCTTGCCCTAGCAGTGGAGGTGCCTTGTCCAGCATTTCCCCAAACTAATTCCTCGGCAATAATAGATGCGCCGCTGTCAATGATGATGGTGTTTGCAGAGATGTGCAGGGGGCCGCCAACGACTGAAATCGAGCCGCATGAACCACTTACGCACGCAAGCCGGAAAGTGTCGAATGAGTAGTTCCCGGCTTGCCATTGAACTGCTTGGGTAATTTGTGTGTTATTCGTACCTGCATTAGGAGAGCCACCCAAAACTGAACCATTTAGTCGGAGGTTTCCATTTGCATCAACAGTAGCGTCTGAAAAAGTCGAGTTGGGGGATAATTGTATCATGCTATTTGAGTTATTAGACCATTCTCGCATACCCTCTGCAGTGAGGTTCATTGTGGCATTATCAACCCGTTTACCTGGGCGATGAGTAAGTGCGGTTGTCTCATTGAGAGCAGGGTGCAAAACTACACTTGTATTTCCATATGCAAAAGTGGTGGAGGGAAAATTATGCCACGGATAAACTAGATTTTGAGTTTCATTGAACACCGTTGCAGCAGCTGCTTCTTGCAATTCTAGGATGCGATTTGAACTAAGGCCACTAGGGCCACTGAGGCCCACAGGATTGGAACCGGTAATGGTGGCATAGATTACACAAGAGGCGAGATAACTACCAGATAATGACGGGTGGCTCCCATCAGAAGAATAGAGGTCATGGAACAGAGTTCCTGGATCCTCAGGAGTTCCTCCAGATGCAGCAATGTCGTCATAAATATGTTTGAAAGCCAAGCCTGCTGGAGCAATCCAAACTGGGCGGGTTGGTGTGGTGATATTTTCTGCATAAAGCCGATAGCCAGAGTCTAGATTGGCTTGCATAGTCAAATAATCCGGATTTCGCCATAGATTGTCTTGGTCACCGTTTCGTCGGCCCCATGTCATGAGGAATACGGTTTCACCGCCATTATCTTTGATTATCTCATTCAGAACAGCCGCACCTGCTTTGCTATTCTGCCAATACGGTTCGGAGATTGGAAAACTCGGAATCTGGCTTTGATCCTGCAAGATTATCCAATCCCAGTTACCGTTGTTAAGAGTGGTATTCCATTGGTGTCCTGCTGTTTGCGCCCTATTGGCGTGGTCATTGAGATTCAATCCACCCGCTGCTAATCGGTCTGCATTAGCATTGGCAACATCATTCTGCAGCAGTGATTCAGTGAGTGAATCTAGATTATTTCCTTGAGTGTAAGAATTACCTACAATCAGAACCTCCATGGAATTTGGCCCACTTTCAGAAGTTAGTCCTGTGGGAGTTAGATTCTGAGTATCCCAGAGGGCTAGGTGGACGGCAATGGTGCTGAACAGCATCAGAGTGGCGAGTATGATGGAAGGCAAGCGCCGGCTCTGGGCCATAGGCCCAGCAGTGAACCTACACTAATACAGATTGTGCCTAGCCGCCTCAACAAGATTTAGGCAAGAAAATAGTTGAAAGAGAAAGCGCAATTAGTTACGGGCAATGTTTCGGAGGACTGTCTGAAGTATTCCGTCATTGTTGTAGTAATCAACTTCAACAGGTGTATCTAGACGCACAATTGCATCAAATTCTACAGTTGCGCCGTCCTCCTTGTGCGCTGTTACCGTGATTGTGCTGAGTGGGGTGAAATCACCACTGGCAGGGATGTCGAATATCTCAGTTCCATCAAGTCCGAAAGTTTCCGGAGATTCTCCAGGTTTGAAGGTCAGTGGCAATACTCCCATACCGACTAGATTTGAGCGGTGAATTCTCTCAAAAGATGTGGCAATAACTGCTTTCACACCTAGCAGCATTGTTCCTTTGGCAGCCCAGTCACGACTGCTCCCCGTACCATATTGAGAGCCAGCGAGCACGACAAGGGGTGTTCCACTCTCTTGGTAGCGCATGCTGGCATCAAAGATAGGCATTATTTCTCCAGTTGGAAAGTAGGTAGTAACGCCACCTTCAGTTCCAGATGCAATCTGATTACGGATGCGCACATTTGCAAATGTCCCACGCATCATTACTTCGTGGTTGCCTCTTCGGCTACCAAACGAATTGAAATCACGTGGCTCGATGCCATTCTCCATCAAATATTGGCCAGCCGGACCCGTATGTGGGAAAGCACCGGCAGGTGAAATGTGATCTGTCGTTACTGAATCACCTAACATCAAAAGCACTTTTGCACCAACAATTGGTTCAATCTTGGATGGCTTGGGTGTAATCCCCTCAAAGAAGGAAGGGAGGCGAATGTAGGTCGAATCTGGAGACCATGGGTAGAGGGCGCTTGGCTGAGAAGGAATGGAATTCCAACGTGGCTCACTAGTAGCATCAGAGTAACGAGAACGGAACATCTCCGGAGTGATGGAAGTAGTCATCGTTTGACGCACTTCCTCATCACTGGGCCAAATGTCAGCAAGAAATACATCATTGCCATCAGAATCTTGACCAAGTGGGTCATTTTCAATATCGATATTTAGAGTACCTGCTAGAGCATATGCAACTACGAGTGGGGGACTTCCAAGATAACTCCCTTTGACTTTCTGATGTACTCTACCTTCGAAATTTCTGTTACCTGAAATCACACTGCCAACTATCAAATTGCCAGCATCGATTGCAGACTCTATATTCTCTGCAAGAGGGCCTGAATTGCCGATACAAGTCGTGCATCCATAGCCAACCGTGTTGAATCCCAATGCGGCCAATTCCTCAGACAAACCCGCAGCATCATAATAATCGGTTACAACACGACTACCCGGAGCTAAACTCGGTTTCACCCACGGCTTGATTGTCATGCCACGCGCACGTGCGTTTCGGGCGACTAACCCTGCAGCAAGCATCACAGAAGGATTGGATGTGTTTGTACAGGAGGTAATTGCAGCGATGACTACATCGCCGTGCTGCAAAGTGTAATCTTCGCCTTCGACTTCAATTTCAGCCCCAACAACATCAGAACTGAGACCATGACCCTGATGGCCAACTGGCGCTACAAGACTTTCACGCCAATGTTTCTGCATTTCTGACAGATTTACCCTATCCTGAGGCCTCTTGGGGCCAGCAAGTGCGGGCTCTATAGTATCAAGTTCTAGTGATAGATTCGAAGTGAAATTTGGAGTTGGTGAATCATCAGTAAGGAACATTTCCTGAGCGCTGAGGAAGCGCTTCACATTTTCCACATGTCCTTCATCCCTACCGGAGAGTCGTAAGTACTCAAGCGTAGTTTCATCGACTGGGAAGAAGCCACAAGTTGCACCATACTCGGGTGCCATATTGGCAATAGTTGCTCTATCTGGCAAAGTGAGATTGGCAAGACCTGCTCCATAAAACTCTACAAATTTACCAACAACTCCGTGTTCACGCAATATCTCAACGATTCTTAGCGTCATGTCGGTTGCAGTCACGCCAGGTTTCAATGAGCCTTTCAATTCAAAACCGACAACTTCGGGTAACAGCATGTAAATTGGCTGGCCAAGCATCACTGCTTCTGCCTCAATTCCACCCACTCCCCAACCAAGAACTCCAAGACCGTTAATCATAGTAGTGTGGGAGTCAGTACCAACTAGAGAATCGGGCATCCAAACTCCGTTTTCCTCTCGGGCTACACTTGCTAGCCACTCAAGATTGACCTGATGCACAATACCCCTACCGGGCGGCACCGCGCGAAAATTATCGAGACTTTGTTGCCCCCACTTCAGGAATTGATAGCGCTCCATGTTGCGCTCATATTCAATCTCCATGTTGCGCTCACGGGCGTCGGGGAAAAGACCCGATACATCGACTTGAACAGAGTGGTCGATGACAAGATCGACTGGCACTTGTGGATTGACCTTTTTAGGGTCGCCACCAAGTTCCACCATTGCATCACGAAGAGCGGCAATGTCTACTACGGCAGGAACACCGGTGAAATCTTGAAGTATTACTCGGCTAGGCATGAAAGGGATTTCTGAAGGTGACATTTCGGGAGTCCAATCAGCAATTCGTTGTACATCCTCGTCGGTGACAAGGAAGCCATCGCACTTTCGCAGAGCCGCTTCAAGTAACACCCTAATTGAATAAGGAAGAGCAGAAAGATTGACTCCCCATTCTGCTTCCATCTCGGGAAGTGAATGATATTCACTTATGCTTCCATCGCATAATTCGAACTCGCTGACCTTGCTCATTCTCTCCCCAAATTGAGGGGGCAGGGTGCTGCCCTTCAACCTCACCCAAACGATTTGCTAAATCAAAGGCGAATTAGCCTTGGGTGGAAGTTCTGTTCAAGAAGGAATAATGAGGTGC
>NYYK01000081.1 GCA_002685895.1 Methanobacteriota archaeon
AGTTGGTTGTACTTAGCTACACGGTCAGAACGGCTCATAGAACCAGTCTTGATTTGACCTGCATTAGTGCCCACTGCAAAATCAGCAATCGTTNNATCNTCTGTNTCNCCTGAGCGATGACTGACCACGGTAGTNAACCCTGAATNCCATGCNGTTTNCATTGTCTCTAGAGTTTCAGTTACTGAACCAATTTGATTTAGTTTGATTAGAATTGAGTTGGCTGAGCCGGCGTCAATACCTCGCTGTANCCTTGCTNTTTGNGTAACNAATAGATCATCNCCNACAATCTGACANCGNTGNCCATCTCNCTTGGTGAAAGATTCCCATGACTCCCAATCATCTTCTCCAAATCCATCTTCAATAGAGAGTATGGGGTACTCATCAAGCCATCCAGAATAGAGTTCTCCTAACTCTTCNCCTGAGATTGCTNGTCCATCAATTTNGTATGCCCCGTCTCTATCATGTAATGGCCCATCTNTNTGAAATTCGCTTGCTGCACAATCTAATGCAATGCCTATCTGTTCTGTGGAATAACCTGCTCCTTCAATCGCCTTGACNATGTATGAGAGGCCTTCTTCATTNGCTGGAAGGTTAGGTGCAAAACCACCCTCATCTCCAACNCCACCAAGCAGACCATCCTGCTTTAGTGTACTCTTGAGTGAGTGGTAACATTCTACCCCCGCTCGGAAAGCTGTGGGGAAGTCACCAAATCCGTGTGGAACAACCATGAATTCCTGAACATCAACATTTGAGTTGGCGTGTGAGCCGCCGTTGAGGATGTTCATCATAGGAACTGGTAGTGTGCATTTGTTATCTCCAGCAATGTGCTTCCAAAGTGGTGTTTCAGCAAGATTAGCGGCAGCCTGCAAAGAGGCCATGCTAGCACCAAGTATTGCGTTGGCACCGAAATTCAACTTGTTATCTGTACCATCNGCTTCNCACATTGTTGCATCGATTGCTGATTGGTTTGATACGTTCATTCCCAANATNGCTTCTCGGACAGGACCGTTTACGTTTGCAATCGCTTGATCAACACCTCTGCCAACCCATCNAGATGGNTCTCCATCTCTCAACTCTAGTGCTTCATGAACTCCAGTAGATGCGCCACTAGGTACTATCGCACTTCCAGCTATTTCGCCGTCAACCCAGCAGTCGACTTCGACCGTGGGATTTCCTCGGCTATCGATGACCATACGGCCGACAATGTCGCTGATTCTGCCGCTCATGCTACCCGCCTGAACCATCGACTGTCCAATACGGTTGGATAACCTTGCGCTGTCAACTGTTCAACCAACCAAGCCATCTAGCAACCTCATTTTGGAGGTTTGGAATATCTTGTTCATCTTCACAACTACGAATATAGCANAACTCTTCATCTCGTGGNGATAATGAGAAAAGTTCTGTCGAAAAGATCGGTTCATCGTCATCATGTTCAGCATTTTTCCTCTTATCATCAACAAAACAATGTACCGTTCCTTTTGGATAATGTTGAATGCTACCCTCTTCAGGAACACATACCACTACACTCTCTTTGAGGAAAATAATTGCTGAGCCATCTTCTGGATTGGTGCTGTGGCCTAAGATACGGCATCCTTCAAGCATGGTTGCAACATCAACATTGTACCATGTAATATGATTCTCACAACTTTCTAGATTGCATACTTCATCAAGAAATTCCTGCACACGGAGTTGACTCATTGCTGAGTCGGAGCCGCCTTGCATAGCACTTCGAACAATCCGGCCCATTTGAACCCGATGATAGAAAATACGTTTTCATTCTCTAATTTATCTACCTATATCAGTATAAAATAGAGATATTAGATGGCTTGCTGGTTCAATCCATAACGATATTTTTTTCCTAAAAGCGGAAATAAATAGTAAGATTACATACATAAGACCGGCAGATAAGAGGTTTAATATACGAAATGTGGAAGCGGGCGGTCATGAACATCGATTCAACCGACCGAGCCCTATTGAATGGATTACGCGATAACTCGCGTACCACAATTGTAGAATTAGCGAAAGCGGCAGGCGTTTCAGAAAGAACCGTACGAACGCGCGTAAAGAAACTCGAGGAAGAGGTTATCCAGCGTTACACAATTATTGAGCGTGGGATTGGTCTCTCTGCACTAGTACGCACAAAGTTAGGCCCTGGTACCGAGGTTGGTACCTTAGCTGGAGAATTCGCTACTTGGGATGGTGTTCTAACTTGCTATGAAGTTGGAGGCGGTCTCGATGCTGACTTATTGCTCGTAGTCTCAGTTAATGATACACACGCTCTACGTGAACTGCTTGATCGTATCTGGTTAACCGCTCCAGACGGTGCTGTGGTAGAAACACATACTACCTTAATTATCGAACAATATTGAGTTTCCATAAAGTAAGTTTGCTCATATCATTTGCTTGAGATGACCGGTTAAGCCATGAAGTAGGGGGCGGCGCCCTTTACATTGGAGGGATTGTGTTTGCGTGAATTGATTCGCCTTGATGACGTTCACAGGGCATTTGGCGCTCTTTCAGTGCTTGAAGGAGTTGATTTGCGAATTGATGAAGGCGCACGAATTGGGGTCGTTGGCCACAATGGGTCTGGAAAAACCACCCTGCTTCGTACAATATCAAATCAAGACCAAGATATTGGTGATATAACATTCGCACCAGCGCTTAGAATTGCCTTTTTAACCCAAGTTCGTGATATTGAAGAAGATGCTACTTTGGAAGAAGAATTAAACAGACGGGGGAGACAATTTCAAGAAATTGTGGATGAAATTGCCGCTATTGAAGCATCGATGACCGACCCTGCTTTCTATGAAGGTGAATGGCAACAATCGATGGAACGCTACCAAGAATTGCAGAGCCTAATGGCTCGTTCCGGGGGGGGCGATGCTGCAGGGCATGCAAAAGAAATTCTCAAAGCATTAGATTTGGCACATCACCCTTTAGATATNCCAATTTCACAACTATCTGGTGGAGAAAGGGCAAAAGTCGCACTAGCTCGGCAACTTGTTGGATTGGGTGAAATTGATGTGTTCTTTTTAGACGAACCTACCAATCACCTTGACTTGCAAACTCTTGACTGGCTGGAAGAATTTTTGATGAAATTTAAAGGCGCATTAATGATCGTTAGTCACGACAGATATTTCCTTGACAGAGTTTGCAACAATATTGTTGAGATACANGAGGCATCGCTACGAGGATACCTTGGAAATTACAGCGCTTATATCGCTCAAAAAGAATTGTTTCTGCAAACTCTTGATGAAAGAATTGAAAAAACCACTAAAGAAATTAAACGCTTGACTGGGGCCCTACAATCAATGAAAAGAGCAAATAAATACGACAAATCAATTTCACAAAAACACCACATGATTATGCGCTCACAGCGTGAATTAAAATGGTTAAAATCAATCAAACCAATGCAACGAAAAGCGCTACGATTTAACCTATCTTCAACTCAAAAAAGCAGTTTGGATGTGCTTGATTTTCACAGCGCGAACATCACTTTTGAAGGACTTAATAGACCGATATTAGAAGATGTTACTGTGGGTGTTTGTAGGGGGCAGAAAATTGGGGTTGTCGGCCCAAATGGCGCAGGTAAGACCACACTATTACGAATTATCAGAGGTGAACTCAAACTTGACTCTGGGGAAATAGAAGTTCTGCCGGGTGTACAATGTGGGTATTTTCATCAAGACCACCGAAACATCGATTTCACACTAACACCAGAACAGCAAATACAGAAACTAAAGCCAAAAATGCCGTATGGTGACTTACGCGCACTGCTAGGCCAGTTTCAGTTCAGTCCTGGAATGGTCAAAACGCAAATGAACAAACTAAGTGGTGGGGAAAGGGCTCGTGTTGCAATGCTCAGACTACTATTGGAAGAAAATAACCTCTTGCTTCTTGATGAACCAACTAATCATCTTGATACTGATGCTGCTGATGCTGTTGAAAATGCATTAAAAGAATATGATGGGGCAATAATTGCAGTCAGTCACGACCGCTGGTTCTTAGACCAAATTTGTGACACTATTTGGGAGTTGAAAGGTGATGGTAGCCTGAAGGTTTGGCCAGGAAACTATTCAGAATACATACGACGCAATCAAGCCTGAATCATATCAATGCATCAACTAAACAAAGCACAATCATAGCAGGGAAAAATGCCTATTCCTCGTCATTTCCTCTACCCAAGGGCTCATTTGGTATTTGTCCCTAACTGCCAAACCCAAAACCAATTGCTGCATCGACTCCAGGCATATTATAGCCCAACATACCAGCTAGCATGTATATTGTACCAATTAGAAGAGTTAATCTTACACTGTTAGACATTTCAACTGCATTTGGAAGGAAGGTTAAACATACTAATCCCCCAACAATCAAGGCGGAACTTATAGTGCCCCAGAAAATTGCCCTACCTGTATATGTATTCATCAAATCATTATGTGCATCTAGTTGATCAATATATTCATCCAAATCATCTGCATATTGTAGTAAAGCGTCTGTATAATTCTCATTCTCAGAAGAATTGAGGCCATTATTGTCAAGATCGAAATCAGATGATGTGATTATTTCTGGAGCGTCTGGAGCATTTGTGTAATCTGCTGAAGTTGCATAGGATGAGGAAAAAATCAATGCTAGGAATCCTAGGCTAATAATTAATGAAATGAATACCCTCGGGGCAGTTATCTTCTCAAAAATTGGTTTCAAGTCTTGAANATCTACCTTCCCATCTTTATTCAAATCAAATATCGAATTTTTTTCCGCGTTCTCGTCTGCCATAATTCACACCTTTAGTTATTCATTTATTAGTTTATCATTAATCAGTCAAACAATTCATCATCGAATAAATCTTCGTCGCTGTCTATCTTTGCTTGAGCATCACGCTCATCTCGATATGCCTTGTATTCTTCCCATTCTTCATCAGAAATCTCACCGTCACCATCTTTGTCAATAGCGTCAAACATGACATCTCCTGCAGAATCCCATGCTGAATGACTCATTGATCGCTTACGTGTTACTACTAGTGTTGTTGCAATAATTAGTACAATTAGTACAAATGCCATAATTCCTAATGCCAATAAATTCTGATTATCTGAAGTACTCGCTGCTTCGTTCTCAACTTCACAACCTCGGTTATCGATTATTTTTCCAACTTCAATTGAAGTTTCGGGACACTCATCGAAATCATCTGTTATTCCATCACCATCAGCATCGTCCTTTTCCCGATCCGGCCCGTCTTTTGCGCAGCCATTTAGTTTGATTTCTTCACCTGCTGGTGTAGTTGGACAATCATCCAAATCATTCGTAATTCCATCTCCATCGGTATCAAGTTGATACTGGGCACAACCATTTAGGTTAACTAGAAATTCTCCAGCAGTATTTGGACAAGCATCAATCAAATCAACCACACCATCAAGGTCTGCATCTGATAGGCCTGCTTGACAACCCAAAATGTCAACTTCAACACTGGTTGGTGAATTGAGGCATTGGTCAATTGAGTCTAGGACTCCGTCGCCATCTGTATCTCGCTGAGTAGAACCGCACCCCTCGAAATCAACTGTTAGTACATCATATCCGGGAGTGTCCTCACATTCATCGAGGTTGTCTGTGACGCCATCGTCATCCGAATCTTTCTGTGTCATTCCACACCCATCGTAATCTACAACATCGCCAAGAGGTGTCTGTGGGCATGTATCAAAGATATCTGCGATACCATCTTGGTCATAATCATCTGTGACTAGGTCTCCTTCTGCACACCCGACCATATTGATTTCTGCATTGGGTGGAGTTGTGTCGCATACATCGACCTCGTCATTCACTCCATCGTTGTCATTGTCCTTCTCAGCTGCAGCACAACCATCGATATCGACGGTCGCCCCTAGCGGAGATTCTGGGCAGATATCCTCACTATCATAGACACCATCACCATCAGAATCAACTTGAGATTCTCCACAACCATATTCATCTACAGATTCTGTAATTGGGGTGTTAGGGCAATTATCAACATCATCCTTGTAACCATCTCCATCTGTATCTCTTTCTGAAGGACCACACCCCTGNGGATTNACATAAAATCTTTCATCAAAGGGAGTGTTCAAACAATAGTCTGTATTCTCTTTGATAGTATCTCTATCTGTATCATCTAAACAACCATCTGAACCTGATTGGGTAACTCCTTCACCAATATATACATCCCATTCGGCTGCCGCATACTCTGTTGGACAAGCATCGTTAGGGTCATAGAATTGGTCATTATCTTGGTTGTCAATACAACCGTCAGATTCTTGAGTGGATGACCCATTTCCTTTGAATATGTCAAATCCGCTTGCATCCTCATTTGGACAATCATCGTTCCAAAATGGNACTTGGTCCCCATCATCATCAGATTCGAGGACCTCGACAACGACCCAGCCATCATCAGTGGATGATGTTCCTCCAATATCATCGGTGGCTGAAAAGTGAATAACTTGTATTCCAACTGGTAATTGAGTTGTTGTTATGGATTCTGCGTTCTGCCACATCCCTGGATAATAATAGTTAGAATACATTTGTCCGTTAGTGTGGTTGGTATACCACGAATAATCAGTAATTGAACGATCTGAGGTGATTTCAATAGTCAAATTAACTGGCCTTCCTTTGTAAATATTCAACATGCCCGATTCTGGATTATTTGTGAGGTGTTCACTCGCAATCTGAATTTGACCTAAGTCTGGTCTATTCCAGATTGAATAATTGAAAGATGCTGAGTCACAACCACGTCCATTACACGCATGGATGTTTAATTCAATCATGTCCTGATTTTCTACTGTGGGTGTTCCTGAAATATCTCCATTTAAGTTGTTAAAAGTCAAACCTGGTGGTAGAACAGAATTATCACGCCCACCAATTAAACCATCAACAGAGCCGGGGGGGAGATATNCTGTGTTAACGCCCCTTCCTAGTTGGTAATNCGAATTAATACCCCAACAATATAATGCCTTATCACCTTGAAGCATAACGCATTTGCCATGATCACCTGTAGAATCTCCTCCTGAAATAGAAACCACATTTTGTCCATAAGACTCTAATTCATACCAATCAGTAGGCAACACCCACGCTGAACCATGGTTATATTTTCCAATACACTGAACTGTATTATTACTAAACAACACACATGTTTGGTAAGCATCAGTTTCCACATCTACAGGAATGACATTAGACGTGCTTGCAGAAAAAATTGGGTTATTTTGTGCATTATTGGGGGCATTATTAAGGATAACATTACCCGCAACTCCTGTACGAATTTGGCCGTNACCATTATAGCCCCAACACCATAATTGTCTACTGCCATCATTGCTATTTGTNCCTATGATACAATTGTGATTTTTACCTACTTCGAGAACTGATGCTGAGATATTATGTGATGAGCCAAAATCAACTTGAGTAGGAACTAATGAACTCAAATAAGTGTTGTATGTACCTCCATTCGGATTTGATGATGAAAAAGTGGTTTGGCTGTGGCCAAGTTGACTATTACCGCTNTTTCCCCAACACCAAACAGAGCCATCGTCCGCTAGTGCACAAGCATGGTTTTCACCTACACCTACTGATGTGAAATTTATGTTTTGAGGGGAGGATATTTTGACTGGGCGGGCTAGGTCTAGTGTATGTCCATTTCCTAATTGTCCNNNATNATTTTTTCCCCAACAATAAACATCAGAATCAGCTACTGCACAAGCACTATCTAAATTCCAAGAAATATCTGAAACTTGTGGCTCAGTCCAATTTTGTGTATTATTAACAGGTAATGGCCATTTTAATGCATCAATAAAAACTCGGTCAAACCAATAATTATACTGATAATCTTTATAGTATCTTACAGAAAGTTGATGGGTTCCAGAAGTAACANNTTGTGATATCGAATTCCAAGTCACACTATTGGTGGGGTTCGATGATTGAAGTTGAACACCATCAAGATAAATGTATACATTCCCATAGTAAGTTGACCTTAACATACAAAAACTAAGAAGGCCAGTTCCAGTAGTTATATTCATTGATATTCTTGATTCTTCAGAATAGGCAATTGTGTGTGCCGCTTCAGAGTCATAATGGCCTTGGTTACTTGATGCTGAACCTAATACATAATTGCCATGTTGAGTATTCAGGTTGGTGTTGACGCTTGTATTTGTATAAGACCAATTACCATCACTACTTGTGGGGTTACCGTTGTAATCTATCAGTTCCTCTTCCCAATTAATAGAGGAGGAATTTTCAAATGATTCAAATCCATATCCTGTACTTGGAGTAATTTCGGGACAACCCGAAGAATCAGTATTCGTATCAGTAATACCAGTAGATAAGTATGGATTCACAGATGGGTCAAAACTAACTTGTTGGGGGCCTCTCCAAATTGAACTTACACCAAGTCCAAGACGACCCGCGTTGTTGTCGTCACCCCAACACCATAAACTACCATTGGTTAGAATCCCACATATTCCTGTATCCTCACTTACAATTTTTGTGAATGTTAAATTTGCTGCAACTGCTTGAGGGTGTAATGTTGGATTTCCAACAATATAATGTTGGTTTTTTGTGGAATCTAGTACTTTCTGAGCTGTATTTGCGCCCCAACAATATAATTTACCATTAACATCTAGAGCACAAGAATTTTTAGATGAAAGATCAACTTCTCCTGAATAATCTGGATGGCCGGATGTTAATGTCCAAAAAGCATCTGCTCCACCAATATTTGGAGGAGCGGTTATTGATTCACTATCTCCTTTTGTTAGATAAAAATCATCATTAGACCCGTGTGTTACTGATGGAAGATGGGGTTCACGTACTTCAAGAACTAATGATGTACTAGCATTTGATTGCCCTGAAACTGCTGTTACTGAATATGTTGTAGGTGCCCATGGAGTCTGAGGTGTACCTGTAATTGCTCCATTTGAATAATTAAAAGTAAGGCCTGCGGGGAGTGTTTTTGGGCCATCTGTTTGGAAAGCGCCTGCTGCATCGGTTAACCAATGGTTAATGGCATGGCCCTGAACTCGTAGTTCGTCAACCTCTCCTTCAAATCCTTCACCGAATACACATGCTTCGTAACCCCAGTGGTGCATCTGGCGGGAATTGGGGCTGGGGGAATTATCAGGATTGGTCATGAAGACTCTGTTGGAGTTTGATTGGCTGGAATCAGTTCCATTATAGACATATACTTGCTGATCAGTGTTGTAATTGTCGTACCGCCAATATTTCATCCCAATGAAGTTCCATTCATTAAGTTCGATTTTGGTATCTACGCCTTTGCTCGAATTCCAAATCGGGTTCGCGTCGTGGCCCAAAATCTCTGGCGAAGCATCATAATCTGTCCAAGGATAATGTGTGTCATTTGAGGCGCCATAATAGTAATGGGTCTGTAAGTATCCATCAGGGGTCATTGTAATTTTGATACCAGAGAACAACCCGGTAGTTGGAGAATCTGCTTTCATACGGCTGAAAATTACACCATCATATGAGGTGGGGTTGATCCACCCTGCGAATGCACCACCGTGTCCAGGGCCGTGGGTAGCACAATCGTCTGAAGTAAGATTATCGCCAGCGTTGCCACCCAATTCAACTCCGCCGTAGTTTTTCCCTTGGGCGATGAAATTTGTATTCCCATTCAATGTTAACGAGGTTGTAGTGGCCTCAGTGCCAATATTTGTGAATGACAAGTTATTCATTGGCCACCAATTAAAGGCAGGAATATTTGCGTTGATTGTGATATCGTCATTGGATAATGACCACTGATTTATGGTAGCGTGGAGTGGTATTGACATCGGTTGAATTGGTTGAATTGTAGTTTGATTAATTAGGGCATTATTTCCAGTCCATGTACCATAATACGCTATTGATAGAGACTTTGTCCCTTTAGATAATTGGCTATCCTCATCCTCTAGTTCTAAGTTTGATAATAATGTAGTTCCACTTACCATCAACATCATTACTGTCAGTATTATTGCTTTCATTTTCATTTTATCACCCATTTATTTTCAATCAATCCAATCATCATCATCATCGAAAATGATATTGTCAATATCGTCTTTCGAATCATCTTCTTCAATAACAGATGGTTTTGATTCTGAAACACCTGCTAATTCCGTTGCTTGTCCAACCCAATTATCACGTTTTATTCTACCAGGGAAAAATTCAATCGCCACATTCACCTGATCTTCTATTTCAGGGGTCATGTTTGCAATTTGTTGATAATTATATATCCCTAATGCGTTCAATTTCTCAACCATGAATGGCCCTACGCCCGAAATTTCCTGTAGATCGTTACTATTATCTGAAGTTGCAACTCCAATTGTGTCGAAGTCAATGTCTTCTGCTCTAGAAGCAATTCTAGCTAATTCTTCTTCTTTATCAGAAGAATCAATCTCTTCCTCTTCATCCTCTACATGATCATCTTCGATATCAGAAAATGATGGTTCGTCCTCGTCCCAATCATCAATTTCACTTGATTCAGTAATAGGGATTGGTTCATCAAGTGTGAAATCACTTGGAATATCATCTTCTTCTTCATCTTCTTCAGCCTTTCTACGTCTTGAAACTACTATCAATAATGCCACCAATATTGCTATAATCAATAATATTGGAATTATCCATTTACTCATAGTGCCAAAAGAGGATGTTTCTTTTTCATTGCTTGAATCATTACTACTGGTTGTTGTTGTAAGGCAAGCATCTGATTCATTTGGAGCATCGCTATTGTCAGTGGGGTCAGTACCACAACCTAATTCTTCGGAATCTTTCCAACCATCGCCATCAGTATCTCTCTGGGATACCCCACATCCCGCTGGGTTCGGTGATTCTGTGGAAAGTGTGTTAGAACACATATCTATTGAATTTGGTACTCCATCGTGATCATCATCTGCACCCTCGTATGGCCCACAACCATTTTCATCAATTAGATTCGTTTGATTCACGGGAGTGAAATCACACAAATCCATGTCATTATTTATGCCGTCAGCATCTATGTCCATGTCTTGGTCACAACCATCAGGGATTCCATCGCTATCCCAATCTAATTGGTCATTGTGTCCTAGGCATTGATCAATTGAATCAGGCACATTATCTCCATCATCATCACCATCCATTACATCACAAATTAAATCGCCATCAAAATCAATTGGTACGCTGGTTTCATCTAAAGAATCACTGCCACAAGTATCCTCATCGGAATCACTCCAATTATCTTGGTCGTCATCTGTGTCAGCATTGTCGCCGATTCCATCTAAGTCGTAATCAGCAAATTCTGTTTCATCTAGTGGGAATGGGTCATCTATGTCCAATACCCCATCGTTGTCATCATCGGGATCAGCATTGTCTCCGATATTATCAGAATCTGTATCTGTGTCTTCTGAGGGGTCGGTGGGGAATGCATCAAAAATATCTGTTACACCATCATTATCATCATCTGTATCTGTAGCATCTGGGGTACCATCAACATCAGAATCAATAATACAATCATTTACAGATGTTGCTCCAATTGAAATTGTAGATGTTCCGATTGGGCAATTTGTAGGGTTTACATTTCCTGTGCCTGAAGCAAATGTTCCTTGTGGAACAGCATCACAAGATGTAGCATGATATTCTACATTATAGGTGCCAGATGAACATGGTGTTTGAGCCGAATTGCCCATGCCACTAGAATAATGACCCGGTGTTGCATCAATACAACTTGTTTGACCAGATGATGGTTGATAAGTTCCAGCAACACAGGATAATTGGTGACCCATTGCTTGATTTGGAACATAATGTCCTGGAGATGCTGCTTGACAGGCAGCATCACTTGTGGATGCTGGTGATGGATTGAAAGTACCTGCTAAGCAAGCAGTTTGAGATGTTGCGCCTGTAGAATCTACATAATAGCCAACTGATGCTGCTGTTTGAAATGCCCTACCTGATTGGCTAACATAATATCCTAAATTTGCTACTAAACAGGCTGAAGAATTAATTGAACCTGGGTTGGGATTGTAAGTTCCTGCCAAGCAAGCAGTTTGAGATGTTGCCTCTGTAGAATCTACATAATAACCTGGTGATGCTAATGTTTGATATGACCTCCCTTGCTGATCCACATAATAACCCAAATCTGCTGCTAAGCACGCTGAACTGTTATTCGAACCTGCGTCTGGATTGTAAGTTCCTGCCAAGCAAGCAGTTTCAGATGTCGCTCCTGTAGAATCCACATAGTAACCTGGTGATGCTAATGTTTGATATGACCTGCCTTGCTGATCAACATAATGCCCCAACTCCGCGGTTAGGCATGCTGAACTATTGTTAGAACCTGCATCGGGATTGTATGTGCCTACTCCGCATGGAGTCTGGGATGAGGAACCGATGGTATCCACATAGTATCCAGGAGTTGCTGTTGTTTGAGATGGCATTCCGGGTTGATCAACATAATGACCTAGATCTGCAAGTATGCACGCTGAACTATTGTTAGAACCAGCATTTGGATTGTAAGTACCAGTAGAACATGGAATCTGAGAACTCGCCCCAGCCGTATCTACATAATGACCGGGTGACGCTAGGTCCTGAGATGATGCGCCATTTGAATCAACAAAATAACCCAAATCAGCAATTAGGCAAGCTGAACTATTGTTTGAGCCGTAATTGGGATTGTAGGAGCCGACTAAACAGGGCGTCTGGGATGATGATGCATTAGAATCAACATAATGGCCTGGTGTTGCTCCTACGCAAGAGGATTGCCCGCTGAGTGATTGATACTCTCCGATATTACATTGTGTTTGATTGGTTGATGCTACTGAGCCCACATAATGGCCGGGGCTAGCATCGTCACAGTGTTGTTGGCCACTGAGTGATTGATATGTTCCAACAGCGCATTGGGATTGGGATGTTGCTCCAATAATACCCACATAGTTCCCTGAATCTGCATCTATGCAACTTGATTGATTTGATGTTGGCTGGTAGGTCCCATAGTCACATGACGTTTGGTAAAGTTGGCCAGTAGTTGCTACATAATTTCCAGAATCTGCAGGTTGGCAAACATAACGCCCATATTGTCCGGCGTCACAAAATGCAGCACGCGCTGGGTTATTGGGGAATTGGTCATCTGGAGTTGGTACGCCATCACCATCTTCATCGCCTGATGTGTGTGTGTCAAATATATTCAAAATTGAATCATCATCGATATCCCTCTCTGTAAAATGAATTAGTTCGCCAAATAATGTAGTAGATGTGGGGATTAGTCTAGTTGTAGTTGAACCATCTCCAAGTTGCCCCTTCGAATTATCTCCCCAACAATATAATGCCCCATCATCAATTGCGGCACAATTATAATCGCTACCAGAAGTAATCGCAACAACATTATCCGCTGAGTTAATGAGTGAATATTGTGGTGTAGGAGAAGATGATGTGGAATTAATTCCTAGTTGGCCATAGAGATTGTCACCCCAGCACGCCACACTACCATTGTCAAGCATGGCGCAAGAGTGTTTTTCACCTGCGGAAATTCCTGAAATATTGGAGATTGTCACGGTTGATGCTAATGTTGTTTGACTAGTATATGTGCCATCGCCTAATTGACCACGATCGTTCCACCCCCAACAACCCATAGTGGCATCTAAGAACAATGCACAGGTATGGTGTTGTCCTGTCGAAATTGCAACTGGAATTCCCGAAATTGTTGTGGTAATGGGGACGTTTCTACTACTGAGTGTCCCATCACCAACTTGGCCATGGTTATTGTAACCCCAACACATGATAGATGAATTGCTAGTTATTACACATGTGTGTGATTCTCCTGATGAAATCGCAACGGCGCTGATATTATTTCCTAAATCAACATTAACTGGAGTGAGACTATCATTAGTTACCCCATTACCAAGTTGACCATGGTTATTGTAACCCCAACACATTACAGATGCAACATCAGTAATTACACAGGTGTGGATTTGGCCTGCACTAATTGCTACAGCTGTTCGGTTAACTCCTAGATCAACAATAGTGGGAGGTGATGTGACATTTGAACCAATTCCAAGTTGGCCGTAATCATTACCACCCCAACAACTTAAACTACCGTTGTTCATAATAGCACAGGTGTGATATTTACCAACTGCTGAACTAACAGTATATGTTGAATCTAAATGGTTTGAAGTAACCATATTTGAAAAATCTACCAATATGGGGGTTGATTCGGATTGTGATGCAGATGTATTACCTAATTGACCATAAGAATTTGAGCCCCAACAAAACATATTCTGGTTTTCTGTAATTACGCAATTATGTTCACCGCCGGAAGCAACCGTTGTAGACGAAAAAATTGAGCCTGTTTGAAAACCTGGAGAGTTTGTTGCTCCTGTAAAATTACTAATTTCTAACTCAAGAGGGGATTCATCAATAGAAAACATAGATGATAATGACATCAATATAATTGAGAAAATAATGATGATTGCGGTTGGGCGCCCCCGACACACTCGCGTACACATAGCGTTGTTCGCGTCTGATATAATAAATAAAATGGTACTATTTGTCTTTCCCACACATATTCGGGTTGTTAATAACGGTCACTCGCCATCAAAAATATCTAATGTGGTGCTCAAAGATGCGATTTCTGAACGTATTTTTTCCTTTTCTCTCGTGCTAAGTGATTTATCGGATAATTGCTTTTCAAGCCATGCTATCTCGGCCTTCACTGTATCCCTTTCTTCACGATGAATCTCGTCTGCTCTAGACATTTGTAATCGGGCAGCATGCTGTCTAGCACTCTTTCGACGTACTGTTAGTTCTCTACCTTCACCCAACGGTTTTTGTTGTGATTTCAATTCAATATTTACTGGATAAGGAATGACGATTCCCTCGTCGCGGAATGTATCTGAAACTTCCTGAAGAATCCAATCACGTGCGGGCCATTCATCTGCGTAATCAGCTATCCACGTGTAAAGGCGGAAATCAAGAGAATACTCGCTCAACTTGATTAATAAAACACGTGACAAAGGTGTATCAAGTGTGTAGGGACATCTTTTCGCAATATCACCCAAAACTTTCTTGACGTGGGGTGCTTCTTCATCATAAGCAACACTAATATCAACCAATAGATTGATTCTTTTTGGTATACCATCTCCACCACCTCTTGCCATATTTCGAATGGTGCTAGATACTAGTGTGTTATTTGGTATGATTATCAATTCTTCAGACCAAGTTAGGATCTTAGTTGAAAGAATCCCAGATGATACCACCTTTCCTTCAATACCATCCACTTCAATACGATCACCGATATCAAATGGCCTATCCATTGCTAGTAAAAATGAATTTAATATGTTACCAATTGTATGTTGAAGTGCCATACCAATTATTAATGAAAATAGAGCAATGGATGCAAGGATTCCCGTTATTTCTAATTGTAATTCTGTTAGGATTAGATAGATGCAAAAACACCAAATTATAAGCCTCATAAATCCACTAACAAAGTTATTTCTTCCTGTTACTGAAACACCTTCTTTACTCGAATTAATCCAATGGAAAAATGGAGGGGTGACAATTTTAATTGTGCTACTGATCATACTAGTTAGAATTATGATGTAGACTATATTGATTAGATTAATGAGAGATGTGAGGGCTTCGGGTGATAACCATGCCAATGAGGCATTGACACATATGATAATACAAAATGCTAGTGTTCTAATCGATAATGGCGCGAATAAATCGTTGTCCCAACCCACTTCGGTTTTTTCTACAAAATCACCTAATTTTTTTAATAAGACATATTTAGTGAAAATAAATAATAGTGCGGATAAAGATAAACAAATTCCTATTTTGCCGTAAATTGAAAGGGTTTCTGCCCAATCAAATAGGGCCGTTAGTTCGTTCATTAACTGCCCCAATCATACCACCATATTCACTTTGATGAATCTGCGGGCGGTGCCATTGATTCAAATGGGTTGTGATTGCTTCTAACCCGAAGTAAAGAACACGCCTAAGGTAGCATCTAGCAAAATAACGGTAGCAAAACTAGTGATTGCTGCAACCCACATCATCGATGCAATTTGGCCCAAGGTTATGGCTATTCCACCACCTCTTAGCCTTGATCCTATGGCTGATAAAATTAGAACCATTAGAATAATCAAAATTGATGTTACTATTTTGAAAATCGCTATGTTTGATTCTACCCCCCCAGGGTCTTCTAATACTGGCAAACCTAAACCTCCAGCATTGCTAGTTATCTGGCCAACGTCCATGTCTTCCATTCCTTGAGCAACCCCTGCAACATTAGAGCCTAATTGGAAAACTACTGCAATCGCAATGTTGAATGAGATAATTGTGGCCACTAACAAACCATATGAAACTCCCCTCATAGTGCCTGCAGAAAGTGATCTGCGGCGACGCAACGAGAGAAGATTTGTCGTATTTTGACTAACTAAGTCAGCAACTGCCGCGGGTTCGCCACTAGCTTGAGCACCTTCTAGATAAATACGATTAAATCGAGAGACCATCGAAGAATTCACCTCAGCTGAAAACCAATCCCAACTACGTTCTGAATCAATACGTAGTACCAATCTACTTTCTAATCCTGCGATAGATTGGTTTAGTGAACCAAAATCAATACCCCTCAGTGCTTTGATTGTTGCTGATGGTTCTGATGCACGTGCTTGTGCTGTGCCACCTAAGGCGCGGATAAATCCAGGATATGATTCNTCTCGTCTTACGATGCTCTTCTCTTCACGNGATGCNGTAANNCCTGGGATGAGAAATGGAGTGAATAATATTGCAATTAATGGAAGACCATACCTGTCCCATGAATCTGTTAATGCACCAGTATACAAGAATATTACAGCGANAGTAGTAACAAGNATTGGTAAAAACATTCCACTAGATGCGAACCAGGTCTGTCTCATTTTTACTCTAAAAGTCGTATCAAATTCGTGCCTACCAAAAATTGGATCATCTGGAACAAGTGCTCGNAAAGTCACAAGCATCGCTACTTGCATCATCATGAACATCAAAGAAGCAAGCAAAACCCAACGTATGCGAACCAATATATCAAACGGAGTTGAGCCGAAACCATCTGTAATAAAAAGGACAAGATGGATGCCTGAAACAACTAATGCGAAGATTCCTGTTGTTGTTAATGAGATGTAAATCTCTTTCAACATATCAATTGATTCTAGTCGAGTATCATACAAGGTATCAAATTCCTTTGCAAATGTTTTTTGTTCTGATTTCATAAACGAATCAATCGGTTGCCCTGCTTCCACAGAAAACGCCATTCGATCCAAGAAATCACCCCATATTGGTGATGGACTTTGGCGCCCTATTATTCGGGATGCTTCGGGTAAACTAGTGTGCCATTTATCCACTAAAGTTTCAATCGATTTTACTTCATTTGCCAACGCCCCATAATCACTCATCTGTCTCAAAATGTCAAACATAGATTGAGCACTTACTTCACCCAAACTAAGAATACCCATTCGAGTGATGAACATATGCATCTCTTTTTCTATCAGCACGGCCTCTCTCAATGTCTGAATAAGTGGCCAAGAAATTGCTGAAATTGTGGTTAATAATGGGAAGAAAATTAGTAATGCAATTCCCGATGCACCAATGAACAAAGATCCCAATGAAAAAAATAGTATTATTGAAACTATTAAGCCAATAACGAATGCTGGAAGAACATAACGTAACAAGTAATCAGGAGGTGATATCTCCATTCTACGAATTGCAATTTGATAAAGTGGTAGGCGTTCCATCTTATTCTACCTCAATCATCACTTATTGGCACCCAAATATCAATTGCTTCGGAGAATGCTTCCCAATTTTGTTGATAATATATATCTATCAAATCGAATACATCGTCATAATGAGTTAGGTCTCTATCAACCATTCTTTGTAATGCTTCAGTACGCCTAGCCATCTCGTCGTATATGTCTCGCTTGTTCTCAAAACCCATTAAGGCTGCCATTTTATTCTCCATTAAATGGGATTGAAACATGCCTCTGAAGTAATGTTTATCTCTAACAGGATCCCAATCAAACATACCTCTTGTCAAAACACCATCTGCCTCTTTGTTGTATCCAATCACCTCATCAATACCAGTAATTCTTCGGGCGATTCCTCCGCCTGGTGCTTCGACTACTTCTTGGAAAATTGCAAAATTTAAGTTATCAAAAAATCGCATTGGTACGTTGATTGGATCTCCCGTAAAACGTTGAATCATTTTGACAATAGAAGAAGCGTGGAAAGTAGCTATAACTGGATGACCTGTTTGCATTGCTTGAAACGCAGTAGCGCCTTCAGCGCCACGTATCTCTCCAATGATGATGTACCTTGGNCGGCTTCTTAGGGCCGCTTTCAAAAGGTCAAACATTTCTACTCGTGAATCTTCGTTCTTGGAATCTCTAGTAACTAAACGCTGCCACAATCTATGTCGGACTTTTACTTCAGGTGTGTCCTCAGCAGAATATATCTTCACATTATGATCAATGAGAGGAAGTATGGCGTTGAGGGTGGTTGTCTTACCTGAGGCTGTTTCACCGGAAACTAGCAGTGACATGCCGTTCTCTAAACCCAGCCAAATATACGCCGCTACTTCAGCAGACAATGTGCCCCACTGAATTAATTGGGTTATCGAAATTGTCTCCTCAGCAAATTTACGAATTGTGAAGGAAGAGCCTAACATCGACACATCATCAGAATAAATTATGTTAATTCTGCTTCCATCTAATAGAGCGCCATCAATTATCGGTTTGCTATCTGATACAGGGCGACCAATTCGTTCTGACATGGCTCGTAAATAACGCTCGAGCATTTCTCTATCTCTGAATCGGATATTTGATGTGACCATGCCGAACACTTTGTGGTCCATACTGATGTATCTTAGACCAACTGCGTGAATATCTTCCAGCATCTCATCTGAAAGTAAAACTTCCAAAGGACCTGAACGGACTAAATCACGAATAACGGTGTATTGTAAACGTTCTAATTGTTGCTCTGTTACCCCAATTGGTGCTTCGCTAATTCCAAATATTCTGCGAACTGGCGCTGTAACATCTACGGTAGATAGTGGTTCATTGGTAATTTTTGTATGCTTAGATAACATATTTTCAAGCATGGATTCAAATTCAGAATCTGTAGAAAAAGAAGGTGAATTTGGAGCTTCCTTGAGGAGTCTTTCAATTAATATTTGTTTGATAATTTCTTCTTCTTCTGTAAGATATGGCTCAATACCAAACCAAAGTGTGGAACCACCTCCCTCTTCATCACTAGGCGGCCGATATACATGAGCAAATAATGGGCCACGTAAGTGATAAATCAAATTCATTGGATTTAATTTTGAAGCCGCGCGGTCTAGGGGGCCGTAATACATCGGGCGCGTTCCATGTTTTTCTTCAAAGGCCTCAACCCACTCACGAACGTGGCCATATCTATCAATGACACCTTCTAAATCACCACGAGCAAACTCAAGTTCTTCTTCAACCATGAGCAATTACCTCAACTAACCGCCGTAATATCTACGATGAAGCCCATAGTTGGCTCAACTCGCCAACCAATTCGTGCTTGTACTGGTCCTTTAGCACGTAAAAAACGTGTAACTGCAAGAGTGCGATTCAATCCACCACCCACTTCTGATGTGCGCATTTCCAATACAACCTCGGCTGATGCGGCCAGCACACGCACCATCTCTTCAGGAAGTTCATCTGGATCGATTAGAAGCATTAGTGAACGGCCTTCAGAACAAAAAGTTCGGAGGTAACTAAGCAATTTATCTATTGGACCATCGTAGTGTTGTAAAATAGATGATGCTCTATCAATAATTGATATTTCTGCGTTTTTCAGTGACTCTGATTCTAGGATGTCATCAATATGAACTACTTCATCAACTTCGTCAGATATTACTCCAAAACGGGAAAGAAGGGTGAAATTACCAGACTCTGCAACATCGGTCATTGAATATCCCAAACTATTCACTTGCTCTAACCAACCTCGGGTTGTTAGTTCAGTAGTCACTAATGAAAGGTTTACGTTGTTGGCAACTAAACCGTAAGCAAGACGTTGTGAAATCAAACTTTTTCCAGCACCATTTTTTCCAAATACCACATACAAAGACCTACGTGGGAGATATTTTCCTAAACTATCAGAAAGACTGTCTGTCTCCAATTCAAAAGCAAAGCCTTCATCATCAGACAAGACGAATCACCTCTGTAAATGCGTGTTGACCATAGACTCCTTTGAAAGATTCGCTCTGTACAATAATTGTGATAAAAATTTCTTGTCCACTAGCCATTATAATTCCTCTAGGACATATGTTCAATTCTGCAACCTCACCAGTATTCCACAAAGTTTGATTTCCTAATAATCTAGAATGATTTACTGTTGCTGCTGAACCATTGATAATTGCACCAACTGAATCAATGTTCAATTCTATTTGTCCGGTGTTTTGAACAAATAATGTAAGATTACAAGATGTTTGGTTCCAATCCACTTGCATTGGGTCACTAGTCAAAGCAGACATGGTTTTTGCATCGGCTTCTACTTCGGTTTGAGCGGTGTCAACGGAATTTGCCAAACCGCCCCATGATGAAATCAGTAAACTAGCAACAATACCCGCAGTCAACAATCCAGTGATTAGCATAACCAATTCACTAGCTCCTCCATCAGCCATTGAAACACCTCAAGAAAAAGCAACCCCTGATTGAGCTCCCATGGAAGCAATAAAAATTCGAGATGGGGAGGAAACGCCGGTGCCGTTTATTTGCAAATGATTTGTTTCACCAGGAAATAATACTGATGTTGTATTGTGATAATCACTTATTCGAAGTGGGGTGTTTCCATCTATACTAAACCAGGCCTGATCAAATGATATTATTTCACCACCAGTATTTGTGATGTTGAGATGTATTGTTCCGCTAACTTCGGAGGCATTCAAAAGACGAATCTCGGGTTCGTACGTAACCTCGTCCATTACTTCAGATGCTGTTCTTGCACTATCACTCAATGATAATGATGCTAGAGCGAATATGCCAATTAATGTAGTACCTACTATCAACGCGGCAATGCTAACAGAACCACCCACATCTCATTCCCCCTGCATTGAAATCTTCGAATCTCGCCATGATTTTACCATGGCACTGAACATCAATAGTGTTCGATGAGGGAGGTGTTCTGAACCGTTATCATTTACTTCAGGATTGGCTAGAGAAATTAATGCCATTAATTCGGAGCCTTCATCTTTGGTAACCATGTTACTGGTTACTGCTTTCTCTACAAATGATGTTGCTGCAGGCGCTGATAAATTATCTAATAGCAACGCCGTAATTTCACTGACACTTACGAAAGATTCTGATGATATGTGATCTATACGGCGGTTCAAAAACGGATTGATATCTGCTACACTCCCTTCATACAAATCCAATAGATTGACATCATCAGAAATTGCTTGTGCTTGATTAGATTCCTCATCAGTTGATGGCTCTTCATTATCATTAACTTCTTCAACAGATATTTCTGTGGCTTCGCCATCTTCATCTAAAATAATTAAATTATCAGTTGGAAGAATTTCTCCAGCATTAGCAGTGGGATTGAATTGAGTTAAGCGGGCTTCCATGATTCCCATGGTTGCTTCAATCCTATCGAATCGGTCATCAATCCGTTGCTCTATTGCTTTGGTATCAAAAGATGCCATCTGCGATGAATCGTTATTTATCTCGGGCATTTCAATTCCACTGGCTCCAACTCTAGCCCTTGCAGGAGACGGTGCTAAAGTCCATGCATCCTCTTCAATTGGTTTTGTTTCATCTGGTACTAATGCGTCATCAACAGACTGTTTAGCTATGAATTCTAATCGCTGTACGGACTCTGCATCGGGTTCATCTGAGGGCGATTCAAGGTCAGAATCTTTTCTCTTCCAAAGCCTCAACAAACCACCACCCGTTACCGTTGCCCCCCTACGGGGGGCAGGAGGTTATAGTATCAGACTATTGTGGCGCCATTTTCAACGCTGTTATAGTGCAATTGACCATATGTTTCTCCGCCGCCATCAATCAACACTCGGAGTTCTTGATCATCGCCAACCGAGGGCTGACAAAGCGCTGAGGTGTCTATTGGAACTAGGAATGTTTCACCAGAATTAACTGAGCTGCCTGCTACAAGAAGAGTTCCGGAAAGGTCTGTTGCTACACCATCGAAATCACCTGTATTGACTTCGGCAATTCCAGCGCCTCCATCACAAACAATTAACCATTCAATATTGCTCAATAGTGTAGTATCAGAACCTGCACTGAGTTGAACAATTAATGTGATCTCGTCTGCTGCTGTTGCTGCTGCGTTATCATCACTAACATAGGCAGCAATCAGTTGTATTTTCCCACTTATTTCATCACGTGTATCATCGCCGGTTTGTTCAGCGCGTTGCTGAAGTTCTTCGGCTGTTTTGATGATGATTGTTGATGCTACTGCAGCAACTAAAATTAGTGCAATGAAAATTATCATCGCGCCGATTCCAATGGCCCCTTCTTCGTTTCTATTAAAGTCTATTTTTTTACTTGACATATAAGCACTCTCTGCTGTATTATTCTCATCGGAGTAGGTATATTAATCTAGTCATGGACATCCCATAAATTCACTTTTTAATATTAAGTTTAATTGTTACAAATTCGACTTGATTGGGCGATAATACCCTGATAAATGGCCATGATGGTGCCCCCCAACCAGGGGGAACCCAAGGCATGATTAGAACATCATACATAGTTTCGTTCGTTCTATTTTCAATACGTGAATCCATTGTTAAACCATAGGGCGATAAAGTGTAACCTGTTTGTATAGAAACTTTCTCTTGCAAACTACCAGGGGCACCAATATCTCGAATTGCAGCCATGGCTGAAGGGATAATATGGAAAGAAAGTTTAGTTGATTGCCCAGGTTCTAATCTTGGGATTGGTTGAGATGCTGGTGACGCTCTCCAATTTGGTGGGGTTGGTGCTTTTATGTTGAAGCTCGGTAATGGGCTGTCACTGGTATTTTCTATATTGACTAACAATTGACCATTGTCGTCACCCAAATTCCAACGTGCCTCTACGCCCATCCAGAATTGGTAGAAAATAAATGGATTTAAGGCTGCACTATTAACGAGAAGATGATCTACTAAAGATTCTATTTGATTTGATGATTCATCAAATGCACCTCTCAGAATGAGTGTTTCTGCTGTCTTCATTGTCAACAATATATCGACAAGTTCCGATTCACTAGCAGACCTTTCTCTCATAATTGTATGTAACATTGCAATAGAACGATGCATACGTCCAATTTGATCTCGTAGCATCCCTATATCCGAACGTGCATGACGTATGCTTCTATGTGCATCTCTTGCGTGTTTATCAATAATTGATTCCTGAACCATGTGAATGTGCTCATCAAGAATAAGATTCAATCTTGTTATCTGGGCCCGATAATTCGCGGGTGAAGTCGTTTCCATTGATTCAAACATTTTCATCTACCTCTATATTTACTCCATGTGCTTCTCCCCAACGTTGACCAATCGTAATTCGTCTAAGGTCAGTAGATGGGCTTCCGAGTTGTTGCAATAACTCTTGACTTTCTATTTCCAACAATGATAAGTTATCGAAAATACGTAGCCATGAATACAAGGTCAGATTAATAGTGAAAAATACAATTGCAGCCCCAATAGCGGTGTAAAGCAGTATGGTACCTATATTGAATAATGACCATGAAATTTCGTATGGCATTAATAATGTGGCAAATATGAAACCTAATGGTGCAAAAGAGAGTTTCAATATTAATTGCCTAATCACTCTATTAATCTCAGCATCATGATCTTCAATGACTGAATCATTGCCACGTTGTTTATTTTGACGATCGGATAATATTGCTGGAATTTCAAAATTCGCAGAACGTGATGTGATTAAAGCGACCCATAACAAAGATGTTGCTGCTAGTAATATGTTGATGTTCATGCCCAAATTAAAATGAGTTGCTGCGCCCAATAATATTGTTGCTGAATAAGCACTTAACATCAAAGAACGCTCATCTTCTACAGCTCTGCGAAGGAGCCGGCTTGATGTTCCAATTAATGTAATACTTATTGGAATAAGAAGTAATAGTGGTAAAGACCATGATTTGATGATAAATTCCTTTGACATGATATCATTTGATTCCGAATCACCTTCCATATATGGGGATTCAATTGTTACATCACACTCGATTGTTTCTTCAGACTCCCACCATTCTAACGCTTCGGAATGAATGTTCCAATTCAAATCACGTGATTCAAATGGAGATAAACTGATTATTGCAATAGTTGGTTCATCAATAATTGTGATACCGGGATTACAGTGTAATGTGGCAACCACACCTAACGCAGTTCCTGCATTACCACCATTCTTTATGGTAGCAGACATTGTGCCTGTTTTGGATTCAGTGAATGATTCAAAGTCATCTATTTTGAGTGAAATAACTGCAGGATCGGCCCACGCATCGACTTGTATATCAAAATTAACTGTCGTGTTAGTTAATTCCTCTGGGTGTTGTAATTGAAACAGCAACAACCAACCATCACCTGGGGGGATGTTTTCAGTTACTGGTAATTGGGCCCTCAATATCATTGTTTGAAGAACAAGAGGAGATACTGGTTGAATGGTAAACGGGTTATCATCTAATGGAACAAAACCATCGCCATAATCTATCCAAAATTCCCAATCCACATTACCAGGATATAATTCTTCATCGATATATCTTGACATATTTGTAATATTGAATTGGTAACTAATAGAACGTGTATCTGCTGTTTGCCCGACTGCTTGAACATGCATCCAATTGATTTCAATATCGTGTACTCTTTGACCTCCTGATAATTCATATGATGAGGAGGTTCGCATTCTTATTATCTTCAACTTAGTAGCAAGCATTGCATCTCCTGAATGGTTATCTTGAGGTGAGAATGTTATGCTAAAATCGGCTTCCTCTCCATTATAGTGGTTGCTAGCTATACTTTGAACAGTAAATGACACTGAACGAACAGCTCCACTATCTAATGTGAAATTGGATATATCGCAATCAGAAACCAACCAACGATTTGAGGGAGTTATCTGGCATGCTATATCTAAAGATACATTTTGATTGCCGTCATTTGACACATCAATATCAAATGTCCTTGATTCTCCTGGCAAGAGTTCAACTAGATCGGGAAAATCATCTGATGATAAAACAAAAATAGGTTCAACATTGAAAATAATTGATGTCGCTCCTGATTGTACATCGTCGGTAACATTAGTGGCTATTAATGTGATATTATGTACGCTACCTGGTTCTAATCCCGCGTCTTGTGCCATAGGGGGTACTGTCACATCTACAACAATTGGCAATGTCTCAACACCTTCTGCGTCAATTGTGAGGTTTTGTGGCCTGACAACGGACACCCAACCAGTGGGGGATATCGTTGTAAAGTTAATTAATTCGATTATATTACCCATATTTGTTACATTTACAAGTATGCTAAGATTCATACCAGGGACAACAGAATATTCTGGATAATGTTCAAATTCAATTTGATGATTTGGTATAATTTCAATGTAAGCATCTATTCTAGATAACTCGGTTCCTTCGTGATAGAGTACCACTTGTGCTGTATGATTTACATCCGCCCTAGCAAATTGGCCAACACTAACTTCGATTTGCACTATGCTGACTTCGCCTGGATTAATTATCATCGATGTATTAGATGTAATTGTCATGTTGATATCAACAAATGAATGTTCTACAGTTATTGTGAATTCTTGCTGGCTATTTCCAGAATTATTTGCCTCCAAAGCAATTGATGAATTACTATTGATTGGGACTACAGCGACAATATAATTCGGTGAGATATAAGCATTAATTAATTCTTGAACTACAAACGGGATGTTTGCTTGTGCGATTATTTGGGCATCCTCATCTAATACATTCAAGGTGATGTCGGGTATGGTATCTGCCCTAGCATTAGGGGGTGCGGTTACACTAATATTTACCGTGGTGTTGTCATTTCCAATAGATGGCCAATTATCAATCGTAGAGCCAATGTTTGTGATGCTAGTGGGTAAAACTGAAACTATCCAGCCATCTGGTCCTTCAATCTCAAATGTGAAATTTATTCGATGGTTTCCCGTGTTAGTGATATTAACATCAACAGATGATAATATCTCGGGAACAATAATTGTTGTATCTGGAACTTCTATTTCAGCAGAGGATAATTCAGGAATACTGAATAATAAACTTAAGATTGTGTCTGGTGCTTGAATTCCACTACTAAGTGCTCCCGATAATGTCAGATTAGCTACTACGTCAATATTCAGATTGCCGGCCAAGGGTAAAAGATCGCTCGGGCCAAGAATTGTGGCAACAAGTGCTTGCGTGGCTCCTAATTGCATAGAGACATTATCTGGGGATACAGAACTGTTCCATCTTTGTATTTCATCTGCACCTGAACCGCTCCGAGTAGGAGTAAATGCATTCGGTGCAATATTAAGTGAAATGTCGACAGTGGAAGATAAATTGCTCATTAAATTATGTCTCAATTGCATATCGATATTGACAAAGCGGCTGATGGGGCCTGATTCTATTTCAGTCAAATTGATTGTATACTCGGTTTGTGGTGCTATTAATTCTACCATTACCGTTGGCTGTACCTCTAATATTGTGTGTTGGATATTAGGCGAACCTCCGCCTTGGGGTATCACAGAAGTCCAAAGGGAAAGTTGATTGCCTTCTGCTAATTTAGTGGTTGGATCAAATGGCATGGATAAAGATGGAGGGTTCACCGTAACAGTCACTACAATTTCCTCGTCGACCGTCAAATAGGGTGTTGTGATTGGATAAATGCTTGCGACCCACCCTGGGGCAACTTGTTCAAATCCAGTGCTAAGGTCAAAAATTGCAGGAGAGGTTCCCGTATTCTTCAATGTGTATTGAATAACTTCTTCAGTACCGGGTACAATGAATATATTCCAATTACTTCGATTTAATGTTCCCTGTAATATATCACCTGCCATTACTGTGCTAGATGATTGAATGAAATATCCTTCAGCTACACTTTCAATTTGTATTGTGATTACGTCTGATTCAGAACGGTTTGTGCCTAAGGGCACAGTTACTGGAACTAGTACGGCTTCAGATGATGATGCGTTGATGATTGATGTCTGTGCTGGCACCGTACTAGAATTAGACCAGCCATTATTATCAGATATTGTGATGTTGTAACGATCTGGCAATTCACCTATATTCTGAACCATGAAAGTCAGTGTTGTAGAGCCGCCCGGTTCCACTGCTCTATCACTCGGTGGAACTATTGATGAGCGGTATTGACTAAATGTTACATCACGAGGTGTGATTGGTATAACATCAGATGAACTCGATGTTGTTGAGTTGAAATAGACCGACCCCCCTAATTCGTATGTTCCTGATAATGAGGCTCCATCTATTACGATAGGAAGTATTTCCACAGCGGGTGGTTCNGNTACACTGCCTGTAGACAAAGTTTGAGTTGTTGAACTAAAGTATTCGATACCACCACCTAAAATAGGAGTTAGGGTGATGAGTGCTGTGGNATTTGTTTCTACATTACCAGCATTACGAACTCCAACAGATACAACTGCGTTCTCATGTGCTAGTCGTGTACCATTAATTGGTAAAGTATCGGAGTATACATCTCCAGCGTTGATATCTTGTACATCATAATCTAGTTCCAATATATTGTTAGATAGTTCTGAATCAGATGTCACAGTAGCAAATGCTCGAACAGTTTGAATTGCTCCTGCTGTAGCAGTCCATCCAAAAATGTGCTGAGTTACAGCCCCTGGAAGCATATTTACTGGCTGGCTGCTAATTAATACAAATCCTCCACCCATGCCATCATTTACGTAAAATGTAACTGAGCCCGCCCCTATTGCTAATCCATCATTTTGAAGTGTTACTCTAATTTGTTGTGCACCTGTAGCTAAGATAAANTCACTACCGCANGCAGTGCAGTAATACGATGGGCCCAGCCATTCGATGGAAGTTATGTTAACATCTGGTTCAACTGCTCTTGCAGATGCTGTGTTTGGCTCATTTGTGTAATCTGGTTTCAAATNNTTTATTGCAATCGGAGATAATGAATATAACAATATTACAAGAATCATGGCAACAATACGGGGTGAAAATACTGGTTTTAATTTCATATCAATCAACTTTAATCTGTGTAATAAATTGCAATTTATTNGAAAGGGACATTGGGGCGGAATATTCTGATCGCCCCCCTTTATTCATTATCTGTATTCTACATTCTGATAGGTTTGTACGTTTGAATAATACGTGTTCTTTGAACAAGTGAACATAGACATAATATGTGCCCTTTTTTGCACTACCTTTCTTCCAAAATATATTCTCAATAGGTTCGGAAGTTTCACCCTTCTTATTCATCTCGATATCTAATATACCACCATCTGATGATGTTGTATTTCGCGGATGGATTACTTCGCGTGAAGGTGTGACTACTAGTAAATTTAAATCATTTTTATTATTCCAAAGTAATGATACGTTTATGTCTCCAAATTTCGCNCCATAATTTTTCAATCTACTTTCAAATTCGCTAGATGAGTGGTCATCTGAATCTAATGGTTGCAAGCCNCCTCGTTTGTAAGATTCATTCAATGCTTGGTGAAGTCGGGATTGCTTTTCCTTTTCTAACTCGGTACTATCCATGGTAGATAGAATGACTTTGCGCCTAGCTAACCTCATCTTTTTTAGAGAGTTGATTTGTTTCTCACTAAAACTTTCATCAAAAACTACNGATGATAATTCGGTGGTGCTTGTGGCTGCATTTATTGCGGCTCTCTGCTGTTCGAATTGTAAGTTTAGTTGTGTTTGTTCTTCCTTTTTAATACCTGATTCTATCTTTTTTCTACGCTTTACAAGGGCTTTTTCTACATATTTCAAGTATTCATTTGAAATGTCGTCATACCTTACTGCAGTTAATGATTCAATATCTTCTGCTAATTCGATGTCTTCCATTATTCGATTGTATTCGGCTTTTTGTTCTGCTAGGAATTTTCTTCTTCTCTTTTCTTCGAGTTGTGNTTCTTGCTTCTCTATTAGTCGTGACAACATTATCGAATGAACTGATGAATTAATCGGATCTATTTNNGGNAATTCTTTTTCACTTTGNGCNNCCATTATTTCCGCNCGNTGGTTACGATACACTTCTCCTTCTGCTTCNATTCTTTCAAACATTGTTTTTTTGNTGGGAACATCAATTGATGCTATTTGGAACAACTTATCTCCATAACTTGTTTTACCTTTATATTGATAATAATCAGCACCCACTCTTACTCGTAAAATATAATCTGTTGGATCTGATTTTCTAATTCTTTGGTGTCGATTTCTATGCCACAAAAATACCTTATAATTTCCTTTTGGGGGTACCTTATTCTTCGGCCATACAATATTCTCTAAAGCCGCTTTTGTCTGGGGTTGTAGATTCATTTCTAAATCGAATTTACCACCACATGGAGATCTTCGTTTTCCTCGATGAATTATATCTCCTTTTGATGTGCGAACTACAAGGTCTAAATCATTCATATTATTCCAAATTATACTAAATCGCAAAAGACCATCGCCNGCTTCATATGTTTTTGAGCGGGTGCGGAATTCGGATTCTGGCTCGAATAAAAATTCATCCGGCTCTGGAACNTTTTTTCTCCGTTTTTCTGCTTTCTCGACATGTTTTGAAATTATTTCATCTTCCGCTAATATTTCTCGTAATTCTTCTATGATTTCATTTAATTCTGCTTCTTGCTCTTCATTTACTCCATCAACGACTATCTTATCTAGAACTAATGTTGATTTAGAGGATTCTATTTTCTTACGTAACTTGCTAAACTGTTCTGCTTGTTCTTGTTCAATTCTTTGACGTTCCATTTCCTCTAGATAATCTAAACGAGATAGTCGGAGTGCTTCCAGTTCTTCTTTTTGTGATTCTGAAACATTATCTATTTCTATTTCCAAAAGGTCATCGATTTCATCAACACGTGGTAATAAATCAAGGAGTTTCGTATATTGTTCGTAAAATTTACGCTGACGTGCTGCTTCAACTAAGGCCGCCCTACGATTAGTTCGTAATTCAATCAATTCTGCTTCTTGCTCTTCATTTACACCATCGATGATAAGTGCATCTAGTTCCACAACATATTCGCAATTTGATATGAAGGCATGTAACTCATTTGTCACTAAACATTCTCTAGCCAAGGAAAATAATTCTTTCAATTCTGCTTCTTGAGTTGGATTGACGCCTTCAATACGTATCTGATCTAATATCGATGAACTGAGTGCTGATTCTATTTCTAACCGTATTTCTGCAGCCCTGGCTTCCTCTTTCATTTCTTGTTCTTGAATATCTAATATCTCTATTCTTTTCACACGTATTTCTTCTAAGTGAATTAATTGCCTACTATTAACGCCTTCAAATACAATGTCTTGAATTTCTTCTTGCTTTATTGAAGAAAGTATTTTGTCTTTGTAATTTTGATAATTTTCAAATTCTAACTCCACTTTAATTTTCTCACTCAAGCGTGAATGGTAGAATTCATAATGTGCCTTGAGTCTCATTTGTGCTTCATCACTGAAGTCAGAGAAATCCAGGTCTTCCAAAAATTCAATTGTTTGTGCTGAACATATATCTCTATACAATAATTCTTCACTACGTAATAATTCTAATTCAATAGAAAGATCTGATATTTCGGTAGATATTGACGATTGATGTTGTTCATCATTGCCAGCTCGTAATTCTAATTCTCTACGTCTAACCTTTTGTACTTCTTCTTCAAAAGAAAGTTGGTATAAGTGATCGTATAAATCTAATAATGCTGTTTGGCGTACATCCAATTCTGAAAGTGTTAGCCCTTCTAAAGGGGCCTCAATTATTTCGTTGTCAAATTCTATTTTGTGTTGTTCACTTAAACCATTAATTAACTCAAGTAATTTGTTGCACTCAACAACTTTCTCCGATGTGCGTTCCCTGATTGAATAACGTTCTATGTTAGTTTCCTTGAGTGCGTCTATCTCAAGTGAAATATCTTTACGTGAATCTTTTACTGGTTTATCAAAATACGCTTGGGGAAAGGGTTGGTTTTCTGCTGCATATTCAATTCTAGGGGCGATTATAGTGGTGCTACTAGATGTGTTTGATGGATCATAATCAGAAACTTCGAAATCATCTATTTTGATTGAGTTAATCAAAGAACGAGGGGCACGGCTACCTCTATTGAGATGGGCATATGCCTGCCAACCCAAAATCGCTACAATTGATATAACTATGAAATAACTAAACGTTGCATTCATGTTATCACCAATATATTTTGTTTCAATTTTCTTCTTCAGTTTCCTTTATCGATTCCGTTTGGTCTATCACAGACGGGATATGTATGGGCCGGCCTTGTCTATGATATCGAACAATGAGTGATGCGAGTAATCTATCATGTGCATCTTCAGATATGCCAAGTTTTCGCCGCTCATCCCAAAGTAAAATTTGTTCAGTTCTACTAAGAATTCCATCGTCAAGGTAAACTTCAATTAATCTCCGATATGTGTCCCGATCGGAAATTGCATAAACTAATTTTGTACCATCTAATACATCAGCACGTTGTTGAATTTGGTTTCCTAAAGCAATCGCTTCATTGTGAGTAATTTCTCTATTATCATAGAGAACTTGAATTTCGTTTGCTATTGTTTGTAATTTCTCTATGGAATTAATTCGATTAATGCGGCGTTGGAATTTTCTAGATTTACGAGACAAATTCATTTTACCACCCCATCACCCTACTGAAAATACACACACAATCCTTGGGGGTTCGTCATTGGTTATTTCACCACGATATTCTCGATGTTCAAAACCATCATTCACTAGAACTCGATAAGAAGTTAAATCCTCATCTCCATGTTGCTCAAAATGCTCAATAATTACTTTATATTCACCTTTTGGTGCTGAATCTGAGGGCCAATAGACGTTTTCAACCGGCTTATCACTGGTTGGTGATTCATTCATATCCACATCTAGTTGCCCACCACATTTAGATACGTTATTATCAAATGAAATTCTTTCTCCTGATGGGCAAATGACACTGAGATCAAGATCATTTACATTATCCCAAATTAGGCTCACTTGAACTTGGCCTGTTTGACCCCCTTCCCTACTCAAGCGCTCATGGAAATCTGAAAAATCTGAGTTGTTTACTAACTGACCTGTTTCTGCGCCTAGTGAAGATGATGTCTCTTCACCTTTCATTTGCCATTTCTTATCAATGTCAGCTAAGATAGATGCGGTATCAATTGTTTTAACTTCGGGTTCACCCTCATCTTCATCACCTAAATCTGGAAGTGGGTCTGTAATTTCCTCACTCGGTTCGGGAGTTGGTTGTTGTGGAGATTCGGGTATTTCATTGATTGTGTCTTCTAGTGCAAAATTCGATGGCCGCGGTTCAGAAATATGAACGGGCGATGCTCTGCTACTAATCAAGCGACTAGCGTGTGCAGGATTTGCCTCTGATGAAAATACGCAGTATATCCCATATCCAAATAACATGGCAAATATCCCAAAAAGAATGTAAGTCGACCAAATTGCCATGACTCTTTAGAGTCATGGCAGAGTTTATTATGATATTGTCTAAATTTGGAAAAAAATAGAGGTGAAGAAAATTAGATTAATCGCCATCGATAATTTGTAATGCTGCAAGTGTGATAGTGTACTCTACTCGATTAGCTGTAAAAGCGCGCTCGATAAAGCCAAGGGATTGTATCCTTCCAAGTACTCCACTTCTCATATGTGGAACTACTGATTCACTCCAATTTGCTTTAGTTCCTGGGCCATATCTACGCATTATTCTTGTAAGTAAAGATGATGGTGTGTTGGAGCCAATATGAATACCATCTAATACATGTCTAATGAAATGCCATTCCTTTACCATATTGCCGCTAATATGTGAAACAAGTAGTATTTGTTCCTCTCTAGATAAAGCCGAGTTGTTTCCATTTAAATTATCAATTATTGGATTATGCTGCTGCACAAATTGTTTGCCCACTTCAGTAAACTGTATGCGGCCATTTGAAACGTCAATTAAACCAAAATCAAAGAGCGCCCCAGATGGCCGGTTTTCGTGGCCCCTAATTTGTCGTATCATGTAATTATTCAAAAAACGGTTAATCGCATATCTCTCATTGTTGGGGAATGACGAATGGATCCGATCACCTCTTGCTCTGCCACATTCTTCATCAATGCCCTTCAACAATGATCGAATCGGGATGATTTGTGACTTCATTGCTTTTTGAAATTCTGTAATTGTGGGACCCATTCCATCTTCATCTAACAATGACCAAAGAAATCTACAACCAAATTTCAAAGGAAATAATCTGTTAATGTGTCCTGATAGTGCTCCCTCTGTATACGGGCGGCCTTTGATAATTATATTCAATAATGATTCATCTAAATTATTTAGAGACAATAACGAAAGTAAGCTAGGTGTAGTTACTTCTAGGTGCTGTAAATTGTTCTCATCTTGAAAATAATTCTCTAGCAATAACTGACAAAATTGGCTTATTGAAAGATCTTGTTCATTCGCCCCCTTTACTAATTTCTCTATGAGAACTGGAGGAAGAGTGATGGGTGTACCCATATGACTCGGATTCTGACTCGATTATTAATAATTACTAAAAATTACTAGTTTTACAATATATTGTATATTAATTCAAATTAAAGTTATTTTGTTAGAAGTTTGTTTGTGAATAATGGATCTCCATGAACATTAATTTGCCCACGAAAAATGGGTTCAGTGAACTAAAATATTGATTTTAATTCAAATATCTATATTTTACAAAATTAATACGAATTATTTATAATTTAATCGAATTAATTGATTTTTCATCAATCAAATAACTGGGTGGTATTCACTTTATTTTTCTAGCTGGGTTGCCAACATATGTACCAGATTCAATGATATCTTTGGTGACAACAGCACCCGCACCAATGACTACGTCATCACAGATCGTTACTGGCATTAATGTAGCATTCGTGCCGATACTAACCCGATTTCCGATGGTGGTTTCTTTCCATTGGGTTTGATCACCACGAGCAGGGCCGCCAATTCGGAACGGGTCGTTGATGAACATCACGCCATGACTGATGAAGCAATCTTCACCAACACTAACTAGTTCGCAAATGAATGCGTGAGATTGAATCCTTGTTCGTGCACCGATTGATACATTACTCTGAATTTCAACAAAGGGGCCAATGAATACATCATCACCTAAATTACAACCATAGAGATTGGTTGGCTCAACAACAGTCACTCTTTCCCCAAAATCAACATCCACAATACCAGACTGTAAGCGACGTGGTTCGCCCATAGTACCTGCTAGAGTTGTTGGTTCTTCAAAGCAACCCCCCGAAACAATGACGGATGATGGCCACCAGGGAGTATATATGGGGGTTGAGATAGAGAGAAGATTTTTGATTCAAAACAAGTCGCCCGCACACCTTTACGTGGGCGCTACAGGTGCTGGCGGGATTGATATCGTTCAATGTTACCCTCCCCTTGATATTTGGTTGAACATTTGGCCTAGTGGTATTGATGAAATTGATGCCCTGTTGCATGATTCAAAAACTACGTTTCGCTTACGAATAAAGGGAAATCAAGCGTATGCGACTGTAAAAGGGGCCGCCGATGGTGCAACAAGGATCGAATTTGAGGAAGAAGTTGACTACAATGAAGTGTCTCTAATTATAAATTCAAATAAATATCCTTTTGTTGTGAAAAAGAGGTATGTTTTGCCCGCGGAAGGGGGCCTCAACTGGGAAATTGACTGTTTCGAGGGTGATAATTCCGGGCTAATCATAGTAGAAATTGAAATCCCCACACCAGATTATCCCCTCATGATACCCACTTGGCTTGGAAAAGAAGTGACAGAGGATGGGGAAAATTGGTCAAATTATGCGCTAGCTCTCAACCCACTTTCAAACAGAACTTAGGGTTGATAACTAAGAACTGCAGAAATAATCTGCTCAACTTCATCATCAGTAAGGTGTGGATGAACTGGTATTGATACTACACTATTGCAAATTGCTTCTGTAACAGGAAGTGCTCCTTCGAAATGTTGTGGGTGGTTTTGGTAAAGGGGTTGAAGATGGCAAGGTAGTGGATAATGGATTCCTGTTGAAACACCACATTCATCCATGTGATTCATGAACTTTTCACGGTCTGAAACACGTAGGACATATTGGTGCCAAGCGTGTAGTGCCCCCGGTCTTATTGCGGGTATAATTGTCCAATTCAAATTTTCAAATTTGCTATTGAAATTTTCAGCAATTATATTCCTGCGTTTTACCCAATCATCGAGGTGTTTTAATTGGATTCTTCCTACTGCGCATTGTATTTCTGAAAGGCGGAAATTTGAGCCGAGAAAATCATGTCGATATTTATCTAGGCGGCCATGATCAACAACCATGCCCACTTTGTCTGCAAGGTCTTCTCGATTAGCGAGTAATGCTCCACCATCACCACCTACTGCCATGTTCTTACTAGGGAAAAATGAGAAGGTGGCCAAGTCACCAATACCACCTATGCGTTGGCCGTTGAGTTCCGCCCCATGTGCTTGGGCGCTGTCCTCAATGATTGGTATGTTATTCTCTTTAGCAATTTCAAATATTCGTGGGCTTATGGGTTGCCCATAGAGATGAACTGCAATAATCGCCTTCGTGGATGAGTTGATTGCTGCTTCTACTGCATCTGGACAAAGTGTGTGATATTCTTCTTCAACATCCACGAAAATTGGTGTAGCCCCTACTTGGTCAACACAAGTAGCACTAGCAATGAATGTATGTGATGGAACTATGACTTCATCCCCCGAGCCGACATCTAGCAACCTAAGCGCAGCAATTAGAGCTGTTGAGCCATTAGAACAGGGAGTCCCTGCTAGTGCACCACAATATGCAGCCCACTCTTTGCCAAACCCCTTAGAATGTGCGCCTTTTATCCATCTTCCAGAATCTAAGACTTCACTTACTGCAGCCCTCATCTCATCGTTGATGAACATCCTGCCGAGTGGAATGTTTTCACCCATAGCCTCACCTTCATCTCTGCGGGTGGGCATCTTATTTGTGAGGGTTGGGTTTGAGATATTAGGGAATTGTTCTGAATATCAGATAATTAATTTATCATAACTCCTGCGAGATATATGGTATGGTGGGAGTACCCCATCTTAATTTTCTTGATTTTTTTTGGTTACTATATTGCTAAAATATTGTATGATATATTGAAATATAATTATGATAATTTAAATCAAAAATGATGCAGAGGGCAGGATTTGAACCTGCGAACCACTGAGGACTGGGACCTCATCCCAGCGCCGTTGACCAAGCTTGGCAACCCCTGCTTGATTCGTTCGTGGGGTGGTTTAGATTTCAAACCAACGGCGGGCGTTGTAGTCACGAGAGGTGGCTTACTCTTCTTCGCCACCTAGGGTGCGGGTCGTACCTGGTAGAAGACGTTCGATTAGGGTCGCTTTAGTGCCACTAGTCAACATACCTCTTTCTTTAGCCAATGCAACCAGTTCATCTTTCTTCAACTTAGATAATTCACTCTTTGCAGAGAGAGAGGTTACTGGAGTTGATACTTTAGTTACTTCTTCAATATCTTCATCTTCTAGAAGGCGATCGATGATTGTTGCTTTAGTGCCACTAGTCAACATACCTCTGTCTTTAGCTAATGCAACCAACTCGTCTTTCTTCAATTTAGAAAGGGATGTTTTTGAAAGTGGTGGGGTTGAATCTAATTCTTCATCGTCGGCGGTTGTATCTTCTTCAACGGGTGCCGTTGTGCTTGAATCTTTATCGATTCTTTCGCTCCACATATCTAAGTAGTGTTTGGGCTCAAATTTACCTTGTTTGATGTTTTGGTGCATGCGTTTGACCGCGTTTTCAGTAGTTAAACCAAGTGCGATTGCTTTAGTTAAAACACGCTCTAAATTCACTTCAATTTCTTCTGACTCTTTCAATTCGCTTTCTTCAAATAATTCGCGTCTTTCTTCAATCGCTTCTTGAATCTCGTTGTGGTGTGATTTCGTAATTGCCTTGCTTAAGAATATCTCATTAGCGCGGTTTGAAAGCTCTCTTAATCTCCGAGGTGTTTCGGCGTTACCAACACTAACTAGCAAGCGATTTTTCGTGTCTCTATTTATTTGATTGACATATAATTTAGTTCCAACTACGAACATCAATAGTATTGGTATCATAACAATAGCCATGGCCATTGGTTCGCCCACCATCAATCGTTCTGTAAAGGATGATGCTTCGTTGTTGGTGTCAATGCAACCATCACCATCTAAATCCGTTTCATTATTCACATATTGATTAGGGCAATCATCACGCACATCTAAGACTCCATCATTATCGTCGTCGAAGTCCTCTAGAACATCTAGACAACCATCGCCATCAAAATCTGTATCTCTAATTGAAATCCAATTTAACTCACCGTTGGGGCATAAATCGACATCGTCGTCTATATTGTCATTATCATCATCATTATCTTCTGTTGAATCGTCTATACAACCATCACCATCATAATCAGTACTTTGGTTTGATTCCCAATTAAGTTGTATGCTTCTTTGGCATAAATCGACATCATCCAAAATTCCATCATTGTCATCATCATCATCTTCGTGATAATTATGGCAGCCATCGTTATCAGGATCTGTTACTTGAGTTCTAACCCAACCTAAGTGCCCTTGAGGACACATGTCTAATTGTTCGCCGTTTTCTGTATCTAACATTCCATCGTTATCATCATCAGAATCGCATAAATCACCGTAAACATCACCATCATGATTCGCTTGGTCGGTATTTTGTTGTGTCAAGCAATTATCTACTCCATCTGATATTGAATCATCGTCACTATCAATCAATGAATCGCAACCATCTGGAATGCCGTCTGCGTCTACATCAACAGCGTCGTTATGTCCAGAACACAAATCAAATTCATCCGCCCAACCATCGTTGTCTGTGTCCTCGCCTGGCCATGAATTCCACTGCTCGCCAATTTGAGTATCTCCTTGTATCATTTCAGAAATTGCAGAAATATTAGTTGTTCCAAACCAATTTTGATTTACACTTACTGTTGCCCCTGTTACAGTTGGCACTTCTATTGCATAAGTATCAATCTCTGTAAATGAATTGTCATCAAAGGTAGCACTCTGCATTGAACCAGTATTAGATTCATCAACAGTAATTGCAATATTAAGACCAGATAAATTGTTTTCTGACACGGATAAATATCTTACATCCTCAATAGAAATTCCCACCAAGGCATCTAAGTCATGTAGGTTATTGTTATCTAATGTTAATATAGCAATATTTGAAATTGAAAGCATTGGAGTTGAATTTGAACCACTATTAGTAAATACGTTATTATTTACTGTGCTTGAGGAAATTAGTCCTGATACCGGTGTCAATCTTACAGAACCCGAA
>NYYK01000082.1 GCA_002685895.1 Methanobacteriota archaeon
AATTCTTCAGCACCATCTACTGGAACAAATGCAACAGGCGCATCCCAATCAGGCCAGAGAAATCCTGCAGGTGCAGGTCGCTCTTGAGCTGTGACGCCGTTCTCAAGTTGATTGTCGTAGTATCTAGCAGATGAGTATTCAGAAATCACAGGATGCATTCTATATTGGGTATTCAACATATGAGGCTGAAGGCCGATTTCAACTAAGCGCTCAAACATGCTGAGACGTAATCCGTCATCTTCTGCTCTTCGAGAGATTACTGTCGGTGGTAATTGGCGATGGTCACCAACCAAAACAAGTCTTCGACAACTACGCATGATAGGCACCCAGGTTGCTGGTTCAATTGCTTGTGTCGCTTCATCTATCAGGATATTTGAGAATTTTTTATTTCCAAGAATCATATGACCTGCACCGATACAGGTGGAACAGACGACTTCAGCACTATTGAGAACATCCTCGGCCATTGCTTCTTCGAGTGAGCGAATATCTTTCCATCCCATTTTGAGGTCGCGGTGAGCAAGCCCCCTCTCTTTTCCTTTGAGTGCTGGAAGCCTCCTTTGCAAGTTCTCTTGAAGGCCAATTAATTCTCGCACCTCTTCTTGTAAGGGGTGTTCCTCAACTCTTGCCCTAACAGTCGCTCCTCTCAATTGTGCTCGCACTTTCACAGGTTGTCCAACCCGCACTGCCTTAACACCTAGTTTGAGCAACCCCTCAAGCAGATTATCAACTGCTACATTGCTATCAGCTGCTGCTAGAATGGGTCCAGTACCTTGCTCTGTCCATCCTTTAAGAATCCTAACTGCGGTGTGAGTCTTTCCAGTTCCGGGTGGGCCTTGAATGAGACTTAGACGGTTGTTCATCGAGGCGTAGAAAGCGGTGGTTTGACTTTCATTCAAATCAGTGGGAGCAAATACTTCACGGCTTTTGATGCCACGAAATTGTGGTCTACTTTCTGCAGATTCATTGACATCTCTTGGTCGACCTAGCAGAAGGTCTGCCAGTGGAGTTGGTGGTTCATCTCTGAGAATCTCACGGAGTGCATCTTGCATTCTATCGTGAGCAACTCTGTTGGCACCACGATCTATACGCCAGGTACCAGAACGAATTTTATCTAAATTTTCAGAAACAACAACTGATAGAGAATTCCTTTTTCGCATTAGAACGATTCCTTCAATCGGTATTTCTTTCACAGGGTCTGTGCGACAAATCGTGATGATATCTCCATGAGAAAAGCGGTGGCTTCCAAGGCTTTTTCCTTTACCAGCATGAAATTTGACGACGCGTTCTCCAAATAGCCAGCCACTATTTCTTGCTTGAAGTTCAAGTAAAGCATAGCCATGAGCCAATAATTTCTGTTTTGACCAACTGCGCAATCGCTCATCTACCTGCGCCATTTCATCTTCTAATTCCCATTTTATTAGTCGAGAGTAGCGATTGTGAAAATCTTGGGCTCGAATGAAACGTATGGTTGGCTCATCAGAATCTTTCCTGCTTGAAGCAGAATTTGGATTTGGCTTGAGCCGCCGCACCTCACCTCTTTTTTCATCTGCCACGATTGGCTCGGCGCGCCAATCGCCCTTCAACCTTCCAATTACAGGAAACCGCCGTAGGCGAAACGAATATGCGCCCATTGAGTGGTGAGTATTATAGCAGAATTGTGCGCGGATAGTGACTGAGACTTATGTTTGGACGATGGCGTAAGGGTAAGGATGAGTCTGGTCTAACTTGCCCTCTATGCGGAGAGGTATCTCCCGAAGACACCGTTGAATGCCCCAAATGTTATCACCAACTTGGGAAAACTACTCTTGAACAGAAAATAGCCGTTTCAGAAGAAGCTAGTAGCACCCTGTTTGATGAACTTCTTGCAGAGGAGGAGGAGGATGAAGAAGGTGAGATTGTTGATTGGTCTCGCCATACTTTTGAAATCGATGATGTGGCAATTGATGTTAGTCAATACGAAGATGATTCTGATTCTGTAACACTTTCACAATCACCAAATTTTGCTTCAATAGAGGCAGATACACCCAAACCAGTTAGGAAAGTTGCAGAAGAGTTGGAAGATGGGGAATATGAGTTGACTTCCAAAGATGCACCAAAGAATGTTGAAAAATTCGTGGTACCTACTTCTAATGAGCACTTATCTCCCATTGAAGAGCCCGAGCATCGTGTTGATTTGGTTGTTCCACTCCTTCCTTCTGGTGCGGAAGAATCGTCTTCCGATGATGAAGGCCCTCTATCCGATCCTTCAGATGTACCTGAGGATGACGAACCACCCGTGGAGGCCACGCCAGCTCAAGAAGAAAGCCCAACACCTGAGCCAACACCTGAGCCAACACCTGAGCCAACACCTGAGCCATCCTCAACCCCCACTGTTACAGCCACCCCAGTTGCTAAGCCAGTGATTCCAAAATTACCGAAAGAATCTACTACAAGTATTAATGGAGCAGAAGCACCTAAATTACCAGCAACACCAACCAGCGATTCCTCACCCAAAACCCCAGTACCAATTCCAAATATCCCCCAAACACCCTCAACTGATTCAGAAACAACATCAACAAAAAATGCAACAGCACCAGCGCTTCCGACCCCACCAGAAAATCGGCCAACCTCTAATGCATTCAAACAAGATTTAGATCTCGATGTTGATGCTAAGGAATCCCAAGCCACTACACCAAGTCGTGATGGTGAAATGTGGCCATGGCCTCAGCAAGAAGCCCACGATGATTTGACAGTCAAACGTGAATTAAGGCAGGTGATGGAGTCGGTCAAAGCGGGTAATCTCGATGAGGCGTCACGTAGTCTCGATAAATTAGGTCCTCACTTGGGTGACCGCAAGGAAATCCTCTTTCATGTGGGCGTAGTGCTCAAGAAACTAGGACGAGACGAAGCCCTTCGTCGAATGCTGGAATCTGCACGAACCCTCCACCCTGAGGACCAACATGTTGCAACGGCACTAACCAGTCTTGGAATGTGAAAATAATTTGATGGGTTCATAAAGGATGGTAACATCTAGTCTTTTATGTGCGATTTATTTGGAATGAGTTGTAATCAAGAAGACAGAGCGACACGGAGTTTACCACGTTTCGCTGGTTTTGCCTCACGAAATCCTCACGGATGGGGTGTTGGTTGGTATGAAGGGGGTACCGCTCGTATAGAGCGCGCACCCGGGCGAGCGGATTATTCTGAACAATTCCTAGAATCAATTGAAGAAGCCCGTAGCACGAATCTCATTGCACACGTACGTTATGCTACGCATGGTAGCCATATTACTTGCAATTGTCACCCGTTTATTCGACAATATCATGGCCGAGATTGGATTTTTGCCCATAATGGTTGGGTCACCGGCGCTGAAGATCACCCTATGGCTGAAGGCGATACTGATTCAGAACAAATATTCAATCACATCATGGACGAGATTGAGTGTTATCAGTCGCGAGGGGAAATACGTGGCACAATTCCCGCTTTGAAACACGCAATTGCAACGGTGTTTGAGACCTATGGAGAAGATATCAATCTAAATTTGCTAATTAGTGATGGTAGTATGTTGTACGCCTTTCATCACTATCCGGGTAAGCCAATTTACCTAATCCGCCGTTCTAAATCGTATGGCGGAGCCGCCCTAGTTTCTACACAGGAACTCACTGGAGAACATTGGATTGAACTCGAACCAGATCGTTTACTTGTTCTTGACCGTGGCGAGGTTTTGCAATACAATCACCCTCTAATTTGATATTTTTCAGGCACTTGTGCTTAGCAAAATCATAACACCACATAACCATTCCAGTAACATAATGCGCACGATTCCAACACTCATCGTCGATGATGATTTGGTACTCAGACCAGTAGGTTCAATGTATCTTGAAGCGTTGGTTGAAGCCTTCGAGGAATCTACACCAGAAGTAATTCACGGACTTCCTTGGTACAATATTGAGGAAGAGATGTTGCCGCAATTGCAAGATTACCTCATCGATGTAAATCAAATGGGAAAAACGGGTAGGGCATATCATTGGGCAATCATAGATAGTAATGATGAAACATTCCTAGGCCTTCTTGCTCTTGATCGCTTCACTCGCACACAGAGAGCACATTGGAATGTTGGATATTGGGTTCGTCGTAGTGCTTGCCGTCGCGGCATAGCTAAACGAACTTCAATGAAAGTGCTTGATTGGTTATCCACNACNCAAGGTGGCCCTACTGCAGTAGAGATTACTGTTGACCCCAATAATGAGGCTGGCCTTGCAACATGTAATTCATTNGTTAAAGCTTGGAATGGAATCCGAGCACCCGAGGCTGATGGNGAAGTAGAAGTTGCTGGAAAACTGCGTCCGCACATCACTTTTGTTTTACCTCGGCTTCCTCTCAATGATTCCGGCGTCTCAAGTGATGCTGTGGTGTGGCTCTCTCTTGATACCGATGACACATGCCATCATCCCAAGCGGTATGGCCACCCAACTCGCACAAAGAAGGGGAGTACTGACCTACCCTACCGAATGAGTGAATCTCTCGAAGTAGGTTGGGATGGTTTCATGAAATGGAGAAATGGTGCTGGTAAGGGATTACCAGTCACGCTGTTCGTAATTGCAGAACAACTTGATGATGAGCGTTTTGCNACNCGCTTGCGNACANTATTGCAAAATGATGATTTGGTAACAATTGGCACACANGGAAACAGACATCGTTGTTGGTCCGCATGGCCTGAAGATANAGCAGCATTTCATCACGATTTATCAATTTCAATNTCGCGNTTGNTCACCTTTGCAGGAGATCAATTTAGACCTTGGTTCAGAGCACCAGGTGGATATATTGCGCCATGGATGGTCGATGTGTTGAGCCGCGAAGGAATTGTTCTTGATTCTTCAGTAAACAACTCTTTTATTACGCGCAAAAAAGCAGGTCAGCAGAAGGATTGGAGGGCAGTAAAAATCATGTTATTCCGTAAGGGAATAGTTGAGCGACAGTGGAAAATTTGGGCTGGTATACCCATAACAGGGCCCGCTCTCAGAATTCCAATTCTCCGCATAATTGCAGCGCGAAGATGGAGAAAAATAACGCAAAACACTTCCTGTGCACCTGAGCGGGTAATTCTAGATCAAAACTACCNNATTGATTCACTTTACTGGCACTTGCTAGACCATGAGAGAGATGGTGGGAAATGGATACCTCCTCTGCATAAATCCCTATCATAAAATTAGTTTATTGCCTACAAACCGTAATATGACCCTCCCAAGTCGTGGCATCGACCCTACGGGTCGTGTAGCCCATATTGATGATGCAAAAGAGAGGTGATTTAGTGGCTGACGTGAAGTATCCAGGAATCCCCACCACTACTGACGGTGCGGGTAATATCGTATGGGTTGAGAGTCACATCACAGATGGTTCGTGCGCTTATCCTATTACATCCTCCACCACCATGGGTGTTGGATACAATATGGAAGTTTCAAACGGAAAAGAGAATCTTTGGGGTACCAGACTTGCTTTCATTGAGCCGGAATCAGAACATTCGTCAGCTTCTGCAGCAGAAGGATTTGCACTTGCTGGTGGCCGCGTTACTAATTTTACGAGTGGTCAAGGCCTTATTTTGATGAAAGAAGTTCTCTATGTTATTAGCGGTAAACGGCTTCCAATTGTATTCCATATTGGCTCAAGAGCAATGACTAGTCAGTCACTCAATGTTCATGCTGGTCACGATGACATAATGGGTGTGTCAGATGTGGGATGGGGGATTCTCTTTGCTCGCAATGCTCAGGAAGCAGGAGACCTTGCACTAATTTGTAGAAGGGTCGCTGAAGCAAGTTCAACACCATTCTTGAACGTTCAAGATGGATTCTTAACAACTCACACAATAGAAAACGCATTGTTGATTGAACCAGAAATGATGCGGGATTTCGTTGGTGACCCAGCAACCAAACTTCGTAATATGTTTGATCCGTATAATCCGATCATGACAGGCGTAGTTCAAAATCAGGATGCTTACATGAAAGGCAAGATTGCTCAACGTCATTTCATCGATTTAGTCAAGCCAGCAGTAATTGAATCAATGCAGATATTTAGCGACTTAACGGGTCGTAAATACGATTTAATCGACGGCTATATGATGGAAGATGCAGAGTACGCAATAGTGGGCATTGGCTCAATGATAGAGACCGCAACAGCGGTTGTAGACTATCTGCGTGAACAAGGTCGCAAAGTGGGATGTGTNCATGTCACATGTTTCCGTCCTTTCCCTAGCGAAGAAATAGCTCGCATGATTGGTGGATGTAAGGCAGTAGCAGTCCTTGAGAGAATGGATGACCCTATGGCAGCAGATAATCCACTAACAATGGAAGTCAAAACTGCGTTATTTGATGCAGGTTTCAATCCTAAACTATTCACCGGCTCATATGGCCTTGGTTCAAGAGATGTCACATCATCAGATATTATCGCAACTTATGATTTGCTAGCAAGTGGCGAGGAACCACATTACATCACTCTTGGAATTGACCACCCAACGGCATTAGAGCGCACACATGAGTACGATGGTCGCCCAGATAGTGCCTTCAGTATGAGGGGTCACAGTGTAGGTGGATTTGGTAGCGTAACAACCAANAAAATCATTGCAACNATATCTGCTGANTTGTTTGGAAAGCGGGTACAAGCATTCCCAAAATATGGTTCTGAAAAGAAGGGATTACCAACTAATTTCTATCTAACAATTGCCGATGAAAGGATTCGCATCCACCATGAATTAGATGTTCTTGACTTCATCGCAGTCCAAGATGAAAATGCCTTCGTAACTGGTAATCCTCTAAAGGGCTTGAAGGATGGTGGAAGTGTATTTATCCAATCAACAGCAACCTCTGCTGAACAGGTGGTACAGAGCCTTCCTGCAAGTGCGATAAAGGAAATTTCTGACCGTGATTTGAATATTTTGTATCTTGATACCGCAAAAATCGCTCGTGAAGTGAGTAGTAGTGTTGACTTAGTAGTTAGAATGCAAGGGATTGTACTTCTCGGCATATTCCTCAAATGCACACCATTTGCTAGTGAAGTTGATGATCAACAGATGTATGCTTCAATTGAAAAATCACTGCGCAAGTATTTCGGTAAACGCGGTGAACAAGTTGTCACAGACAATCTAACTTGTGTCCGTCGCGGATATGAAGAGGTTTCAATCATCACTGCAGAGGAACTAGATTCGCTGGAGGTGGAATTATGAGCATTCGGCTTCCAACTGCACATGACAAAGATTTCTTCGATATTGAGGATTTTGAAAATCGAATCATCAACGCTTACAACGATGGCTCGGCATCTGACAGTCTATCTGCAGATTCGGTTCATGCCCGCTCAATTATCGCAGCAGGTTCCGGACGCTACCGAGATTTCTCATACATTGCGCCTGAAATTCCAGAATTCATCTCTGAATCTTGTGTTGGCTGCATGGATTGTGTTACAATGTGCCCGGACACAGCAATTCTTGGAAAAGTAGTAGATGAAGAAACTCTCAATACCCATCTCAACATTCTTCCACAATCAGAACAGGAAGAGATGAACACCCTTTGGCCAAAAACTCGAAAGTATTGGGATAATCGGGAAAAGAAAGGACAGAAACCTGGTAGGTTTGGCATATTTATTGACCCATCAAAGTGTAAGGGATGCTCTGAATGTGTTGAGGTATGTGGGGACAAAAATGCTCTAGCAATGGTTGGCAAGGAAAAGTATGGNATGGAACATCATAGAAAATTGTGGGAATTTTATCAGGCACTAGGACCAACAGACCACGATTTCATCAATGAAAGGTCATTGATGGACATGATGCTNGCNGANGAATCTCTNCTNTATGTTGGTGGNGCNGGNTCTTGTGCNGGNTGTGGNGANGCNACNGCTNTANGNATGATGGCNGCNGCAACCGGATTTGTNTNCGGNANNGANAANTTTGGNNTNGTNAATTCNACNGGNTGNTCNACNGTATANGGNTCAACNTATCCNTTNAANCCATGGGATATTCCTTGGACNAANTCNNTGTTNGANAANGGNNCTACNGATGCNATGGGTGTNCGTGCTCGNTGGNATCAACTTGGTTGGCAAAACAAGAAATTGTGGGTTGTTGGTGGTGATGGTGCAATGCTTGATATTGGCTTTGGCTCTCTTTCACGATTACTTGCATCTGGCATGGATGTCAACGTTTTGATTCTTGATACTCAAGTATATTCAAACACAGGGGGACAAGCTTCCACGGCCACTTTTACTGGACAAGATGCAAAGTTTTCAGCACATGGAAAGATGATTCATGGTAAAACCGAACGCCGCAAAGAGATTGGTGCGATTGCGGCAATGCATCCGGATGTCTATGTTGCACAGACTGTAACATCTCTCCCTAATCATTTTTACAAATCCATTATGGAAGCCAATGAATTTGATGGCCCCTCAGTTATCAGTGTGTACACGACATGTCAGCCAGAGCATGGTGTTGGAGATGATGCGGCGAATCGACAAGCAAGGTTGGCTGTGGATACTCGTGCCTTCCCAATCTTCGTCTTTGACCCACGTAAGGGGCCAAGGATGCAGGATAAATGGAGTCTCAAAGGAAATCCAAGTCCGAACAAAGATTGGCATCGTAAAAAGAACGATGAAGGCGAATTTGAGGAGGTGCGATTCCGTGATTTTGCAGTAACAGAAGGACGCTTCAGAAAACAATTCAAAGATGGAGAACCAAGTGAGGCAATATTTAGTGCAGAATCAGATAGATTGGCGTTTTGGAATCGTCTTCAAGATCTCGCCGGCGTAGAAAGAACGATTTTGGATGGCTCTTAGGTTCGTTTTCTCGTGCGTGTGCGCGCGAACGCATGACTGAAAGCCTACAATTATTAGATAAATAACATAATATTGTCACTAATAACGTGAAGTCTACCAATCCATCCTCCCACTTTACTTAATATCAAGTTAACCTTCAGCCATAGTTATGGTAAGGCATAGCGTAGCCCCATTGATTTTGACTGCACTAATGGTATTGATGAGCTGGGGGGCTCTAATCGATGCGGTGCAAGAGGCTGAAAATGAGTCATCTGTAATTGCATTGGAAACGGAAGATGTAGTGTATGGGGCATCAGATCCTGGACATGTCGTATTTTCACAGTATATTACATCTGATAATTGTGGATTTTGCTATCAATATGGCTCACCTGCACATCACAAATTAAAGAATGATTTCCCTGATCGTTTTGTCTATATTTCTTACCAATCATTGAGTTACGGGGATACTGATACAACTAGAGCAGGTAACACTGCTAACTACAATTGGCCTTGGACCACTGGCGGAGCACCAGATTCCTACTGGGGTGACCGATTAGACGAGAGAGCAAGTGGGTGTGGTTCAAACACCTGTTATGATACAATTTTCAGTAGCGGCGGCGGTATGACTGCAGCTATAACACGC
>NYYK01000083.1 GCA_002685895.1 Methanobacteriota archaeon
ACCTAGTGGTAACCGAAGTGGCCGGAATGAGTGCTTCTTTGCACTACTTTTCACCCTACTAATGTTGTTACAATCTCAACCCTTTACGCACATCTCCTCGGATATGGAAGAGGTTGCTGAACCACTATTTTCCGGTGGTGGACCTGAGGCTTGGTCTGATGGAGGAGAAGCGTGGCCTCAATTTGGTAGATTTCCTTCACACAACGCTACTGCACCGGAACATGGAACAAATGGTGGACCAGGGTCGGGAAGTGTTGCAAACGTCACTCTATTGATGACAGTTGAAGACCCAGAAGTGAATTGGCAGCATTTCTCAACTAGTAGTTATGGAGCACAGGGATTAGCTTCTGTTGTTGGTGATTTCACCAATAACATCGTGATAACGGGTGATGCAAACGAACGTTGTGGAGCAGGCCACCTCTTCACCGCATTAGTTTCTGAACGTGAATCCGGTGGTTCCACTCATTCATTCCTCAGTATCATTGAGGGCGATACAAGCAGGGAAGCGTGGGAAGTTGATTTAGGAGTCACTGACTCAGTAAAGGCAGCACCTGCAATCATCGATGTGGATGATGATGGGAAATTGGAAATTCTTGTCGCTTATGATGCCCAAGGTACCTTCAACACCGAACTTTGGTCGCCAACCATCCAATGTGGCGAGGCTGGATGGAATAGTGGAGGTAGCCATACAACAGAGTTACTCTGGTCCTATACTGACCCTGATTTGGGAATAACAGTTCCTTCACCATACATCTTGGCAAACCATCAGGTAGGGACGCAGATTCTGCTTGGAGACTTGGATTTAGATGGCACCTCCGAAGCAATCTATTCACTCGTTAATGAAGGGAATGAACAAGTTGTGGTATTGGCATTGCCTCTGCCTGCTGGTGGAGTACCTACTCCAATTTGGCAAGTCAACCTAGACCATGGAGAAATTCCATCCGACCCGGCGTGGGTGAAAATAGATGATACAAACTCTGCCGTCCTACTAACCACCATCGATCCAGATGATGGGAATCTCTGGGTCTGGCGACTAGATGGGACCAATGGCGCACCAAATTGGGGTGGAGTCACGCTGAACAATCTTGACGGCAATACTGATTCCCCCCACATCAGATTGCCCGGCCCTGTCGTTGCTGAACTTGATGGAACGCCCGGCGCTGAAATGGTCATCACCATCCCTACCGATATTGATGGAGGGAGTAGTGGAGATGGTGCAGAATATGTAGGCATGGAAGTTAACGATGCATCTGAACTCTGGTCATTTAGAGCAACTAATGGTTTTGGAGAAGCACCACCCGATGTCTTTGACAGCGACGATGATGGTATTGATGACCGTGTTTGCTGGGTCACTTGGTATCGTGTAGATACAGATCGAAAAGGAGTTGCAGGATGCCATGATGTAACTGCCGCACTTGGTCCTTCACTAGAATTCTCTCACACAATGGATAGAAGTTCGGGTAACCCGAACGATGAGATTGGCACATCACCACCATTCCACCTTGACCTCGATGGACAAGGAGCACCAGAAACTCTTCTCGCCTTTGGTCGAACACTTTGGGCATGGGATGGGGATAGTGGAACACAAGCAGGAGTGGGCATGGGTTGGACTGATGAATTAGCCCTCCCTCATCGCACTTGGGCCGCACCAGCCTTGGCTGACCTTGATGGCGATGGCGCACTTGACATCTTGATTGGCGATACATTGGTTTCACGTGCTGCCGCAGATGTCAGACCCTTTGTTGATGGTAGAGGGGTACAATTCACACCTAGCCAGCCAGACCCAGGTGAAACATTTACTGCTACGGCATACATAGAAAATGTTGGTACTGAATCTACTGGAGAATCTGTTGACGCCGCGTTATACTATGATGGTGTGAAAGTCTATGGAGAACTGATTGCTGAAATGGAACCTGTCGCCCCGACAGGCAACGGTAACTTTGCCACTTTCTCTTACGATTTGATAGCAACATTGGGCAGTCACACCGCTAAAATCGTTGTTGACCCCCATAGTAACCTCACTCAGGCGAGGTATGACAATGATGAGCAGACCGTCGAACTCGTGATTGTTGAACCATATGATGTCTCAATTGGAATGCCTGTTGACCCTCCTCGAGTAGATCCAGGATTCAGCAAAGATGTTGACATCACCGTCAGTTCAACAGGGAGATTATCAGGTATTTGGAGTATGTCAATTGATTCGACAAACCTCCCTTCAAATTGGACTGTACAAGATATCACTAACGGCGGCTCCTCCTCAATCGAGATTCAAGCCGAGCAGCCGTGGACTGCCACTCTTAGAATCACAGCGCCCACAGAGGCCCTTGGCTCAGATGCTGGCCACCTCGGCGTCACCATGACTTTAGATGAAGATGCAAACGTCTCAGTCTCATCTATTCTCCCAGTTGAAGCTAATCGAACTAGGGGGCTCTCAGTCAGAGGCCCTTCGGGAACATCAGATACCACTGGATACGGAATACCTGGCTCATCAGCTAGTGCATGGTTATTGGTGGAAAATCTCGGTAATGCGGAGGAAACTGTGAGCAATCGCGCATGGGACCCAACCTCATGGGGAAATAACCTCACCCTACACGATGCAAGTGGGGAACTACCGATGATTACTCTCGCACCAGGAGAACAACTCGAATTACACGCAAAACTTCCCGTACCGGGAGGAACAACTCTAGGAGATACAGTATCATCCACGATGACAATCTGTATTGGCACAGGTGAAGAAGAGGTCTGTCGGTCTATCGATATCACATTCGTCGCTAATGGGGTTAGTGTCAGCCCTGACAATATGAGAACCGTGCCAGCCAGTCAACTGTCTTGGAATATCGATGGTTCTCTTCCCGCTAACATAGACAATCTTTCTTGGGATTTGCAAACTAGTGGTATGCTAATCAGTGGTTGGAATTGGCAGACTGGAGGAGATTGTATCCTTGAGGGATCGCTTCTCTCATGCCACGGCTCGGAAGGTGGTACTTTCAGTGGAACATTGACTCTAGACCAACCAGTTGATGCACCACCACAATTCCATCCATTCTCAGTTAATGCCTCCAACCACTCTGGCTACAATATTGATTTCTCTATACAGGTATTGCAGGTATTCCGATCAGATATTTCTATTATCAGCCCTACCGAATCACCACTCTTGATGAATGTCTCTGAAGCGACGTGGATTGTATTAAGGCTAGAAAATCCAGGAAACGGTCCTGATAACTATGACTTAACGGCGCGGTTGGTACCTAACGAGAACTTCACCGAAGACCCCGGTATTGTCTTCAATATCCCATCACCTAATTATTCAATCAACGCTGCTGGACTTAGGCAGGTGCCAGTACAAGTCACCCTCCCTCTTGATACACCAGCGCGCCAAGGAATGATGATTGAATTCTCACTTCGCTCACAAGGTGATGATTCTGTTTATGATTTGGTACTCATGGATGTTGAAGCTAGACAGGATCACCGATGGAATGTCAGTTTACTAGATGGAGCGGCATCTCTACCTTCAGGTGAAGGCGTATTCACGGCTCCCGGAACAGCAACAACATTGACCCTCTCTGTAACTAACATAGGAAACTTCGATGACACACTTGATGTTGCATCTAGTCTGACATTGTCACTGATTGGAAATGACACGCAAACGGATTGGGAAATAAGCGGAGGTTCTAGTGGAATTCTCGATGTCAATCAGAGTACGACTATTATCATCGACTTGAATGTGCCAGAACTGGCATGGAATGGTACTATCGCCCACGTTCAATTTGCTCTATCATCAGATGGGCTACAATTACAACTTTTCACNGTAGATGTAGAGGTGAATCAACTGCCACTTTGGATAGTGCGCGCAACTGGTAGCGACTTGGATGTAGAACCNGNNGGCTCAAACATCACATTAGAATTNGAGCAACGTGGCAATTATCCNTCTCGTGCATATCTNTCAGCAGCGATAAACGCNGCAGGGTGGAATCTCTCNNCACCAAATGACCTGCCCATCTTAGACCCAGGACAATCGGTTTCCATCTCNATCTTCGTTAAACCCCCTGATGGAGCCATCTCAGGCCCTAGTGTTGAGATGATGATAGTTGCCCGCAATGGAGATGGAAGAGGGGAAGGAACGACTATTTTACCAGTCAGAGTGAAACCGGCATATGATTTTTCGACTACAACCCCCGCAAACTGGGAAGGGTGGCTTGTTAGTGATTCTGGCGGAATGCCAAGAGTAACTATCGCCAATACAGGTAACGCACCGAATCAACTTCACATTGAACTCCTAGGATTGCCATTGGGTTGGGGTCCGGTCGAAACTAATGTTTCTCTTGCTTGGGGGGAACAGAAAGGGGTTCCAATTGACCTAATTCCGGATTCGGGTTGGGATCATTCTAACATCCCTATTCAGATTCGCGTCACTGATGCCGGCGGTAAAGTGATAACAAGTGATGCAAACATCACCTATTCAGTAATCTCTTGGGCTAGCAGCCCCGTGATGTGGGGGGCACTTGGAGATGACAANATTGTCCAATTCCATGGAGCCGCTGTCAGTTCTGTTAGTTCTGCTGGAACCCAACTTGAAGCAACACAAAATGGATGGATTCTACCCTCCCCAAATGGTGAAGGAACCCTCATTGCCAGTAGCACTCAGGGAGATGTTACATTAGCATATTCGGCACATATGCAAGTGGCAACAACTCGCCCAGTATCCTGCACCCTTGATAGCAACCTAAGTGTCCAACCTTTAGTGACCTGTGCTATTGCAAACGGCACTGAACCATTTACTTGGTCCATCATACTCAGAAGCGCTGATGGAGGTCTAATTAGCCAACTCGACGGAACGACTGCCGCAGGNACTACCGACTATGCTAACCTCAGCACCACCGGCTGGAGTCCTACAACCGGAATTCATGAACTAACGCTGCTGGTTTTCTCATCGGAAGGGAAACTCCAGACCAGCGAGTCAAAGCAGTATATCGTCCGCGCTAGCGGTTGGAACATCGGCGTTGGGATAGAAGAAACCAACTCTGGGGACTTGAATGTCCTGATTGACCGAGAAAATTNCCAGATTATGGAAGAACCTAATTGTCGAGTTGAACTTAACCAAGGCACTTGGTCAAAGACCATTGCAGTTGACATTACTGCCACCTTGGCACCTAAACTATCAGTAGCAAGACCTAGTGGTGACCAATCTATCCCTGTNAACGCCACTTTCTCCTGCCAAGCACCATGGGATATTGATGACATCCCTTCGGACAATACAGCAGAAATAGTTCTCTCTAATCAACCAGAAATTCTACCAATCGATAGTACCACTACTTACTCAATTGCTACGGCCTTACTGATTATTGCCGTACTTTGGCTGTTGGGCGTCATCAAACCAAGAAGGACTAGCCACGCCCCAGTACAAAGAAGAAAGGTTGTAAAGGAATCAAAAAGAAAAACAGACTCAATACGGCAAACTGCAACGCCTGAACCGAAGCAAGAGGAGAGTACCACTCGACTAGAAGAAGACATCACAGCANCGGAACNAGAAGCAAGCGAAGAGGACATCACTGAAATGCAAGAAAGCCTAATTGAAGTCGAAGATTCAGAGCCTGAGCCTCCCGATGAAGAATTAGACGAATTCGAATTACGTCTTAGGAAACTACGTGAACGTTCAGGTTGAGGGGGTGAAGAAATGCTCAATTCGGCGAATACAAACCCGTTTCACACATTCACTATAGTACGTGGTGATATCTCAGACCAATATATTGAGGCTTTAGAAAANGCTACCGNAGGTGACGATTCTGAACTCCTCNCACTNATCAATTCTGATTCTAAATTAGCAAAAAATTTGGAACTACAAGAATGCAACCTTGCTGAGGGTAGATCTCAATGCTCAAAGAACGACTCTGCCCTTCTGATGGTAGGATTGACTCCACTAGATGATAATGGAGAGAGACTACACTTTCCTAGCGATAGCAAGGTCAGAGAGAGACTAGGACGGTATCCATGGGGTGATGGAAACCCACTCTCATATCTTCGCACATGGTCAGGAAACCCCCCCAATTCACCCGAAGACATCATGATTTTACTCGACAAACTCGATGAGGGTTTGAGTGAAAAAATCAGGGGGCATGACCGATTTGAAAAGAGTTCTTTTGGTACATTGCATGGACTATTAAACAATGATGAAACCAAGGCTTTGGAGAGATTGCTTAGTTCCGGCTCTTTCAAAGTTAGAGCAGATGAACCTCTTGATGGAGGAGTTGCCGATATTATGAGGCATCTCAAGATAGTTGTGAGAATTGCTGTAAAGAATGGTGTTGGTCTGCTACATTATTCACACTGAATTGGTAAGACAACCTTCATGNACGGCTCGCGCAGGGAACCTGCCCATGGGAGAGTTACTTTACTCCGGAAAAGTGAAACAGGTTTGGTCCACAGATGAGCCTGATGCGCTTGAGTTCCGCTATACTGACCAAATATCTGTGTTTGATCAGATAATCCCTTCACTAATTCCGCGCAAGGGTGAAAGCCTAAACAGAACCACTTGCCATTGGTTCAAACTAGTAGAGGAAGCGGGAATCTGTGATACTCACATGATTGANATGAATGCACCGGATCGCTGTCTTGGAACGCGATTTGAAGTAATCAAGGAGCCAGGTGCAATTCCACGCNATATGGAAAATGTGTTTGTNCCNCTNGANGTNATNTGCAGNCANCATCTTGCNGGNTCNGGNTGGCGNAGNTATGCCAAAGGNGANGTTGGCGCNGAAGANTTNGGNTTTGANNNNGGAACNGNGTTGGAAGAAGGTTGCAAGTTGCCAGAACCCTACCTAGAGGTATCTACCAAGTTCGAGGCGTTCGACAGACTGCTAGACCGCGAAGAGGCTCTGCAAATCTCTAACTTGACTGATGATGAGTTTGATGCTATTTTGGAATGTGTTCTCAAAATTGACGCTATAATTGACAAAGAAGCTGGTGCTAGAGGGCTAATCCATGTTGATGGAAAGAAGGAGTTCGCACTAGGAGCTGGACGCAAACCAGTGCTTGTTGATTCATTTGGAACACTTGACGAAGATCGATGGTGGGATGCTGAAACCTATGCCAATGGGAAGATTGTCTCGCTATCAAAGGAGTTCGTGCGGGAGCACTACATCGCCACTGGGCATCACAAGGGCCTCTACGACGCTCGTGCCGCTGGAACTGATGAGCCACCCATTCCTGCATTGCCGCAGGAAATCATTGACCAAACTGCCGAACTATATGCTTCAATGTATGAGAGGCTTACTGGTGAATCCTTCTGAATTGTAATTCAAAGGCGTATTACGTGGCGAACCCCGTATACAAAATAAATAAAATAAAAGATACTGCTACCATAATTATGGATTTCTCAACATTTGATTTTATCCGTATCGCTGTAGGCTTGGGAGTGCTGATGTATGTGGGCAATTGCATGTTCAATCAGAAGGTCTGGATTAGGAAGAACTTCTCATGGGGGACGAGAGAGGAATATCCAAAGATTTTCATGCTTAACATCATTGGTGGAACGCTGATTGGGGTTTGGATGGTTGCAGCCCCATTCTTATGGTAATTACATTCGCAAGGGGATCCTTGCGCTCATTTTGAGCGCAACCGTA
>NYYK01000084.1 GCA_002685895.1 Methanobacteriota archaeon
AGATGGCTATGGAGATAATCGAGATGCTTTTCCATTGGATGGAACTGAATGGAATGATACCGACTCTGACGGATATGGTGACAATCCTTCGCCCGCTATTACTCCTGACGATTGTATCGACACTTGGGGCAACTCAACTCTAGATCTTCTCGGCTGCGTAGACAGTGATGGTGATGGCTGGTCAGACGAATTCGACGCATATCCTAATCATAAACTGCTATGGTCGGATAGTGATGGTGATGGCTATGCTGATCAATCCGGAACCAACCTATCTGATGACTGTCCTGATGAGGCTGGTACTTCAACTGTGGACAGATTAGGTTGTATAGACTCGGATGGTGACGGTTGGTCAGACCTCAATGATTACTATCCCAAGGATGCGGAGCGTCAAATAAAGGCTAGCATATTGCCCTTTATTCTCATAGCTTTACTTGTCACATTACTCACTGTAGGCGGGGTGGCTATGATTCTAATGCGAAGAAAACCAGAACAATCATTTGTAGTGGCTGGACAACTAACTGCGCCACCTCCTCCCCCTTCACAATTTAATCTAGGTATGGGTGCATTTCCACCACCACCGCCACCACCTGCCGCACAGGTTATGCCTGTTGAATCAACACCGGCTCCCCCCGAACCGGCACCTCCTCCTATCTCAACCGCTAATGCCCTAGCCGCGTTGCTACCTGATACCTCTGAATCCACTTCTGATGAAATTACTCAGGACATCACAGCGGACATTCAGGAAAGTGTGGTTCAAGACGATGTCGTGAGCGAGCCAGCAGTTACTACTGGTGGCCCGCCATTGCCCGAGTTCGGGCTTCCTGAAGGTTGGACTCAGGAACAGTGGGAGTATTACGGCCATGAGTGGCTAAAAGAACATAATCTCTGAGCTAGCCATGTAGAGTAGAATATAGCATTGTAGAAAATGTGGCAGTGTTGATTCGGTGCTATCTCTCACTTGAGTCGCTGAGTTACGAGAATGAAAGCGGTATGCCCCATTGGATTGTTACTTGGTCTAACACCGCCTTTGGATGCCTTTGACCAAACCCGGTCAATCCGCTCTCCCGCCCATTCCACGGTAAGCCCAGCTTCTTCACAAGCCTCCCATGCTTGTTCAAGTTGACTCGTTACTGGACAGTAACAGGCCAATCGGCCTCCAAGTCGTAATAATTTGGCGAAGTGGGGAATCGCCTGCCAGGGTTCTGGAAGGTCTATGGAAACCGCATCGTATTCAGCCGAAACCGCAGCGGCGGCATCTGCGGTAGCGGCCTCATAAGCGTCACCTTCTATCAAATGAAATTCTGGAAACCCATCCCAACTAGAGGACGCAAGTGCAATATTTTCTAAGCCTACTTCGGCATGTTCTGAGCGTAATTCAACTGAAGCAACTAAGCCATTCGAACCAACCATATTAGCGATATGCAGAGTCAAGCCAGCCGAGCCAAAACCAACCTCAAGCACTCTGTCGCCCGAAGTTAGACCAAGGTTTGAACAGATTAGCGAGGCATCTTTTGGTGTGATAATCTGAGCTCTCCGGTGCATACCTAAAGTCAGTTCACGAAGCCCTGGTTTTAAGACGAGAAATTCTTTCTGTCCAAGAGTGATTGTACTACCTATTTCAGCATCTTTTAGTGCACGGGCTGGATTTATTCGACCAATTCCCTTAATTTTTATTTCACGATCTTCAATGCGAATAAGATAGACTCTTCCCTCCTCTTCACGCAGTGCTAGGACCCGCTCATCCCCCATGTTTGCTCAATACTCCCGAGAGGCCATCATTGGTCAATGCTTTCGTCTGTCTAAAAACCTAATAATATAGATTTTTGAGTTATTTATGAACAAATTATGAGATAACGCCCTACGGGCGTCATTTTATCGCTGGCGCACAGTTTAATGACGGTTGAGGTGCGAGGTACAATCAACGGAGGGTTGCGCCATGTCTGATGAGGTCCAAGAGTCACTTGATGATGAGGTCAGTGATGTTGTCGCTGACGAGGCTGAAATCATACTGGATAATTCCGTAGATGCGACACTCCCTGATGATTGGGAATCGGCCGAGGAGTTTGGTAGTCTCGAGACTTCTGTACCCGATGCAATTGAGACTCTTCCAATTGATGAGTGGATTAAAACGGTGGATATTGAATCGACCAAAGATGTGCCTGTTCCTGAGGATCTTGTTGACCGTGTGATTGGTCAAGAAGCAGCGAACGTTGTTATCAGGAAGGCGGCTGAACAGCGACGTCACATGATGATGATTGGCGACCCAGGTACTGGCAAGTCAATGCTAGCAAGAGCAATGACTGAGTTAATGCCTAGGGATACAATTGAGGACACACTCTGTTATCCCAATGATGAGGATGAGAATGAACCCCGAGTTCGTACGGTTCCCGCTGGACGTGGTGATAGAATCATCAAAGAGCGTCGTGCTCAGTTGAGATTGGCACGGGATAAAACCAACAAGACACTTCTTTTCATTACTGGTTTCATTGCTGCGATTCTAGTTTGGGCTACTATTATGACAGGTGATGTTCTAACTCTTCTATTCGGAATGTTGATTCTTGGATTTGGATTTATGTTCCTACGTAATCGATTGACTGCAGGTGATGATTCACGTATTCCAAAACTGCTTGTCAAACACGAACGTGATGATAAGCCACCCTTTATTGATGCTACTGGAATGCTCGCAGGCAGTCTGCTTGGTGATGTACGTCATGACCCGTTCCAATCAGGAGGGATGGAGACGCCTGCACATGATCGAGTTGAAGCAGGAGCGATTCACAAGGCGCATGGTGGAGTTTTGTTTGTTGATGAAATCAATCTTCTAAGGCTAGAAGACCAACAAGCTTTGCTGACTGCGCTACAGGAGAATGAACTACCGATTTCAGGTCGTAGCGAGCGTTCTAGTGGCGCTCTGACAACTACCGAGCCAGTTCCCTGCGATTTCATTTTGGTTGCTGCAGGGAACTTGGATGCATTGCAAGGTATGCACCCTGCATTGCGTAGCAGAATTCGTGGATATGGTTACGAGGTTTACGTTAATTCTGACATGCCAGATACTGCTCGTAACCGCCGCCGTCTCATCCGTTTCGTTGCTCAAGAAGTTGCAAATGAAAAGATAAAAAAGAGTGGAAATCCGATTCCTCACTTTGATCTAAGTGCAATTGAAATTCTTNTACGAGAATCTCAGCGCCGCGCAGGACGTAGAGGTAAACTGACCCTCCGCTTGAGAGAACTTGGAGGCCTAGTTCGAGTTGCTGGAGACCTTGCCTTCGCTGATGGTTCAGAGTTCGCTACGGCAGAACATGTGTTGCGCGCCCGTGATATTGCCAAGCCACTTGAGCAACAGGTCGCAGACCGAATTATTGAGCGTCGCATGGATTACTCCATGATAGTTAACAGTGGCGAACGAGTTGGACGAGTAAACGGTCTTGCAGTTCTTGGGGCCGATAGTGGTCTCTCTGATTTCAGTGGTATCATGCTACCAGTAGAAGCGTTGGTCACACCATCTCACAAGCAAGGGGGTGCTGTATTTGCAACTGGTGGTCTTTCTGAAATGGCGAAGGAATCGGTCACCAATGTTAGTGCAGTCATCAAGAAGTTGACGGGTAAGGACGTTTCTGATTTTGACATTCACATTCAATTTGTTGATACTCATGGTGTCGATGGAGATTCAGCAAGTATTACTATTGCTACAGCAGTAATTTCTGCTCTTGAAGAGATTCCAATCGATCAAAATCTAGCTATGACCGGTTCACTTTCAGTTCGTGGAGAAGTACTGCCGATTGGCGGNGTTACAGCAAAGATTGAGGCTGCNGCCAAGAGTGGNATCANCAGANTNATNATTCCAAGAGCCAACATGAATGATGTTCTCATCGACGATGAATACAAGGGCATGGTGTCAGTAATACCAGTCGACACACTCGATGAGGTATTGGAGCACGCTCTAATTGAGGGGGATGCTCGCACAAGTTTGGTTGCAAGGTTGGGGGCGATTGTAGACCGTCTAACCAAAGAATCAGGTTCACCCAGTTCTGCTTGAGTAAACAGCGGGGTGGGTTCGTGGTACGTAAATCATCAATGGCTATTATTTTCTTAGTCATTCTAATAGATATGATTGGCTTTGGAATCATCGTTCCATTTCTCACCTATATGGTGGATAATCTCTCTGAGCCAGGTCAACCAATTGGTCGTTGGGTTGCAGGTTTGATGGCTGCTTATGCCGCAGCGATGTTTCTGTTCAGCCCATTTTGGGGCGCACTTTCCGATCGCATNGGNAGNCGCCCAGTTTTGATGTTTGGATTGATTGGCAATTCAGTGGCATTCCTTGTATTTGGGCTTTCGAATTCACTTTGGATGGCTCTTGGTGCACGCCTCTTTGCTGGTATGGTCAATGCCAATCTTTCAGTTACACGCGCATACATTGGTGACATTTCTGAACCCCACGAAGTCGCTCGTAGACAAGGTGTACTCGGTGTCGCCTTTGGAGTTGGTTTTTCGATTGGCCCCGCAATTGGCGGAGTTCTTTCTGCGCCAGCAGATTGGGGTTGGACTGACGCCTTTGTTGGTACTATCTTTGAGACATATCCCTACTTACTACCATGTCTTGTATCTGCTAGTCTTTCTTTTGTGGGATTTCTTTTTGCAACCACCAAACTTGATGAAAGTTTGCCAAAGAAGGAGCGCGAGCAAGTGGAGAAGCGTTCAGCGAGTGAAACAATCAAAACCAATATCTCCAATATTGGTAAAATGTTCAATCGACCAGTAGTCTCTCCATTACTATGGTCGATGGCTCTCTTTTGGATAGGCTTCACCATGATGCATGTTGTATTCATTTTGTTTACCATGAGGGCAATTTCGGATGGTGGGTACGGTTTCAGTGAGAGTGATAATGGAATTATTTTCACAGTAATAGGGCTTTCTGGAATTGTAACACAAGGCGTATTGATAGGTCCACTAACCGATAGGTTTGGGTCGAGCAAGTTGATGGCGGCAGGCTTTCTAATTGCTGGATTCGGTCTTGCATCAATCCCATATGTGCCACCCGAATTCGCTATGATTGGCACTATACTAGTTAGCGTATTGATTGCCTTTGGCAATGGACTTGCTACACCTTCAAACATGACATTGTTGACTCACGCTTCAGATTCTTATGAACGAGGTACAGTGATGGGGGTCAGCGAAAGTTTACGTTCAATTTCATCCCTATTTGGTGTATTGATTGGTGGTTGGTTATGGGATGCTACTATTGTTCGAACTGATATGTTTGACTTCCATACATCATTCCGCCTATGCGGAATTTTCGCATTGTTAGGTTGGGTCTGCTTTCGTTTCAGTAAGGCTTGGAGATTTGAAGACAGTATATTTCCAACTGCGGGGGAATCGGAATGATGCCAAAGCCTGCAATCGTATGCCATGGCGGCGCAGGGCATGGTGCTAGAGATCAGCCAGGGGTTGAAGAAGCAATATCTCTTGGCTGGAAATTGTTGCAGCAAGGAAATTCTGCATTGGATGCAGCTCTTGCAGCAGTCGTCATGATGGAAAACAATCCATTCCTAAATGCTGGCACTGGTGGTAGAATTAGGGCTGACGGAAGCATTCAACTAGATGCCGCAGTAATGACTAGCGATGGCCGATTTGGGGCCGTAACATGCATCGAGCAAACCAAAAACCCAATTCTTGTTGCTGCTAAACTACTAGATGAACAAGTCAATATGTTGGCTGGGAGAGGGGCGAGAGATTTTGCAGATTCTATCAATGTGCCACGAGAGAAAGTGGAAGGTTCACCACAGTCAACAGGTAATGATACAGTAGGNGCAATCGTACGTGACCAGTCCGGGCTCATTGTAGTGGCATCATCTACTGGCGGATGTACTGGTAGACCAGCAGGTCGAATTGGCGATACTCCTCTAATAGGTGCTGGAATTTGGTGCGACGAATTCGTTGGCATATCGGCAACAGGTATTGGTGAAGCAATCACACTCAAAATGTCAAGTGTGAGAATAGCAGATCGCGTCTCTTCTGGTGTTGACCTTTCAGATGCTCTCAAGTGGGGTGTTGAACAATTTAATTCTGATATAGAAGTGGGATTCATTGGTCTTAGTTCACAAGGAGTTGGTTTGGGTGTCGCAAATACCAAGATGCCGTGGGCCTCAAAGTCCTGAATGATGCCATTTTTCCTCACTTGTCTCCGTTTCCTATTTACGACCCCCTTGGTCTAGGTGTTCTCATGCGTGGGGGCGCGAGGTTAGGTGGAGGCGCGCGCGCAAGCGCGCTTTTCCTTGCATTAATCATGCTATTGACAACTTTTCTCACATTTGTGCCTACTGCATCGGCAGTAGTCACTGGTGATTTGTCGATGGTTGAAGGGATTGAACCCATGCCTGGGGCAACTTATGATAGAGATTCATCTTCTATCTACCCTACTGTGAAGGTGAAAAATGATATTTTCAACACTCATTCCCCCCGAGATATAAGATGGCAAATATGCGTAGGTGACCATGTTGCCGCCCTTGCTTGTCCTGCAAATTCAGAAGGTGGCTCTACAACTACTGGTATTATTTATGGTCTTCAAGAGGAGATTGTATCTTTTACGAATGGGAATCCGTTTCAACCATTGATGACTGGATTGCACACGGTTGTATTTTTCTTTGATGATGTAGACAATGATCCTAATGATGATAGACTTGCATACTCATTTGAAGTGGCCGCTCCTCTGAGGGATTTCTCTTTGAATGAGATTGTTTTTGATGACACAGCATCTTACAACAGCAACACATCCTATCCAATCAGCGGCGATTTCTTTCGCCGTTCTTGGGAGTCCAATGTCAACGCCACATTTGGATGGGAATTACTTCTGAATGGTTCTGTTATTGCAACTGGCCAAGAGACATCGCATCCCCCTTCTGCCTCAGACCAACATTGGGTTAAGGCATTCCCAGATTTCATAGCCCCTTACCCTGGCATTTTTACTCTTCGAGCAGGATTGATTTCTTCAGTTGGCGACATGAATGAATGGAACAATATGTTATCTATTACAATTAATGTCAACGACAGCATTGATGTATGGATAGAAACTGTCGAACCAGCAAGAGGTTATGGTAACACAATTGAGGTAAATGGAGCCAATTTGACTCTCTACCCTCTCGGGGATGATTCGGTACGTGTGAAGTTAGGGAACATTGGTAATTTGTTAGTTAATGCCTCATTATCATTGAGCATCTTCGATATGAATGATTCACTCATTGATGGCCCTCACTCGTGTAATGCGTGGTTAGCTCCCGGAGAATCAGCAACTTGTATATTCGATATGCCGGTAGAAGGAGAATTAGTATTACGTGCAGATGTGTTGTCCTTATTTGAGGGCGATGACATCAATCCCTCGGATAATTGGTATGAGGTAAATGTTAGTAGTAGACATATGCCTGCTTATCCAACAATTAGTAACCCTACTGAAGCGGAGCGCTTTGATAGCGGTGATACAATCAGGTTCATGAGCCAAGTAAGCCAATATGCTGCTTTACCGATGAATTATACATGGCGCCTCAATTTTGAGGAAAATATTGGCTATGGTCCATTAGTCAATACTACCTTGCCTATGGGTGAGTGGCTAGTTACCCTCACCACTAGAGATGCCCAAAATAATATTGAAACTGCATTTCGAACAGTAATAATTCAAAATCGTATGCCGCTGAACTTTGAGCCATGGGTCGTTGGTGGAGAGGCTGTAATGGACGAAGATGTAAATTATGTATTCAATGAACCGGGTTATCCGCCAGAAGGATTCCAATACTATGAGATCCAAACCGCTGGACTTTCTCCATTGAGAACAATTGATATTGATTTTATTCCAACTGATATTGAGGTGGAAGATCCCCACATGGTATTCTCAGATGTATGGATTAAACTTACAGACATCGTCCCAAATTCACTACCGCGTGAAAGTATAGTCGTTTACAAGATGGACTCTCTAGAACTTGCTCAATTACACGAGTTCGATTTGCCTAACCAATTTGAGATTCACAGTGAAAATGATACTTTGCGAATCATTGACAATGAATTCAGTAATGGTTTGTACATGATTGCAGGCGACCTTGAATTGGCAAATGTTTCTGTTCTGAACTTAACAACGGTCCAATTACCAAGGGGGGCATTACGTCTTGAATGGGAACCATCTGGTGATTTAGAAAATCCATACTTTGGTGGATGGAGAATATATCGCAGACTAAGTTATCCTTTCTTTTGGCCGTATGAAAATGCCTCACAATTCAATTCAGTTTTAGGTACTGAAGTAGCAGATCTTGACGCCTTTGAATCGAGTTGGGATGACCCAAGTTCACTACCCGATGGCATATGTGTATCTTATCTTGTGATGGCAGTTGATAGGCAGGGTGAACCAGATTACATTCATGGTGCTGCAGCAGGATGGAACGGTCAGAGTGTTGATTGGCAATGTGGAGATGCAGTTTCACCGCGCACTGAAATTCAAAATTTCAATCACCAAGTGACTTTTGACAACAGTTCAGGGCAGAATTTACACCATGTCAATATTACTTGGACGTGGCCTGAATATGGTGATGAGGGTAATATCACTTGGATATTATATCGAGTTGAGTTGATACCATCTGACATGACTTGGGTTCAGCCACTTCAAACTGAACTTTGGGGTGAGCCGGGGACACAGGGAAGTTTCCATGAAGTGGAGCAGCCATTCTTGAATTCAATCAAGAAAGAGCGAACTTATTACTATATTTTCGTGCCCGTAGATGATGTTGGAAATGTCGACTTTGCCCCACTTCAAGCGAATATTGAGGTTGTTGATGTGGGCAATCAATTCTGGGACCATAATTCCTACTTGATTCCTGAACCACCGCCAGAAGTTCCACCCCCTTATGGGAATGAATGGCTTGGTGAGTTGCTTGACTTCTGGGAACTTTCGGCGTTTAGGACTGCTGCAACAGTAGCGTTTGTAATATTGCTTCTCAATTTGGTGATGATTCCTGTTGTTATCAATCAAACACGAGGGGTTCGCCGCCGCATCAAGCGAGAGAAGAGGAAGCAGAAAAAGCTTCGAGAGAGTGAATTGGCAGAAGACATGGCAGATGAACTAGAAGACTTCTTCAAGTGATATCTCCCACCCTTTCATTTTGATTTAATGAAGCGCGACGTGGGAGATTCGAACTCCCGCGGGTAAAACCCACCGGATTAGCAATCCGGCGCGATGGCCAGGCTATGCGAACGTCGCAACGGGACCACCGACCTAACAATCCGTCTTAAGGCGAGCGGATGGATTGATGTTCATTCTTCTTCTGAATTGGTAATTTCAACTAATTCATCATCCTCATCAATTAGATTGGCAGGTAATCTGGCAGAGAAAATTATCTCATCTACAAATCCACCCTTGTCTCGGTCACGTAATTCCATGACGCGAGTACCTTTTGTCGCCTTGCCAGTAGTTTCTTTGGTCTGGTCAGCTCTGACACGAATCATCATACCTTTACCAGTTAATAGGAAAAGTTGATCGGAAAGATCAGGAATCGTATGAACTCGTACTATTTCATCACCATGTTCTACATCTAATTTCATAGTGCCAACGCCACCTGCACCGCGCCTCGTTTTCCGATATCCATCACGCTCTTGCTTGATTTTACCAGAGCGCTCATCAATTATTCTCTCGCCATTTTCATCCAATGAATCATGCATCCCCCCATCTCCGAGCCGGCTTCTTTTTGCCATCCCGTACTTTGAAAGCGTTAGAACTTGTGTTTCTTCATTAGATGTGGCTATCATACCTACAACAGAATCTCCCTCTTTGAGTCTCATGCCCCGAACGCCAGCTGTAACTCTGCCCTGGACCTTGACAGTAAATCCGATTGAACCATCTGGGTGTTCCTTGGTTTCACTAGGCTTGAATCTGCATGCTCTAGCATTCTTTGATACCAAAACCACATGATCGTCATCAGTGGCTTCACGGACTGCAACAAGTGTATCGGCATCAGTCTTGAATTTCAATGCGTACTTTCCATTTCTATTTATCTTGGTATAATCAGAAAGATTTGAACGCTTCACAATACCTTCGTGTGTGGCAAATATTAGATAATGCCCATCTGGTTTTTCTTGTAATTCCTTAGATATTGGGAGGATTGTAACGACTTTTTCGTCCTCTCGCAATCTCTCAATCAAGTTTCGTATATGGCTCCCGCGACTATGTCGGCTGCCCTGTGGAGTTTCCCATGCCTTTAGCCCGTAAACACGGCCCTGGTCGGTGAAAATTAGGAGCCGGTCTTTGCTGAAACAAGTGAGTATCGATTTGGGGAAATCCTCATCTTTTGTAGTTACACCCTTCAAGCCCTTCCCTCCACGGTTTTGAACACGGAATGCTTCAACAGGTAAGTGGCGAATGTAATTATCCTCTGATAGTGAGATTACAATTGCACGTTCTTCAACCAAATCTTCACGGTCCATTGAAAGCGGCATCGGGTCAATATCTGTTCGTCTCTCATCACCATGCTTCCCTACCATTTCGTCTAACTCATTCAATAAGATTTCCAATTGCCGGCGTCGGCTGCCCAGAATACCCTTGTATTCAGCA
>NYYK01000085.1 GCA_002685895.1 Methanobacteriota archaeon
GCCATCAATGACAAGTTGGGCCAACGCAACCAGCAATTCTGACTTTGGAGGGGTTGGCTCTACTGACGGCCAGATGAATGTCCCTTACTTTACAAGTGATTACAGATACAGTTTAGGTGTTGACAATGACGAAGCCCACCTAAAAGAATTGGAGAATGAAGCCACTTGGACATTGACTAGTTCGAGTGACATATCGAATGCTGGTGGAAACACCCACAATACATCGGGTGGAGCAATTAGCCCTAGCACTTCAGATTTGGTTGGAGCAACCACAAACAGTTATTCAAGTTACAGTGGGGGTAGTTGGAACTACGCTGGACCTGTTGTCTATCAAGGCGACACCACCTATGTAGCACAGTGGAGCAGTACTAGTTCATACATAGCCCCCACCATCTATCGATACAACTCCAGTACGGGAGCACAAATTGGCAGCGTCTCCCTACAATACAACAGTTGTACTACCACTTCACTATACTATATGTCTGACATAACTAGCGATGGAGACGGAACTGTTTGGGTTAGTAGTTGGAGTTACAGATATATCTCAAAATGGACTGTAAATGGCGGGACTTGGTCTTGCAATCAGTATTGGGTAGTAAACACTGGCACCTACTACATGGGAGGAATTGCATTTGACCCTATTGACAATGAAATGTATGTCATTGCAGCTCTGTATGCATATCCAAACAACAACTACTATCTTTGGAATGTCAANCGTTCTAGTCCTNTTACAGCCCTTTCAACAAAACTATTGATGTCTATTCCAACNAANNNTGGCCAAGGAAGTGGNNTNGATGTTGTTGGTGACCGTGTNACCGTCAATATCCACTGTACATTCTCAACAAGTAGNAATTACTGNAAGGCAAANAATTGGCACNCNNTTTTCCTAAAAGATGGTAATTGGTTNGAACATCAAGGAGATGTTCTATTTCCAAATCGNGCACATAAGGGCCTTGAGCCNACTGACTCGGGCAGTATTGGTTGGACCTGTTACTACAATACCTTGTGTCCAAGTGGGAATTCNCACAAAATNNTGACCAGTGGNCGNTCAGTTGCTTACTCAATGGGAACACCATCTAGCAATTCAACTATAGTAACTTCTTCCGCTATTACTTCGACTAGATCAACCAATGATATCACTCTTTCAACCGCAGTTAGCTGGAAGCCAACTAGTACTGATATTGAATATGAAGTCACCAATGACGGTGGCTTGACTTGGAAAGCGGCGCAACTTGGNGCTCANGTGATTTTCACAAATAGCGGNACTCAACTTGCTTGGCGNGCCTACCTCAATAGTACTAACAACAGTGTGGCNCCCATTATTGATACAGTCTCTATAAGTTATACTGGTTCTTACTTATCATCTGGATATATGCGAATGTACACCTACATGGGTGCTGTTGGTGCCGTCAGACCGATTGCAGCAACAGTATGGTGGAACGCCACGACCCCGGGAAGTTCTTCATTGGTTGTCAAGTGGTTGACCACGACCACCTCTTGTAGCAGCACTCAAGCAAGTTTAGTACACAGTAGTCCTGGCCAATCTGTTGACTTTGGCACTTCAACTTTCAGTTACTTGACTTTCTGCATCTATTTTTACGCAGGTGGTTCTGGTAATGTAAATAGCCCAGTTCTCGAAGATTTCCAAATAGCAATTTACTCTAATGCACCTAAGGATGTTGAATTAGATATTGGAGCTGATGGTTCAGAAGAGTGGACACACACCGGAACCCTGCTCACAACCACTACGGCCAGTGGCGCCTCGCTTGTCAATGCTCTGAATACCTTGATCCCATCTACCGGTTCGGGTACTATTCTCATCCCTATTCGAGTGAAATCGTCAAATGCTGGAAAACTTGACATAAACAATTTCCAAATTACCTACACAATGCAAACTGTCAACCTTAACATCAGTTGGGATGAGGAAATGGTATTACACGAAACTATTGATTCCTACGAAGTTATCACGAGGCACGTAATAGGTGAAAATGCTAATTCCATCACTACGGCGACTCTCGATTTCATAGCTTCACCATCAAGTGATGCTCCGAGTCTGACTTGGAATAGTGATGGAACTATTATTGATGATGACCCAGAAGATTGGATTGTTCCCGATTCATCTCTCACTTGGTCAAACAACAGTAATGGAATTATGGAGATTCATTGGGCTTTCAAAGTTACATCACACTTCGCTGAACAGGAAAATGTTGGATTCAAAGTTTCCTGTACAGATGAGTTAGGTATCACCCCCATCTTCCTCTCTACAGGACCTGCAGGGATTCGTGTCAATCAGTCGTACGGACTTGGCTGGATGAAGGTGCGAGACAATGATGGCGCCGTTCACCACGATGATGTTGAGAACTTTGAATGGATAAAAGCAGGTGAGGTGATACATTTCCAAGGTGCAGTTTGGTATGATGGCACCGAAGACGCTCCTCTCGACTCAACCTTTGATGTGGCTGTAATCAAGCGGACCCCAGAGGGTGATTTCTTACAAGCGAAGGACCGATCCAATCTGTATGGTGAGTTCTTCATCCCAGTGGCAGTTGACACTATTGATCGCCCTGATGGGGTCTTTTATGAAGTCCAAATTGACAATCCTCGGGATCCATTGAAAGTTCTTCCAGTGAATGATTCGTGGCAGAGAACTATCCGCGTTGACGCTACCAGTCCAATATTGGTTGATGCTAGCCCCTCAGACAATGCTTACGAAGCTGGCATGGATAATCAGATGGTGCGTATTAGAATCCAAGATGAAGTTGGAGCACCTGAAGAATTAACCCTCCATTATTGGGTAGAAGCAGAACATGACTCAAACCGTAATGGCTTCGCAGACGCTGCAGAATACATTAACCAGACTATGACTAACTTGACCGATGATGTTGACAAACTTTTCTTTGGATATATTGACGATTCCGACAACCCCAACATGGCCCGCGTGTCGTACTACCTTACTGGTACAGATATGGCAGGAAATTCGTTACTACGCTTTGACGGACCTGGCTTTGATTACGACCTTGTCACCTACCGAACCCGCAAAGATATGGATTCTGTATTTACTGGTCTATTCTGGGCAGCACATGAGGATGGAGAGCGAGCATTCGCTGGAACTACACAATACCTTACCTTGGGCCTTGTTGATGCAAATGGACTCATAGATTTCACAGATATTTCATTAATATTTGATTTTGAAGGACCTGACCCTAATCGAGATCAGCAAAGACTCTCTTACAGTGGTGTGAACAACACCTTCTGGACTGATGATGACTATCTCGTCATCGTTCCTGCTTGTAGTAACAGTCTCGATGAAAGTTGCGGAGCACAAGTAACAACGAACGAAACTGGATTGCCATGGGTGATGGTTACCTTTGCATTCCAATTCTCATGGGATTGGCCTGATGCTGATTTGTCAGATGTGGCCTTGGAATTCTCTCAACTTGGAAGCCCTGACCCACGCAGAATCATCTTCACAGAACACACTTTCAGAGTAGAAAATGATTTGGTTCTTGACTCTGAAACCTACATTGTTGAAGATGTACAAGAGCCACGTATTGGCCCTGTTTCAGATGGCAGTAGAGTTGTACCAAGCGATCGTCTGCGCTGGTCTGGACGAGTCGTTTACGAAGGGAGTAATGTACCCGCGCCCAAGAATGTTGGAATCACTGTGGAGGTGTTCGATGGGGTACAATATTGGTCTGATGGAAGCCTCACAGATGATGGTGGATTTAGTCTTGAGGTGCCACTTGGAGCAGCACCCACGCTAGCTTCAAGTGAAACACGCACCTTCCTTGCAGGAGTCAGAAATATACCCGGGCGTGGTGAGGATATGACTCGTGACGCAGTATCAACGACTCTTCAGGTTCATGTCGATCACGCACCACCTAGAGTGCTAGAACGACTCGCACCAATTGATGTTATTGATATCTCTAATTTAAGTACACTAAAGGAGGTACCAGTGATGTTCCTTGGTTGGGAAGATGCGGACCTATCAGGAAGTCCACAATGGGTACACTGGTTGATACGAGATGAGAATCATCGACAAATCGCCTCTGGCTCATCACTACTCGGTATGCTTCAAGATGAACAAGCAATTAATTGGACAGGTACTGTTGATTTAATTGGTGATGGAACTAACCCACCACTACAAGATTACGAAGTTGGATTTTGGATTGAGGGATGGGATTCTGCGGGGAATCCACTTGCACCTGAAGGTAACTCAAAGAGCGACCCCATCAGAGAACCTGTTGACCTCAATGGCGATAATGAGTTGCAGTGGATTCGATTTGGTGCACTTGGTGCCCAACTGACCATTGAGAGAATCTCTGCAGATAAGGAAATCATTGCCAATGGGGCCGATATCGAAATTACAGCATGGATCTCAAATCTTGGTGGAGAGACTAACTTAGAATTTACTGTTGCATTCTATTCTGGCGATTCTGATGAACCGTTTGCAACTCAGAAACTCAATGGAATTGCTGATGAATCTATCCCAATTAGTGCAACCTGGACTGCAGAAAAGGGTGTTGAAAGAATAGTGGTCATTGTTGATGCTGACAACGAGATAATAGAAGTCGACGAGACGGACAACAGTGCGAGCGTCGGAATATCTGTCGAATATGCTTGGGGCATGGGTTGGGTTGAGAACGCTCGCCAAAATCTCTTAGCCGTGATTGGTATTATTATCGCAATGATTGTTCTGCCAATTGTCGCTTTCGTTAGTATGAAAGGAGCCATTACTGGGCGTTCAGAATTATTCGAGGATGATGACCTTCTATTTGATGACGAATATGAAGACGAAGATGATGACTACGAAGATGATGACGACTATTGAGAGCCGGCGTCCTTTTCACACTCGAGTCCACCACCTCGTTTGAAGGGGGCAGCACGATGGTAACAGATTTCAGTGCCCTAGCCCGCCAACTTGAGGATTTGACCCAAGAGCGAGGTTGGAATCCCACCCCAATTCAAGCCGCTTCACAAAAGCAATTACTAGCAGGTGATGACCTTCTGTTGATTGCCCCAACTGGTAGTGGCAAAACTGAAGCTGTGGTAATGCCATTGCTCTCAAATGCCTTAACTGAATCTTGGGAACCACTGTGTATTCTCTATATCACTCCACTTCGAGCCCTCAACCGAGACATAGACAGAAGAATTGCAGACCTAGCCAAGGCAGTCGGTCTAAATGCAGATGTTAGGCATGGAGATACCACACAATACCAAAGAACCAAGCAAGCACGAAATCCTCCTCACTTACTGGTCACAACTCCAGAAACTTGCCAATTGCTTCTCTTTGGAAGTAGACTCAGAGAAGGTTTGCGAAACCTCAAGGCAGTAGTTATTGATGAAGTACATGATCTAGCAGCCTCAGAACGAGGAGCGCAATTGAATATTGCACTCGAGCGAATAGATGAGTTATGTGGGCGAAGAGTTCAGAGAATTGGATTATCTGCTACGGTTGGAAATCCAGATGAAATGGCCGGATTACTTTCACCCACTGCCACTGTCTGCCTTGCGCCTGCGCCTAGGCCAACCGATCTAGAGGTAGTTACAGAACTCCCAACAGGAGAGGATAGAGCACTTTCACTAGAATTACATGTCTCACCAAGAGGTCTTGCGGCTCTTCGCAAACTTGCTAGTAAGGTTAGGGAGAGTGCACCCTGTCTTATCTTTGTAAATTCAAGAAATGCTGCAGAAACTGTTGCCCAGAGATTAGCCAAACTTGATTCCAACCTAAATATAGGCGTACATCATGGCTCGTTAGCCACTGAAACACGTCATGAAATGGAGGCTGCATTACAAAATGGAGAATTACATGCGCTTGTATGCACTTCAAGTTTAGAATTAGGGATTGATGTTGGTTCCATCAAACAGGTTCACCAAATTCAATCTCCTCGCGCAGTTGACAGATTGCTTCAGAGAGTAGGGCGCTCCGAACACATTCTAGGTGGAACATCTCGCGGTATGCTACTCTGCTGGGAAACTGATGATATCGCAGAGGCAGCAGTCATTGCCCGCCGCGCCATGGCTAGCGAACTGGAAGGAGTTGAATGGCGCAGAAAACCACTCTCGGTTGTTGCAAATCAACTAGTTCTTACTGCGATTGCTGAGAAAATTATCCCCTTGGAATCTGCGGCTGTCCTTTTGCAACGCGCCACCCTGTTCTCAGAAATAGAAGATGAGGAGGTTCTAGAAATATTGAGGATTCTCGATGATAGGAGATTGGTTCGACTAGTCGAAAAACCGCGTGACTCAGACCCACTAACTTGGCCTCCAATACTTTGGGAAAAAGCAGCGCAAAATTGCCCCGATTTGCCAGAAAAGAGACCCACTACTGAAGAACTTGCCAACATCACTGACAAACAGCGAGAAGTGTGGTCCAATGCTCTGCGCGCATCACTTACCAAGAATCTAAACAAGGGGTGGTTCAGTGCAGGTTCTAGAAGTCGAAACTACATGCTTAATCATCTCAGTATGATTGCTGATGAAACACGCTATGCTGTACGAGATGCTGTCACTCGAAAGGCACTGGGTAATGTCGATGAAACCTTTGTCCTGTCACTTGATTCCTCGGGTGGGGAAGAAGATGGGACACCTAGACAATTTGTGATGGCTGGACGTACTTGGGAAATTGTGGATGCAGATCCTGAAAAGAGTGAACTCCTAGTCTCCCCAGTATCTAATCAAAGTACAGCCCCTATTTGGGCTGGTGAGTTGCCGCCGGTTCCTGCTGAAGTTGCCCGTGAAGTAGGGAATCTAAGGGTAGCAATTGCTGATGAGCATGATTGGATAATTGAAGAACAACCACTGGATGATTGGGGCGCTAAGGTAAACGCTTGGGTGGAACAATTGCCAATACAACGACCTGTGTCAGATTATCCCCTATCTGATAATTCGTTAGGAACGCTGACTCAAAGTGTTGCTGAACATTTAGAAGCCACCGGCTCAATTCCTAATGCACGATTATTGACGATTGAAGCGAGGCG
>NYYK01000086.1 GCA_002685895.1 Methanobacteriota archaeon
ACCGTCATCTTTTAAAGATTTTACATACTCAATTCTCCACGGCGCCCAGAGCGTTTCGGAAGAATGACTCATTTCACAAATTTCAATGGTTGGGGGTTAACTGTGCTGTTCCTCCCGCTGACGCTTATATTTATCTATCACTTTTGCTTCCAGATCTCTAGGCATTTCTTCATAGTGACTGAATTTTTCAGTATGCATACTTCTGCCACCTGTTATTGAGCGGAGTGTTGTAGCATAGTGATAAAGATTTGCCTGAGGAATATTCGCACGAATAATCTGATATCCGCTCTCTGTATCCATTCCCAGTATTTTACCCCTTCTTCCGGAAATATCGCCCATCACATCACCCATATCTGTTTCAGGAATTTTTACTTCAACTTCTGAGATGGGCTCCAACAGGCACGGCTGAGCCGAATGAAATGATTCTTTGAATGCTTCCCTGCCTGCAGTCTGGAAAGCGATATCCTTTGAATCAACAGGGTGTTGTTTACCATCATAAAAGTCAATTTTTATATCCACCACATGACAACCAGCCACAATTCCATCATTGCAAGCAGCCATGACTCCTTTTTCAACTGACGGAACAAATACACGGTCAACATTCTGCCCTTTCAGTGAATCGGAAAAATCAATTCCTTCCCCTCTTTCCATCGGTTCTATTCTCATCCAAACCTCAGCAAACTGACCGGCACCGCCAGACTGTTTTTTGTGCCTGTATTTCGAATCACCATTTCCTCTAATGGTTTCCCTGAATGCAATCCTTGGTTTGGATAATTCAACATCAACACGGTGTTTGGTTTTTAGTTTGGTTACCATATTTTCCAGCTGAAGCTCGCCCTGGCCTGAGATTGTGGTTTGTCTCAATTCAGGATCAACATTGATAATAAATGTGGGATCCTCCTCGTGCAAGGATGTTAATCCAACAGACATTCTCTCGTCATCCCCTTTTGATTTGGGATGAATAGCTTCAGCGATATTTGGAAAGGGATATTTTATTTCCGATAATGTGATACCCAATTTTGGATTACAGAGTGTATCTCCCGTGTGTGTATTTTTCAATTTTACCACTGCTCCAATATCACCGGAAACTAATTTACCAGTCTCTTTTCTTGTTTTACCGTTCATGTAAAAAACCTGTCCCAGCCGTTCATTGGTATTCCGGGTCGTATTTTTCATATCCATCCCCGATTTAACCGTTCCCGAGTAAACCCTTACGAAAGATAATTCACCTACATGGGGTTCACTGACTGTCTTAAAAACCAACACACTTTCAGGGTCTGACGGATTTGCATCTATCTCAATCTCTTCTTCTGAATTCACTTTAAAAGCAGAAACTTTTTCAGTATCTGTAGGAGAAGGACAATATTTAGAAATAAAATCCATGACTCTTGGCACACCAGCCAACGTACTAGCAGACGTGCAGAATAGCGGAATTACCGATTCATTTTTAATGGCATCACGCATTCCCAAACGCAATTCTTCCTCCGATAAACCACCCTGTTCGAAAAACTTTTCCATCATGGTATCATCCGATTCTGCGATACATTCAATCAATTCTTCGTGAAGCTGGTCAACTTGATCTTTAAAATTTTCTGGTACATCACCTTCTTCGAACTTGCCGCTTGAATCTGTTTTAAAGGTTAACAGCTTTTTCCTCAGAACATCCAATATCTGATTAAATCCGGGACCCGGATTCACCGGCAACATGAGCGGAAGAATTTTTTTTGAATAATTCGATTTCATTTGATTCAAAATAGAATCAAAATTGGTATTTTCTTTATCCATCATATTTACAACAATCAGTTTTGGAATATTTTCATCATTGGCGCTCTTAAATGCAATTTCGGTTCCTGCTTCCGGGCCTGTTACACCATGAACGACAATCACAGTGAAATCAGATACTCTCAATGATGATTTTACCTCTCCGGCAAAATCGAGGAACCCCGGTACATCAAGCATATTTAATTTTGCTTCTTTCCAGTCACAGTTCAAAAGTGTGGTACTGATTGAAATCTGGCGACTGATTTCATCTTCCCTGTAATCGGATACAGTACTGCCATCTTCAATTTTTCCCATTCTGGAAACTGCGCCGGCACAGCGTAACATCCCTTCCGACAGAATTGTTTTACCGCATGTGCCGTGACCTACAATTCCAAAATTCCTGATTTGAGTCTGCTGAACATTCATCATCATATTTTCTCCATAAAAATTGTGGTTTTAAAAGTTAGAATTAACCTGTTTTTTTACTCGATTATGTCAATTTAGGGCTGGAAAGTATAAAGAAAATGAAAAGGTGAATCAAGACATTTTCACTAATTGATCTGCTGCTCAAATTGACCGTTTTCTTCTATGAATTCCCGTAAAACGGGAATCAGGTATTGTTTTTGAACATCTAGGCGGGAAAATGATTCAGCCAAAACTCGAAGCCGCTGAGTTAATGGTTTGAGTTTATTTAATACAATAAACTGATCGTCAATAACGGTACAATATCCCCCGGAGAAATCTCCTTTTCCATCGATTATTGTAATTCCTATTTTTTCAGCCAATTCCTCAAAGTGACTGTATAATTGTTTTGCTTCCTTTTTTTTCATAACAAATCTTCTCTGCCATGGCTAACCAGTTTATCCACTAATTTTCGAACGTCTTCGGAACTCTCTTTTGGTACAATCAGTGTAACATCCTTTAAATTTACTACTACAATATTATCTACACCAATCACAGCAGTCAATTTGTCGGGAGAATGAATCAGATTATTAATACCCTCTAAAATAATCACATCTCCTTTAAAAGCGTTTCCCTCACTGTCCTTTTCTGAAATTTCATAAATACTGTTCCAAGAACCAATATCGTTCCAATCGAATGAACCCTCCACAACCAAGACATTGTCTGATTTTTCAAGCATTCCATAATCAACCGATTCCGGCTCAATATTTTCCCACGAATTGCTTAAAACATTGTTGTAATCATCAGTCCCTACCGACTTTCCTATTTTCTCAAGATGTTCAAACTGATTAGGCATGTGCAGTTTCAAAGCTTTAAGAAAGGATGAGACTTTCCAGACAAACATTCCGCTGTTCCACAAATAATTTCCGCTGTCAAGATACTTGATTGCAAGATTAGAATCCGGTTTTTCAATAAACGAATCCACATTGAAAACTCCATCAGGCAGACCGGTATCATTTTTATCAACTTGAATATAACCATATCCAGTTGATGGATAGGCGGGATTGATACCGAGTGTAACAAGCCCGTTTTCAGAAATGGCAGTTTCTGCTGCCAGTTGAAGTGACTCAGAAAATGTTTCATGATTCGAAATCAAATGATCTGCGGGGAATACTCCCATGACTGAATTCTCATTTTCTTTTGACAGATGAAAAGCAACCAAACCAATAGCAGGAGCTGTATTTTTCCCTGATGGTTCCAAAATAATGTTTTTTTCATCCAATAATCCACTGACTTCGTTTTTTATTCTCTCTGCCAGTTCACTGTTAGTCACCACATAAATATCACTGACAAACTCAATTCCGGAAAGGCGGTCAACGGTCATTTGCAATAGCGACTTTTCACCTATCAAATTGAGCATCTGCTTTGGATTGGATTTTCTGCTCACTGGCCAGAAACGGGTTCCCCTACCGCCTGCCATGATAACGCATTTCATTTTATGATCACTGCTCATGTCTTTTTATTCCGGATAATGTAATTCCAATCCTTCAACAATCCAATTCGCTCTAACCTCAATGGTATCCGGAAGAACGAAAAACGGTTCAGAGGGTTGAAAAGGGATTGCCTTCCCCGAACTATAACGTCCATTATTATCTTTGTCCTGATAAGCATTCAACTGCCAAAATCCTGAAGGTATATTATCCAGCATAAATTCGTTGGCCGAATTTACAACTACTGAATGAATCGTGTTTTCAGTTTCATACATTAAAGCTTCCACAACAGTTCCAGCAGCATATTTACCATGAACAGTCCCTGAAATTCCTCCCTTCCCTATCTTTTCAGCAATTTTAAAATTAACTGTTACCAGTGAATCCGACATACTATTCCCCGAAAAAGATTTAACGTTAAATCCATATATTTTGATTGAAAATTTATCACCAGTTTCCCATTTTCCCTTCGGTTGAATTCTAATTTTAGCCGGATCCACAATTTCTATTTTAAATTCTGTTTCGATGGTATCATCCAATGTTACGTGAAACAAGGAATCGTTTTCTGAAATGTTTATCGGGGTATTAAACTGAAGCGTAAAAGTGGATTCTTCCGGATTATGTTCCGCTGTTGAATTTGTCGCTGGAGAAATGAGTTCTACTTTCGTGGTATCAATTCCCGGGACTGAAACTGTGGAAGAATCGGAAAAAAGAGTACCGTCAAAAATGTCCATTACTTCACTGAAGAAAACTTCCATTTTCACCGGCGCATCTGCAAGATCAGAATAAAAATAGATTCGTTGTGAAGGTGTTTCAGTCTGAAAAATAAAATCAGGCGAAAATCGCTCATTCACCGTATCCTGTGAAAAGGCAATCCATCCCGGAGATTGTTCTTCAATCGCTACAGGATTTGTAAACTTCGCCGCCCCCTGATTGGATGTCTCCATTTTCACCGAAAGCACGTTCAGTGCGGGAATTTCTTTTTCCACCTTCATATTAATTTGAGATAAAATTGAATCTTCTCCGGTTATGGACAAAGGCACTTCCCAATGGAGGCCATAAGCCATTCTTGCAGGATTCACAGGAAAAGGGGCAGCGCCGCCTGTGAATGATATAATTTGATAATCGCCCTCTTCAAGAAATGCAAAGTGATACTTCCCTGAATCATCCGTCATTGAATAATAGTCCGGTTCCCTGATAAAAAGTGAATCCATTGTCTTCGCACCCAAATTATAAAGATAAACCAAACTGGATTCACCCTCAGGATTAAAAACTGTTCCCTTAATCACTCCACCTGCAATTTCTTTTCCTGTGCTGTATGCCAGCTGATAGGTTTGATCCAGTTGGTTTTTATGTTCATCTTCAATAATTCTGTCAAGGGTCAGGATATACGTCTGATTGGTGTCGAGATTTTCTGGCAGGATTACAGTGAGTTCTTCTTTTTTAATTTTAAATTTCAGTTCACCATCAACATTAGGCACCAACCGGATTCCTTTTTCAAGAGTCATTTCATTCAACCGTTCAGAAAATTTGAGATGTATTTTTAAACCCCCATCAATTTGTGTTTTGCCAGATGGCGGTGTTACCGAAATAATGAATGGAGACGTTTTATCCACAGGTCCTCCAGGTGGCGGACCGATTGCAGCACAAGAAAAGATGAGCAGCAATACCGCTGAATAAAGAAACAATCTCACTGAAGCAATCAATTCAAATTGTACGGAATTTCTCCCATGTATTTAATGGACTCCGGAGTCACTTTAGCTTTAATGACATGAATCCGGACACCTGTTTTTTCCGCACTTTTCAGCGATTCAGCAAACTTCGGATCTCTTTCACATTGAGGGCGAAATGAATTTACATCTGATCTTTGGCAGACAAATAACACGCCGGCATCATTCCCGGATTTAACAAGTTCACTAAGGGCAGTCATGTGCCTTGTTCCACGTTCAGTAACCGCATCCGGAAACATGGCAACACCATCTTCAACAAGTGTCACTGATTTTACTTCCAAATAAAATGGGATCCCATTCTTCTCCAATAGGAAATCAAACCGGTGCGATCCTGACTTAACTTCAGCTTTCTTTAACGTGTAACCCTCAAAAAAAGGAAGTTGATTTGTTTTCAGTAAATTATTCACAAACCGGTTGGGCAATGTTGAATCAATGGAGACCCACTCATTTTTTGATTTAACCATAACAGTTGTCCACTCTGTTTTTCTTTGAGTTGCTGTTCCATTTGGTACATGCCTGACCTTTAGTTCAACATCCGGGAGGAGTAATTCGTTGAGCCGGCCCGGGTCCGGGAGATGACTTTCCACTTTTTTACCATTCACCTGTACTACAGTGAGAAACCTGTTTGGGCGGTCAACAAATGATGCAGTGCAAAGTGGTCCTGAGATGTTCATTTATCCAGGCGCAGAATTTTTTTCTTCATGAAGTTCATTTAACGTTTCCGTGGCTCTTCTGATATGAGGAACGCAAATCGATCCGCCTGCTACCATGGCTACATTAAATAGTTCTACAAATTGATCCCTGCTCAACCCAAGTTCATAACATTGCATGATATGGTATGTTATACAGTCATCACAGCGCAGGACAAGAGAAGCGACCAATCCCATCATTTCTTTTGTTTTTTTATCGAGTTTCCCATCTTCATACACACTTCGATCAAGTCCGAAAAACCGTTTTGTATCAAGATTGCCGTCATGAAGGATCTGATGTTTCATTTCTTCTCTGAATTTTCTGAATTTTTCAAGATTGCTCATAATCTATAATCGTCCCTAAGCTTTCTCAAGCGCCTGTTTCAAATCACTAATAATATCTTCCGGATCTTCAATTCCCACTGAAATCCTCACAAGGCCGTCTGTCAGTCCTCTCGCTTCCCGCTCCTCTCTCGGAACATCCACATGTGTCATGGTTGCAGGGTGGGTGATCATGGTTTCCACAGCGCCAAGACTTTCAGCCAGTGAACAAAGTTGAACATTGTTCATTAGTTTTTTCCCTGCTTGAATTCCACCCGTCAATTCAAACGATATCATGCCGGTGTATCCGCTCATCTGTTCTTTAGCAATTGTGTGCTGAAGATGTGACTCTAAACCGGGATAGGTTACTCTTGCAACCTTGGGATGGTTTTCCAAAAACTGTGCTACAATCTGCCCATTTTGGGAATGTTTCTCCATTCTGAGGTGGAGAGTTTTGACACCCAGCAAAGTCAGCCAGCAATCAAAAGGGCTCGGTACTGCACCGATTGTTTTCTGGACATATCTCATTTCTTCAAATATGTCTTCACGGTTTGTGATAACGATTCCACCAATCAACTGATTGTGTCCGCTGATGTATTTTGTGGTGCTGTGAACCACCATATCAGCGCCGTATTCCAACGGCCTCAAATAGACAGGTGTAGCAAATGTGGAATCAACTCCATAAAACAAATTGTGCTTTTTAGCAATTTTACCTACAGCATAAAGATCGGTTATTTTTAAGAGTGGATTGGTAGGCGTTTCAATCCAGATCATTCTTGTTTCTGGCTTGATTGCGCCTTCCACATTCGCCGGATCGGTACTGTCAACATAGGTGAACGATAAACCATAATTCACGAGAATATTATCAAAATGCCGGGATACACCACCGTACACATCATCTGAACACACCACATGATCTCCGGATTTCAGCAGTTTCATGCAGCTGTCCACAGATGCCATACCGCTTGCGAATGCGGCGCCGTATTTTCCGCCTTCAATGGCAGCGAGGTTTTCTTCCATCAACTGCCGGGTGGGATTTGCAGAGCGTGTGTAATCGAAACCCAGATCCCTTCCCACTTCTGGCAGAACATACGTTGCTGTCTGGTACATGGGAGGGACTATCGCCCCGGTTGTGGGGTCAGGCTTGATTCCTGCTCTGACTACTTTTGTATCAAATTTCATTTTATCTCCTATTTATTTTGTCATAAGCGAAAAAGGGAAACTGGAAAGATGTACACAGCACTCTGAGGGAAAATTGGATAAATAACCACCAATTCTGCTACCATAGTGCTACTGTTTATTACTTTTTGAATAAATTAGCATCGGATAGTGTTGATCATCATTCTGCAGAAATCTTTTCAATTGCAGTAATTGTGAACTTCGTCTCTTTACCCAGGATTTCAAGCGTAAAATCTTCATCAATCTTTTTCCCAACTATGGCTTGTCCAAAAGGTGAATGGTAGGTTACAACCAAGGGATAAAGATCCAACTCAAATTCGATGGGACCTAATAGGTAATAGTCTTCGGCCTCATCTTTGCCCTCTTCACGGATTGTAACCTTATTGCCAAATCCTACCTTGTCGGTTTCAATTTCGCTATTATCGATGATCTGGAATGGCGTATGGGACTGCATCAATTGTTTCTTATATACTATTAAACTCTGCTCCTCCCTGGCAGCGTGGTATTCCGCATTTTCCTTA
>NYYK01000087.1 GCA_002685895.1 Methanobacteriota archaeon
GAGGATGCAACCAAGCGGAAGAGGATATGACCACGGCATAACAACATTCAGCCCAGATGGGCGATTATTCCAAGTAGAATACGCAAGAGAGTCAGTCAAAAGGGGTACAACTACTGTTGGATTGAAGTACAGGACCGGAGTATTGCTAATTGTAGACAAGCGTATTGCTAGTCGCTTGATTATTCCAGAATCAATTGATAAGGTCTACAAAATTGACAATCACATTGGCTTCGCAACTTCTGGCCTTGTCGCAGATGCCCGACAACTCGTTGCTAGGGCTAGAGCAGAATGCCAAATCAATAGAATTACTTACAGGGACAAGGTTCCTGTAGACATATTAACCAAGAAAATTTGTGATTTTAAGCAGTCATTTACTCAATACGGTGGGACAAGACCCTTTGGGACCGCATTACTCATTGCAGGTGTAGATGACAATGGAATTCATCTTTACGAAACCGATCCTAGCGGGGCCTACCAATCATATCATGCAGGTGCAGTAGGACGGGGTCGAAATTCTGTTGTCGAATTCTTTGAATCTAAGTGGAAAAAGAACATGACTCTTAATGCAGCGGTCAAACTAGGCCTAGAGGCTCTTCGCAATTCACTTGATGATGATTTGAATAATAACGCTGTGGAAATAGCAGTCTTGGACAAGAATGGATACCGATTGATGGACCGCGAAGAAACAGTAGGTCATATTGAGAAACTGGCACCACTTGAAGAATAATCTTCGGCAAAGGGCTATTGAGCCTCACCACCTCTCGTTGAACTGGGAGAGGTTACTATGGTCAGTATGGATGATGCAGTCATAGCCCGTTTAGAAAAGGGTGGTAAAAGGTATGAGGTGCTAGTTGACCCTGATTTAGTGGACAAGTGGAAGGAAGATCACGAAAGTGTAACTCTTGACGATTTATTGGCCACAGATGAAGTCTGGCATGATGTCAAGAATGGCGAAAGACCTACAATGGAAAAATTAGAAGGGGTTTTTGGAACCACAGAACTTGCACCATGTGTAGAGAAAATTATCCTTGAGGGAAGTATTCAACTTACTACTGAGCAGCGAAAAAAGATGATTATGGAGAAAACTAGGCAAGTTATCGCTGATATCTGCATGTTGGGAATTGACCCCCAAACTAAGATGCCACACCCACCTCAAAGAGTTGAAAATGCCCTAATTGAAGCTCGCTTCAAGGCTGACCCATTCAAACCAGTTGAATCACAAGTAAAGGATGCTGTTGCCTTAATTAGAGAATTAATCCCGATTTCTTTTGTTACCGTGAAATTGGCATTTAAGATTCCTGGAACTAACTACGGCCCGGTATTTTCAATAGTTAGAGAGGATATTCTGAAGGAAGAGTGGCTAACAAATGGCGACTGGGTATTTACTGTTGAAATTCCTGCTGGAATGAAAAATGATTATATCGCAAAAATAGGAAAAAGAGCGCCAGATGTGGCTGTTAAAGAATTGAAATGAATGAAATCAATTTTTTCATTGCTATGCAATGGTTATAGAGGGGGGGCCGGTCGGCCGGCTCGGAGAGAAATATGAGTAGTAGTGGCGCCTCGGATGGGCGCACTTCGGCTGCATCCGGCAGCCTGGTGGTACCCGGCGATAAAATTTGTACAGAAACGGGTGGCCAATTAGGTCACGGTGTGATGAAATTAGATGGTTCTATTATTGCAACCAAACTTGGTTATGTTGTAGAAAAAGGAGGGGAGGTATCAGTTACCCCCCTACACACAGCATATTTCCCACGGCCAGGAGATCTTGTTCTAGGATATATTGAGGGTATGCGTGCAAATATTTGGTTCATTGACTTGGGTGCACCATTCAATGCTATTCTTCCAATGAGTCTTGCGCCTATGAAAGTTGAATTTGGCGGCACCCGTGACGCCATGAATGTAGGTACAGCCATTCTTTGTCGAGTACAAGAGATTGATGAATCTCACTCTTCAGTGGTAACGATGAAGGGTATGGGGTTGAGAAAAGTAAATTCTGGTTTTGTTGATACAGTACCACCACACCTTGTTTCACTTCTTTCTAGTGGGGGCGATGCAATACTCAGTCAACTCAAGGATGCTAGTAATTGCCGAATAATCCTATGTGCCAATGGCAGAATTTGGGTTGATGGTGAACCAGAAGGAATACGCGTTGTGCGCGATATCCTTGCATTCATCAGAAATAATGCGGATTCTGATAATTTATCTTCCAAGGTGGGTAACCACCTCAAGCAAGGAAATGGAGAGTGATGAAAATGGGATATGGAGACGTCCAAATGATAGACGAAAAAGGAAATCGCGTTGACGGCCGCAAGGCTGGCGATTTACGACCGATTGAAATTGAAATGGGAGTGGTCCCCGTTGCAGATGGTTCTGCAAGTGTTCGATGGGGTACCAACTATGTCATCGCATCGATTTATGGCCCTATGGAGGCACATCCACGCAAGATTCAGCGACAAGAGAGGGCTGTACTTGATGTTCGATACAACATGGCACCATTCTCAACAACAGATCGATTCCGCCCAGGATTTAATCGTAGGAGTCGAGAAATCAGCAAGGTAACAGCAGAAGCCTTGGAATCAGTAGTCCTATTGGAACTCTACCCACGAAGCAAGATACGAGTAGAAATTGAAGTTATCTGTGCGGAAGCCGGTACCCGATGCGTTGGATTGACTGCCGCATCACTTGCTTTAGCAGATGCTGGCATTCCAATGACCGACCTAGTAGTCAGCGTTGCAAGCGGAAAAATCAACGATGTTGTAGTCTGTGACTTAAACAAGGAAGAAGACAACTATGGCGAGGCTGACCTACCAATGGGAATATTACCAAACTCTGGAGAACTCGTTTTCTTACAAATGGATGGTGATTTATCACCTGAGCAATTCCAAGAAGCCTGGGATTACAACATGAATGCAGCAATGGAAATTCATGTAATGATGAAGGAAGCAATTGCCAACAAATATGGAGGTGAATCATGATGGGTCAACCACTAGTACCTACACTTCTTCGAAAACATTTGGCTGAGCTCGCAGCACGTGATGAACGTGCTGATGGACGTGGACGATGGGAAAGCAGAGACCTTTCTGTAGAAGTTGGTGTTCTAGAACGGGCCGAAGGTAGTGCGAAAGTGCAAATCGGTGACACCATTGTATTTACTGGAATCAAATTTCAGATTCAGACACCCTATCCAGACCGACCCGATGAGGGTGGATTGATGACTAGTGTTGAATTGAGGCCATTAGCAGGTCGCCACATTGAGCCAGGACCACCAAGCCCAGAAAGCATTGAGATGGCTAGAGTTGTCGACAGGGGCATACGTGAATCAGGTTGTATTGACACAAAGGATCTCTGTATCATAGCAGGAGAAAAGGTATGGCAGGTCATCATTGACTGTTTTGCTATCAGTGATGATGGTAATCTGTTTGATGCATTTGCTCTTGCAGCGATAGCCGCACTTCACAACGCTACACTTCCAGGTGAGCGATTCGATATCGGCGAGGACAGGCCTTTACCAGTAAATAAGACACCTATTATGTGTTCATTCCAAAAGGTTGGTGGCCGATTCGTATATGATGCAAATCGCGAGGAAGAACTGGGGGGAGATGAGAGAATTCACATTACCTTAGGAGGGGATGACCACGTCCACTCTTTGCAGAAGGGATTAAAGGGAGCGTTCACGGCGAGCGAATTCGCTGAAATCATGGATGCGGCCAAGCAGAGATGTGCAGAGTTAAAGAAAATTGTCGATTCATTGTGAGGTGATTAGATGGCAAAGAGAACGAAAAAAGCTGGCGTAGAAGCAAGATTTGGTGCTCGTTATGGTGTCAGTGTAAGACGTCGAGCCGCATCTGCCATTCGCAAAGTTAAGAGGGAGTATTCGTGCCCTGTTTGTCAATATCAAAAGGTTCGTAGAGAGTCTGCTGGAATATGGGCATGCCGTAAATGTGGTCACACCTTTGCTGGCGGAGTATGGCAACCTTTCACCCGAGCGTCTGACTCAAACAACAGAATCATTCGTCGATCAGTTGAAGGTGCAACTGCTACTGATATGGCTATGATTGCACAGAATGCGGCGATTGAATTTGAGCGCGCTATAGCAGCCGAAGATGAAGATGCCCCTATCGCAGAGATTACCACCGAGGGAGATGGTGATGACGGCAGCGAAGAAGAATGATTCTTGTAGCGCTTCAATATCTATTGATGCCTCAGCAGATGTTGATTCTCTAGTTGCTGCATTAGCAACAGAAGATGTATCCATCATCAAAGACGATTCTTCCATCACAATAGAGGTCACATCCGGTAATCTATCGGATTTGAGAGCAAGGCTAAACACTGCCCTTCGTTCTTTACAAGCAGCATCCGAGGCCCTTATTGAGGTCGACCGTTCCGCCTAATACAGAGGGATTGAAATGACAGATGACGATATACGAAATAGGTTACAAATAATAGTTGCAGAACTACAGAATTGCGTTCAACAAGTGGCAGCTGTCAGTGGTCAAATAAAGGAACTTGAAGGTACAATTGAATTACTTGCAAGCCAAGAAGATGACCGCGCAGTCTATCGCCAGACTGGCCCCCTACTATTGGAAGTCGCAGATCGTGAATCCTTGGCAAAGGATTTGAAGAAAACTGTTGAAACTCTATCCGAACACTCCAATAGGCTTTCTCAGCAAGAAACAACTCTTAGGGAACAATATGAAGAGATTGTAAAGCAGTTTGAGGGTTCGTAGTGGGCGACATCTCTGATTTACTGAAATTGCATGATTGGATATGTGAAAAGCGTGAGCAAGGTGCTATTGCTGTATTAACACACAAAAATGGAGATATGGACACTATTGGTTCTGCTTCGGCACTGGCGGAATTGATAGGCCACAATGCAAAGGCTTGCGGAATACATATCTCAAAAATTGCCAAGAGAGTTTTGACTCAAACAAAGAATGATTTTCATTTGATGAACCCATCTAACCCGATGTGGCCCAGAACTTTAGCAGGGATAATTGTCGTTGACACGGCCTCTCCATCCCAAACCGGCCTCAATTTACCCGAAGGTGTACCTACATGTGTTATCGATCACCACCAAGGTGGAAGTGATTGGGGAGATGTCGATATCAATATCTGTTGGAATGTCACCTCTACTGCTGAAATAGTTCACAGGTATTCTAAAGAATTCAATCCTGAAGGTCTTGGTGCCGAATCAGCAATTCAATTACTTGCTGGAATCATTACTGATACAGGCCGATTCAAACATGCAGATGCTGGCTCTTTGAAAGCCGCCTCTGAAATCATCGAACGCTATTCATTGGATTATGCCAGTTTCGTAGAATCGCTCGAAAAGGAGGATATGAATCACTCGCAAAAGGTCTCCATTGCTAAATCTCTAACTAAAGTAGAAGCGATTGATGCTGGTAATTGGTTTCTTCTACACACAACAGGGGGAACTAATGAGGGGGTTATCGCACACTCATTGCTAACTGCTGGCGCAGAAGTTGCACTTGTTGTACGCCGAGCTAAACATGAAACGCGTCTTATTGCTAGGGCTACTAGATCTGCAGTTAATGATGGTGTCCACCTTGGTAAATTAATGTCTGAACTATCTGAAACACTCGAAGGAGAAGGTGGCGGACATGCAGGTGCTGCAGGTTGGTCTGGTGATGTGCCAGCAATTACAGCTTGCTCAGGCTTCATCGCTGCTTTGTCAGCAGTACGGAGGGGTTGATTTGAAAACCGCTCACCAACTTTATGAGCGCCACGAAGTAAACCCCTTGTCATATTCTGAAATTGAAGATTTCGAAGATAAATTAGGATTGGCCAATGCCGCAATATTGGCCGGAGATGAAATATTCATAGCAGAGATTACTGGATTACTTAGTGAGGCCGAAATTGCCTTCGTTGATTTTCGTCGTGCCCAATTATCCAATGATTTTGATTCTGCACAAAGTCAATTGAAGGAATGCGTTGAATCTAGTAGAAATAGTACATCACGTAATTATTTTCTTGAGGCGCGTGCTAGAATGGAATGGGGCCTTCTTAGATTCACCCAAGGCCAAATTGATGAAGCTGGAATAGATCTGCGTTGGGCTATGGAGCGCCTGAAAGTGATATCAGAAGGTAGTGCTGAACATGGATTGGCAATTATCAATATGGCTGCATGGCATCTTTCTAGAAATGAATCAATCATGGCATTGTCCCAGTTGAGCCAAATAGATAGGTTAGGGCCACATAAAATCGAAATCATTGCTGCAAGTAGGTTGCAAATAGCAAAAATTCTCTTTGAGATAGGAGATTACAAATCAAGTCAAAGACATGCTTGGGTTGCATTTCAAGGATTCCGTTCGTGTAGTATGATAGGGGGGGCGATTGAGGCCGCACTAATATGGCTAGATTTGAGCATTAATAAGGTATCAAAAAGTGCTACTTTAATGTCAGAAATTGTTGAAAATGCCAGCCCACGAAATCTAGGTGATAATAACGAGTGCAGCTCTCACCCTGACGATGTGGAGTTGGTTATAGAATGGTGTACTGATTACTGGGAAGTCGATTTCTCGGGGCCCAATAGGCCAGACTTAATGGTAATGCTTGAGGCAGAAAATAGCGTTGGTTTGAAAATGTTTTCAGGTAAATTGACTGAAGAAACCAATATTGAAGACCTAGAAGTCCTCAAGATGTTGAATCAGTGAGATTATCTTGGGCTTGTTTGAGGTAGACTTCGGCCCAGGTTTCCCCATTAGTGACCAATCTACGTGCGAGGAAGAATGCCGATGAATACTCCCTGTTTTCGATTAGGTCAAGCAGATTTGCCTCAAGATCACTAACTTGAGGTTCATCATCTAAATCCTCATCATCAATTATTTCAGGAGAACTAACCTTCAATGCAAGGTTTTCCATGCGTTTGAGGAATAAGGAGCGCCCATCAGCACTGGGGGCAGACCATGATGAACTGGTTCCATCCAGTCTATTTTCCATCCTAGTTCGAAATTTATCTCTAGGTGTCAATTGAGGGAAATGAGTCTGAGCTTGGTCATAACAATACCAAGCCTCATCGAATTCTTTACGAGATTCGTGAAGTAGTCCAAGTTCAATCCATGCTTCATGATTAAAGGGGCGATGTGCTAGAAGTCGCCTGACAAGCAAAATGAATAATTCTTCATCTATCGGCCTAATTCGTTCCAATCTCCTCCCAAAGAGGATGTTAGCTCGTGGATCGGATAGGTCGAGTTGGAAGAATCGTTCTTTCAATTCAATGAGAAATTCCTCATTTACTAGTTGAATCCAGTAATCTGGGTCGAGAGGGTCAGCCGCAAGAGAAGCACTTAGTAATTGGAATCCGTGTTGAAGCATGTCGACACCGGCCAATTGAGTTAATAGTTCAGGATCTCGACCAAGAACAGAAAATAAATCTTCCAAAACTGCTCTTAGTCCCTCTTCATCACCTGCTTTTTCTTTGATTTTAGCAAGTATTCTCCAGTTTTCTTCATGAGTGAAATCATGCAATACGGCTTGTCGGGCACTCTGCTCAGCCCAACCTAAATTTTGGGCAACATTTTCAGATGTTGAATCAACGAGTGCGAGAAACTTCTCAGCCTGAGAACGATGTCGATTTCCAAGGCTCCTTCTTGGATGTTGCAGGTCTGAACCACTACTGTTCGCCACAAGCGCACTAAGGGGCACTATTCATTGAACCTTTGGAGTTAAACTTCAAAGAACTGAGGTAAAAGGCTTCTTGTCGCGACCAAAAGGGATGGTAGCATCATAACCTATCTTAGAGGTCAAACCATCATCTGCCCTAGTTGGGTCGAGGCTACTCCCTTTTTGATTACTCAAGATGATTGTATCTCGGTCAGGTTGCCATCGAGTCATCAAAGCCCACTCAACTCTGATTGGATCTGCAGGGTCGATGTCGACATCTACAACAGTAACCGCTTTCATCGAAGGGTGGCCTTGAAATGCGGCCATGATGGCGTTTCTAGCATCATCTGGCGACGAAGGTACGATTTGTACTACTGCTGAGAGCCAACCTGAACCACCTGACGTCATTACAACATCAGTACATTCGCAAACCTTGGAGACACTGGATTTGATTGTAGGAGCCCGTGGTAACCCCATNAGTGCATGATGTTCTGCTAGCCCTGGTAAAATGGCATGAAAGATTGGTTCATTTCGATGATGTAGGGAATGGATTTCAATGACCGGTTCTTTACGCACTTCATCAATTGTTCCGGTGATGTCTATGTATGGGCCTTCATCATCATCTTCCAATGTAATAGTGGCAGACATTGCATATTCAGCATCAGCAGGTACAGTGACTCCATTTTCGAGTTTAATAACTTCAAGTGGCTTCCCATAGAATCGCTGGTATAACGCGGAAGCAACAGTCAATTCATCTATTGGTTGATTGAAGGACATTGCAGCTGCTAGAAGCAAACAGGGGTCCGCACCGTTCACTATAGCGATATTGACGCATTCGCCCTCGGCGCGGGCTTCATTAACCATGGTTCTAAGGTGGCGTGGTACTAATCGAGCAACCACATGGTTCTTGTCTCTGACAAACTGGCGATGGAAGGAGACATTTCTTTGCCCATTTCTTTCAGCAATGACAATACTTGCTGACATATATCGACCTCGGTCCTGTGGGTAGTGATGAGGGATGGGTAGTTGAGTAAGGTCAACTGGGTCAATAACATTCTCCATTACTGGTGCACTAGAATGGATTTCGATAGGATCGATTCGGTCATGCATCGCAGATTCCAAAGNATCGAGGAGTTTAGAGGGCTCTATATCGAAATGTCTTGCTAGGTTATCGCGCAGGCAGACATTTGCCGCTGCTTTATGTCCCTTTGTACCATCTACACTAAGGAATAGTAAAGCGGCGTTAGGATATTCTTCAATAGTTAGACGCATCTCATTAATTGGGTTCACAGAGGCAATTATTTCCGCCTCCTTGAGGTGGTCCCTGAATGCCATTGTGANAGCGAATAAGTGGCCTCGCTTGAAGGTTGGGGGGTCTTTGTTTGACAATAGATTAATCGCCATCCTGCGCCTCTGTTCATCATTCGTATTCCGATGGCCTCATATACGCAGGGTAGGTCGGCGGCGTGCTTCAAGGTGTATCCATGGGTAGAGGACTCTTTTCTGGTTCGAAAATGAAGCGAGATCGCCAGCGTTTTCGTTGGAAAGACAGGGGCTACAAGAAGCGTGTCCTGAAACTCAAACAGAAGTCAGATCCTCTTGGTGGCTCAGCCCAAGCCAAGGGCATCGTAATTGAGAAGGTTGGTATCGAAGCNAAACAGCCTAACTCTGGTATTCGAAAGGCCGTCAAAATCAGTTTAATTCGTACTGGAAANAAACTCACTGCATTCGCACCAGGTGATGGTGCAATCAACTTCATCGATGAGCACGATGAGGTCATGGTTGAGGGTATCGGTGGACGTATGGGTCGTTCATACGGAGATATTCCTGGAGTTCGATTCAAGGTCATTAAAGTCAATGGCGTTTCACTAAATGAAATGGTCAGAGGGCGAAAAGAGAAACCAATTCGTTGAGGTGATTCAGTGAGTGATGAAGTAATAGAAGAACAGCCAGAAACTCCGGAAGTTCCGGTTGTGGTTGAAGCACCTATTGCAGGAATCGGTACCCTTGTTTTTGGCAAATGGGATGCTTCAGAAGTCACATGCGCCGACCCCGGAATTTCGCCTTACATCAATCTCAAAACAGTTGGTGTGCCTCACTCAGGGGGCCGTCATGCTAACGCATGGTTTGGCAAGAGCAAGCTATCCATAGTTGAGAGATTCATCAACGGATTGATGCGAACTGGCAAATACACTGGAAAGAAGATTGCTGCTGCTAAGGCTTTTGAAGAGGCTTTGGATCGTATTGCAGATAGAGATAAGGTCAATCCCCTTCAGACATTTGTCGATGCTGTTTCAAACTCTGCCCCCATGGAAGAAATCACACGTATCAAATTTGGTGCAGTCAGTCAACCAAAGGCGGTTGACAGCGCGCCTAGTCGCCGAATTGATGTAGCAATCCGGCACCTTGCTACTGGTTCAACTCAGGCAACCCGCAAAAGCACTAGAACNCTTTCTCAAGGTATTGTCAACGAGATATCCAAGGCAGCAAGCGGTGATGTCACATCCTATGCAGTTGGTAAGAAGGAAGAAGTTGAAAGAATCGCAGCCTCTGCTCGATAATTNTCATCGGGNCCAAACACACGCCTCAACATCAATCAATTTGTTAGATGCCAAATTAAAGTAGTCGCCTTTATGAACCGAAGGCAGGTCGCCCGCTTCACCGTAGGTGAAGCATATGGGGCGTAAAGAAGATAATATCGCAAAAGCGACCGAAGTCATGCATGTGCGAGATCAGATTCGTAATCTCTGTATTGCGGCACATATTGACCACGGNAAAACAACTCTATCGGACAATTTGATTGCTGGCGCTGGGATGATGAGTGAGGAATTGGCTGGCAAGAGTAGAGTCCTAGATTTTGATGAACAAGAGTCAGCACGTGGAATTACAATCAACGCCGCATCTGCTTCAATGGTTCACGAAATAGATGGCACAGATTATCTAATCAATCTCATTGATACTCCAGGTCACGTNGATTTTGGTGGAGACGTCACTAGGGCCATGCGCGCCGTTGATGGATGCTTCATTCTTACCTGTGCTGTTGAAGGAGCAATGCCACAAACTGAGACTGTTGTCCGTCAGGCTCTCAAAGAAAAAGTGAAACCAGTTCTTTTCATTAACAAGGTTGATCGACTCATCAACGAACTACAAGTCACTCCAGAAGATATGCTCGAGAGATTCAAGGTTCAGATTACCCGAGTAAACAACCTAATCCGACAATTTGCCCCAGATGAGTACAAGAAAGAGTGGCAAGTTAGTGTTGCTGACGGCACTGTGGCCTTTGGCTCTGCTTACCATAACTGGGGAATCACTGTACCATATATGCAGAAATCAGGAATTTCATTCAAAGAAATTTTTGAGTATTGCCACAATGAAGAGCAGAGAGAACTTTCGAAGAAGGCCCCAGTTCACGAAGTTCTGCTTGATATGGCAGTTACTCAATTACCCAGTCCTGTGATAGCCCAACCATATCGTATACCCAATATTTGGACTGGTGAACTAGATTCTGAGTTGGGTAAAGCAATGGTAAATTGTAATCCTGAAGGACCACTTGCTCTGATGATAACCAAAATTTGGATGGATCCTCATGCAGGAGAAGTAGCAGTTGGCCGAATATATTCAGGCACTATAAATCATGGAGATACATTATGGGCTATTGGAGGGGCAAAAGCGGAGCGCGTCCAACAAGTTAGCATGATGGTTGGTGGTGACAGAATCTCCATTCCTTCTATTGTTGCAGGAAATATTGCTGCTCTAACAGGAATCCGTTCAGCAGCCGCAGGTGTTACTGTTGCACGAGATAATGACATCATTCCATTCGAAGCTATTCGACACTATTCTGAACCAGTTGTTACTGTTGCAGTTGAACCAAAATCAATGAAGGATTTACCAAAGTTCATCGATGCTCTTCGATCATTAGCCAAGGCAGACGCTTCATTGCAGGTCACTACTAACCCAGAGACTGGTGAAGCACTACTTGCAGGAATGGGCGAACTTCATCTTGAAATTACGACTTATCGAATCGAAGAGGAGCAAAATATCAAGGTCTCTGTTTCTGAACCAATTGTTGTTTACCGCGAATCTACTTCTGGTAATAATAGTGGTAATTCGTTTGAGGGCAAGTCACCCAATCGGCACAACAGATTCTATGTGGAGGTCGAACAACTCCCTGAAAATGTAGTAATGGCACTACGTGAAGGTACCTTTGGTAATGGTACAATCAGACCAAAAGATGCCAAAGATATTGGTCGTAAGTTCGGTGAATATGGTATGGATAAGGATTTGATGCGTAAGATATACGCAATTAATGGTACAAATGTGTTCGTTAACGACACAAAAGGAATCCAATACCTACACGAAACCAAAGAATTACTGATTGAGGCATTCAATGAAGTGTGTATGAAAGGTCCTGTAGCAGAAGAGCCATTGATGAGTGTCATGGTTAGGCTAGTTGATGCTAAGTTACACGAAGATGCTATTCATCGTGGACCCGCTCAGACTATTCCAGCAATGAGAAATTCAGTCAGGGGGGCCCTAATCAGAGCAAATACCGTGATAATGGAACCAATGCAGAAAATGCATGTCTCAGTTCCGAATGATTGGCTAGGTGGTGTAACTAGAGAGATTACACAACGGCGTGGTGAGATTGAAGATATGCCTGCTGACGGTGAAACAACTACAGTTATCGGCAAGGTGCCAGTTGCTGAGACTTTTGGATTCTCTAATGACATCAGGGCTGCATCCCAGGGTAGAGCTATATGGAATTCAGAAAATTGTGGCTTCGAAGAATTACCACGCGCCCTGCTCGATAAGGTAGTTGGCGCAATCAGGGAACGTAAGGGCTTGAAGCCTGAACTTCCAACCGAGTCGTACTACTCTGACTGATTACAAGCAAATAGTTCGGCTGTGCATTCCTGCAAGTCAGGAAATTCTAACTAGTTGCCAATCAGTGAGTTGTCTCAAAATTGAAACAGCATCAGATTCGGGAAGTGAATCGAGGCATGAGTGC
>NYYK01000088.1 GCA_002685895.1 Methanobacteriota archaeon
AATTGATTGTGGAGCCGAACTNGGNNNGTTCGGGCCANTAANTTGCTNGACNCCTNCGCCAATNNTTTGGNGGGNGAGCCGATATATTTTGAGTCTGCAAATGCTGAGGATCTACCTGATTAATAACCGGCTTTTTTCCAGGTCTAGCCGGACCTTCGCTGTCTAAATGTTGCATGGCNTGAGCTCTACCCCTATCGCGAACTTTGGCTGTCAATGATTTTCTAGGCCTCATTCCTAATAGTACTGAAAGTGCTAACAAGCCAGCCATCGTTAATATGATGTTGCTTGTATCCGAAAAGAAGCGAACTATCTCACCCCCTTGTTCAAATTGCTCAGCAGTAAGTATTACCTCACTTCGTTGCTCAAGACCTTGNGAATCGCGTAATACAAGTTCCCCTCGAGCNACCATACCNGGNACTAGCAAATCATTTGGATTGAGGGTCAAATTNACTATTGAACCATCTCCCAACTCTTGATTAGGATCAGTTGTGGCTATTCTATCTAAGGGACCTTCTAATCTTACCTCCCACATCTGTTGACCNTCNCCATTGAAATCCAAAGGAATTTCCAACCAACTGTTAGATGAATACGGGATGTCATGAGCGAATGAATCAGTCGACAATCTCAAGCCAATATTATAGAATTTTATACTCACAATTTGTGGTGCCGATGCGCCGCAGGTAAATTCTCCCTCGAGTCTTGCTTCGCCCCCAATAATACCCTGTTCATCCCACCTTAATGTCCTAGTTTCGGTTATTCCGGGGGTGAGTGCCTCATTCTCAATTATTGATATTCCCCTGCCATCAGTTGAATTCAGATTTGATTCTAGTGTGCATTCAGAAGTAGTATTTACTAGAATAGATAAATCCTCATTTTTTAGCAACTGTAGCGGCTGATGAGGCGGCAAAATTGTGAATGAAGGGGCTCCGGGACTAGTTAAATTCAGTGTAATGCTATTAGGTTCAACATCCACTACTTCTATGGTCCAGTGTACCTTTCGGCCGTGATGATCGTAAATGATTCGCCCCTGAGCACCGAATTTTTCCCCCTCAGCAAAGACATCTCCAGAGTCACCTTCGTCATTACCTGAAAGTAACCCACTGTCACCATCGGCCTCAAGGACATATAGCCAAGGGATGTCTGGATTAGTGTTAACCAAATTCTGTTCTGCATCACCTACAGCANTATCTTGCAAAGTCACTAATAAACCATGACCTGGCAACTCTTTGTCAAAACCAACATCTCCTCTATAAGACATCCAAACACGTTCACTGGGTGATATTTGGATAAAAATACCTGTGCCCCCATCGGATAATGGTGAGAGAATGTATTGTTGAGATTCNCTTGTATACGAAGAAATTGAGACTTCAGTCGCCCTTATTGCACCGATTAGGTCCATTGATGCAAGTGATGGAAGTGCTGGAGTTCTGCCATTCACGCCATTCCAATTCCCGCTCGCCATGAGGTCCCAGTCACCCAATCCATTCCAATCATCCCCAGTTCCATGCCCGTGAACATCATAGAGGTCTAAAGCTCCCATTTGGTGGAGCATCTCGTGCATAATAGTACCAAAGCCGGAATCGAAGCCTGCTATTGTGTAATGATCAAATTTGTAATCTCCTATTTCCACCATTTCTTTTAGTGGCCCATAGTGGCTCCAAATACTTGAAGCGCCGCCAGAATCCTCTTGTACATTNGCNGTATGAACAATTANAAATCGGTCAATCCANCCATCAGAGTTGAGGTCAAATTGCGATAAATCAACACTGTTAAGTGAATTTTTTATGACTGATTGTGCAAGTCCTGCTGGGCCATCTGAACCTTCAGCCCCAACATCTCTAACATCGCCTTCATCCACGCCCCAATAGGAATCATCATTTTGAGCATGATACACCGTAGGCAGGATAGTGACTGTGAGGGTTGATTGACCACCACTGGTTTGTGAGATGTAATCATCAGCCCCTTTTGTTCCAGTTAGCATTATCTCGGCCTTCTCAACATTCCTAAATCCATTTTCAGGAGCGTTCGGGAAATCCACCACTACCACAAGCCATCTTTCATCAGGCTGCAAAGGTACAATTGGCGCACTATTTTCCACGTCTTCAGTATATTCATCTAGAAAATCAAAAACGGGACCTAATTTACTTGGGTTCTCACTTACATACCAACCTGCAACAAGAATCATCGCCGCAATTGGAATGGCAATGAGTGGCCTCATGACCAATCGCTCCACCGCGTGTGTATTGAATGATACGCTACTATGATGATAATGAGGGCTATCTCATTCATAGAATGAGATTTTCACTTGGTCTTCCAATGATGCGCCAGAATGGAGCCATATCTCATTACCAACCAAACGAAGACCCCAAGGTTGCACTCCACTCTTGGAAGAGAGAAATTTCGCTACCTCACTATTTTGCTCCATGACTTCTAGTTGAGCTCTGCATTGTGCTTGCTCTGACCATGGTCTAGATGCCCGACTAAGGTCGAGGCAATCAGCGAAATCAGCCATCGATTGGCTTGCATAATCAGAGTGCAATGCTGTAGAAAGGCGATTTAATCCACTAAAGTTACANCCTACTGAAGTGAGTGAACGTTTCAATTCACCAGGAATGGGTGAGCCATCACAACCCGTGATTACAACATCAGTNAGTTTCTCACGAAATACCCGCTCTGAAAGATGCTCTGCCTCATTAGGATACAGGCACAATGCNTCAGTTAGCATCACACCCACAGAACCAGGCAGGTGGACCTGATTCAGACGTGGGCAGGCACCTTCACAAGCACAGTCAACAACGAGTACCCTTCTATCACCCCCTTCTAAGTCAAAGATGGTAGAAGGTGAACGGCCTCTNGGTTTACGAGCAAATGGTGATAGATTTGCGATAAATTCACTGGTGAAAACAAGTGTAATCACGGCAGCCAAAAANAATCCTTGAAAGGCAGGAGGGGTTACGATGTATAGCATAACGATTGCTACAAAATGCAAACGTATTCTGAATGGGTCAAGTGGATCTTCACCAACCAACCCAAGCGCACGAGCAAAGGTAAGTGATAGTGATAGGAGGAAAATAAGTAGTACGAACCAACTCAATGACAGTGCCATTTGAAAAAGTGACACCACGTCATAGTGAGAACCAACACCATCAATCATGGAGGCACCTTGGGCCATGCTCACTAATTTTGGAAAACCCCAACCCCAACCGAACAATATGATGATTGACCCAAGCAGAAGACCTGAGGAGACCATAGACGCCAACCAGGTCCTCTCACGGGGTAGTAAACCGGGTTTTGCAAACCACCACAATTCCGCCGCTAACCAAGGCAGTATAGTCCAAATGGCAAGAAGACCAACTGCTGTCCAACGGGTATCAAGCCATGAATAAGGGCTGTAAATTGTGAGAGTCCCTGCGCCTTCTGCCAATGGTATTCTTGCTAGCCACCATGCGAANATATCCTCTACAAGAAAAGCCCATATCGTTGCTACTATGATAAGGGCGAAGACAACTCTCTGGATTCTAGTAGATGCCTCCGACAAATGTTCAATAATAGTTTGACTCGAATCATTCGGGACAATCCCGCTCAATGTATTTCACCTCAGAGGACATCCTTCGCTGTCTGCTCTGCCTTAGCAGCCATGACGGTTCGATAGACGCCATAGGCTGCCCAGAATCCAACAAAGATTGCTGGAGCATACAGATAAGCTGCTGAGCCATCTGCCATCCAGTTTAGACCGATGATGAAGAAAAGAGCAGAAATTACACCACGCCGTAATGCCTGTGGATATGCGATTTCCTTAGCAAGCCACTCTGGGCCTTCGCCGTACTTGCGCTCTAGAATCTCTCGCTGGAATACTGCTCCAACGATTAGTATGCATAGTGAAGACCAAAATAGTGTGTTTCCAGTTGTAAAGACGCTTTCAGCCAACTCGAGTTGTTTCTCATGCTCAAGAGCCGCTGGGTCTGGCTCACTGACAAACAGGCTTTCATAATCCCCCACACTGATGAAGCGGGTTGATAAATCAGATTGGGCAGATGAACTGGGTGGGGAGTTAATCACGAATGATAGGAGATTCCAAGCATCCTGTTCATCATTTGTACCATGGCCATCCACTGAGTTACCTGCTAGATAGAATGAGATATCACCGGAATCGGTAGAAGGCGCAGTCCAAGTGAATGTCCACTCTGCTGGATCTGTAGTATCTGAGTGTGAAATATTGTCTGTAGTAGTTGTGGCTGATTTGGGGTCATCACTACCATCTGCTGGCCGGATATCAACCCCATCGGCCCANGAAAANGTTCCAGANCCACCTGATGAAAGCATGAANCCTCCAGCTGTGTTTGAAGAGTGTTCGACCTTGATGGAAAATTCGTATGCCTGANCAACGTCATAGGAATGTGGCACTCCACTTATTGATACCACTACTTCTGTTGAAGTGCCTCCATTTGCAGGAGCCCCCACCCCGTGGCAGTTACAACCGGAGATTACCGTNGATTCTCCTGCAGAGTTTTCAGGTGGCGGNCCCCCAGATGATGCGAGAGCCCCAGCAGAAAGCANCAGAACCAACAAAATCACGAGCAGTGAACGGGCTGTTATCAGACGCATAACTACACCTGTGAGTAACCTCGACTTGTGGGCGCTTCATAACCGTTGCTTGACCGCTCCCCCCCTAACAGGGGGGGGATACCAAGATTTCATTGATTCAAATCTAACTTTGCCGTAACTCAAAGTTCCTTCATTGCGCTATTCAATTCATTCATCATTTTCTTACCATCGCCAAACAACATCATGGTCTTNTCTTCAAAGAAGAGATCGTTATCGACGCCGGCGTACCCTACATTCAGACTGCGCTTGATGATGACAACTACACGAGCCTTGTCGGCATCAATGATTGGCATTCCACCCAATGGCCCCTCACCAGAACGTGCGACTGGGTTGACTGTGTCATTAGCACCAATTATTAGTGCAACATCTGTCTCTGGTAACTCACTGTTTATCTCATCCATCTCAATTAGTTGCTCGTAAGGAACATTTGCCTCAGCGAGTAACACATTCATGTGACCTGGCATTCGACCAGCTACTGGGTGAATCCCATACTTCACTTCTACATCTTGAGCCTCGAGTAAATCTGCAAACTCCTTGACTGCGTGTTGGGCTTGGCTAACTGCCATGCCGTAACCAGGGATGATGACACAAGATGTNATTCCGTCACAAACCATTGCNACTTCTTCAGGGTCACTACCNACTTTNGTCCTAGTAACCGTCTCCTTGCCCCCNCCACCGAATGATTTGAACAAGACTGCTGTTAGTGTACGATTCATCGCCTTNCACATAATGAAAGTCAGNATTANTCCTGCNGCACCNACCATTGANCCTGCAATGATNAGNACATTGTTNCCAATCACAAAGCCGGTGAANGCTGCTGCAATTCCTGAAAGAGAATTTAGCAGACTGACAACGACAGGCATATCTGCACCACCTATTGGTAGCACGAACACGATACCGAGTAAGCAGGATGTTCCAACGAGGCCAAAGATGTAATCTTTATTGGTTGGTTCTTGAATCGTCAGTACGATTAGTACTATTGAAGCAATCAAGAGAGAAACCTTGACTAAATTAAGCCAAGGTGGGCCCCAAGTAGGGAAGTTGACCCATTTTCTACGCCCTCTCGAATCCTTCTTTGTGAGAGGAATATAAAATCCACCCATCAACTTACCCATGGCCATCAAACTACCAGTTAGTGTGAGCCATCCTACTAGCCCTGTAAGGCCAATAGCAACCCATGTCGCATAGAGTTCAACACCTGCGCTTGGAACATCTCCGTTCTGAAGTCGTGACAACACCTCGGAAAGACCAACAAGTGCTGATGCGGCGCCGCCAAATCCGTTGAAGAGAGCAACTAATTCAGGCATGCCAGTCATTTCAACTCGGATCGCCATCCAAGCGCCAATTAATGTGCCAAGTGCCAAACCACCCACAATAAGTTCGGGTTCAATTTTTCCTTCGGAGTACATTCTCCCCAGAGTTATTAGAACCGCGAGAAGCATCCCATAAGCACCCAAACGATTGCCATCTGGGGCAGTTTTAGGACTAGATAACTTCTTGATTCCCAAGATGAAGAGGGCGGCAGCGACAAGATAGCCAATATCCCAAACAACAGCATCAACCATTTCAGTTACCTCCCTTCTTCTTGCGCTTCCCAGCAATCATTTCCAGCATCCTGTTAGTTACCATGAAGCCACCAACAACATTGATTGTAGCCATCACCAAAGCGGCAAATGCAAGCCATGCGGCTGTTCCAGGATTGCCATCGTTGAAAGCAGAATTAGAGAGTATCAGAGCACCGACAATTGTAATTCCTGAAATAGCATTAGCCCCAGACATAAGTGGTGTGTGAAGTGTTGGGGGAACTTTACTAATCAACTCAAAACCAAGGAAAATTGCGAGAACGAACACCGTAATGCTGGCGACCAATGTAGCAAGTGTGAGGCTCATTCAACCACCTCCGCTAAACGGGTTTGTTTCTCGTGTATTTTACCACCAGTACAGATGAGCACACCACCCATACCCGAGACAAAGAAATCACTACCCTCGGGGGCGCCGACAAGAATATCATCCTCTAGGTCAAGAGTAAGTTCACCCTCTTTGACTATGGATGTAACAAAGTTTGTCAAGTTGTTAGAATATAGCATACTAGCAGATGATGAAAGTTGCCCGGGCAGATTGGGTGTACCCACAATGGTCACGCCATTGTCAGTGGAAAAGATTTCACCCACTTTTGTGATTTCGCAATTGCCACCAACATCTGCATTCATGTCGACAACAACTGCACCGGCTTTGAAATTTTCAACAGCATTTGCAGGTACTGTGATAGGTGCAGGACGGCCAAAGATTCTCGCTGTTGTGACTATCACATCGGCATCGCTAGCGACTTCACAGACTGTATCATTGACCTTTTGAATGAATTCAGGAGTGAGTGGCTTTGCATAGCCAGACTCATCTTCAAAATCATCCATTCCATCAACTTCAATGAAGCGGCCACCAACAGATTCAATCTGCTCGGCGGCTGACTTTCGGACATCTGAAGCATAAACAATAGCCCCAAGTCGTTTTGCTGTTGCAATCGCTTGTAAACCGGCCACACCTGAACCCATAATCACAAATTTGGCAGGCCTTACTGTGCCAGCACTAGTGGTCATCATGGGTATTCCTTTGGGAAGATGTGCAGCACCCATCAATACTGCCTTGTATCCTGCAAGGTTGTCCTGACTACTGTTGACATCCATCGCTTGAGCCCGAGATAGACGACGAGGAATCATATCCATGCTGAAAAGTGTAATATTAGCATCCATTGCAGCCTTCACCCGTTCAGGATTTCGGAATGGATCAGCAACACAGGCAAGCATCTGCCCCTCTCTCATCCCATCAAGTTCTGGCATATCGATTGAAATCACTATGTCTGCTGAGAGGGCAGTCGCGCGGTCTGTAACGATTGCACCAGCTTCCGAGTATTCAGAATCAAGATGGTGTGATGCGTGACCAGCCCCTGATTCAACCAATACTTCAAAACCGATTTTGGTCAATTTTCTCATGGAACTAGGAACAATGGCTACTCTAGCCTCATCATCTGCTTCCTTCACAACTCCCAACTTCATTCGCAGGCACCTCCGCTGAATGTTGAGTGGCCCATGGGCCAAACCTATTCTTTCAGCAAACTTGGCGACTTGCACGGGGTTCTTGAATATCGCTCTAAAGCATACAGGAATTAGTTAGTGTAAAAATCACACTATGCCCCCTTACATCGCTAACCTGTTATGCGGTTATTATTTGGGGTCTAGACACACGGAGCAGTACACACAGGGTGGTTGTATGGCAAGTGAAAAGACGAAGATTGCAGTTATTGGAGCTGGAAATGTAGGTGCGTCTTGCGCCTTTGTTCTAGCACAGAAAAAGTTGGGAGACATCGTTCTGCTAGATATCTTTGAAGGATTTGCCAAAGGTAAGGCTCTCGACATGAGTCAAGGTGGACAGATTCTCAATTATGACGGTAGTATTACGGGCACATCGGATTATGCAGACATCGCTAATTCTGATGTTGTCGTTGTTACATCTGGATTCCCACGCCAACCGGGAATGAGCCGAGAGGATTTAATTGGCAAGAATGCTGATATCATTTCTGAGGTGGGAGCCGGCATCCGTGAACACGCACCAGATGCAGTTATTGTAATGGTAACAAATCCTCTAGACTTGATGACCTACCATATGCAGAAAGTTACTGGATTCCCACATAACAGAGTGGTAGGGCAGGCAGGGATTCTAGACTCGGCACGAATGACTCATTTTGTTGCCCAAGAGATAGGCTGCTCAAATGAGGATGTTCAGGCAATGGTACTAGGTGGACACGGTGATACCATGGTGCCGCTCCCTAGATACACTACTGTTGGAGGAATTTCAATTACCCAATTATTAGATGAAGAAACCATTGACGCTATTAGCAAGAGAACTGCTGGTGGCGGTGGTGAGATCGTTAAACTTCTCGAGCGAGGCAGTGCCTTCTATGCACCTGGTTCAGCGGCCGCAATCATGGCTGAATCTGTTATCAATGATAGAAAGAGACTACTCCCCTGTTCGGCACACTTGAGTGGCCAATATGGTCTTGAAGATATTTTCATCGGTGTACCAGTCATTCTAGGAAAGGACGGTGTCGAGAATATCATTGAGTTGGATTTAGAAGATTCTGAACTTGAAAGTCTACAAGGTTCTGCCAACTTCTACAAGGAACAACTTACTGAACTCCTCGGCTACTGAAGACCATTCTGCACCTAAGGAATGATGTGAAGTCAAGCGGCGCATTGATGACGGGTGCGCTGGTAGCGCTATTATGGCGGAGCAACACCTCTACCTTGAGCACGATGGCAAGGTACTACTTGTTGACGCTGAAGGTGATGGGCCGCAGATTCCAGTCAAGGGGCGAGAAGTTGCAGATGGTTGGATCTACCGCCTACCAACAGAAGAAGAAGCGAGTAAGTTAGGACTTACTTGGGAGGTTAAGAGAGTCAATCGATTCAAGTTTGGTAACCAAACACACGAAGTAACCCATGCTCTCCCTGATGTTGAGTGGCCACGTAATTGGGCATGGAAGGATAACTTGATATCTGATTCTGCCGTACACCCTGTAGCAAGGGAAAGTGTCTATAGAACGATGCATAGATTGGTTGCTAAAGTGGTTTTAAGAAATCCA
>NYYK01000089.1 GCA_002685895.1 Methanobacteriota archaeon
ATATGGCAATTGGCCTTAGGTTGTTTGAATCACTACACATAACTGACGGCGGGCTCGGGAGAGAGGGCAAGGGATTGTGGGATTTACTTGAGGATATTGACTGAGGTGGAAAAATGAGTAATTACCATGGCCCTAACCTATTATCTGATAATTCGGCTCTTCTTGAAGTTCATAGGGATGAATTAGTCTCATGGTTTGCAGAAGAGAGGGCTAAACAACCAATGCCACTCTATGCTTCAGTAGACATCAGAGATGCGGGTTGGAAAGTTGCCGCAGTAGATGCTAACGCCTATCCTGCGGGTTTCAACAATGTTGGTGAATCTGAGAGGGAATATCTCTCAGAACAATTGCAAGAGTGGTTGTTAAGTGAACACCCACAAGCAAGTTGGCTCCATATTTGGCCAGAGAAACACACTAGGAACAAGGGGTATGTCGAGAACTTAATTGTGTTACAGGATTTACTATCAAAATGTAATTGCAAGGTTACTGTCGGCTCAAATGAATTTGAAGACATTTCAGAGATTGAGGGAATTACAGGCACCCTTCAACTATCGGAAACAACTACTGATGGGGCACTCAAAGTGGATGGTGAAATACCTGATGTTTTGATTCTCAATAATGATTTGAGCCAAGGTCCTATTGAGGGCATTGGCGATATTCCAGTGGCTCCCCCTCAAGCGATGGGGTGGTTCCAAAGGCGCAAATCAAATCATTTTCGTAATGTCCAGCCGTATATTGACAAGGCCGCAGAGATAATTGGAATAGATCCCTGGCTACTAGGTACTCACTGGTTAGTGAGTGAAGATAAGTGTCTTGAAAAGGATACATGCCGAATCGAACTTGCAGCTAATGTAGACAATTTTATTGATTTTATTCGCGATAAATATGAGAGTTATGGAATCGAGTGTGATCCTGTAATTTTTGTGAAAAATGATTCTGGCACTTATGGGTTGGGAATCATAGAAATCTCTAGTGGTGCCGAGTTGTTGAATCTGTCAAAGCGCAAGGTGAACAAATTGACCTATGGGAAAGGAGGCAGTGAAGCAGTAGATTTTCTATTACAGGAGGGTGTTCCTACTGGACTGAAACTAGGAGATTCTGTGATTGAGCCGTGTGTTTATGGTGCGGGGGGGCGTAGTAGTGCAACATTCTATAGGGCTAACTCCAAGAAAGGTGAAATGACAAATCTAAATACGCCTTCAACCATCTTTATGACCTCAGAAGAGGTTGCATCTCAAGAGGGAGGAAAAGAGATAATTGCTGCTGTTGATAACTGGCACGCGTTAGTGGCTGAGTTGGCAATGCTAGCAATGGCTTCTGAACTTGCTGAACTAAGTGAATAGAATCATTCAGTATCTTCCTCTTCATCTTCAGAAGATTCATCTCCATCAACTTCGGATTTCATTCCAACAATTTCATAATTTGAAGGGAAAAGTGCCACTAAGACGCCAGCCAACAAAGTGGCAATTCCCCAGTAGAAGCGTTGCTGAACTATCATCATCTCAAATGCGATCACTACAAGTAGAAGCCCACCAATGTTAGAGACCCAAACAAGGGTTTTGAAGGTAGAGAGCGAAACTCCCTTTTGGTGTTGTGAGCGGTATGGGCCAAACTCAGCACCGAATCGAACAGGATCATTTTCTTCACTCATATTATCACCTGTCAATCATTGTGATGGCGTTCGTAGGGCAGGCATTCACACATAGAATGCACCCAGTACAGGCATCTCGTAGAATCTTGGCCTTCTTATTTATTTCAATATCAAGTGCTGGCGTACTTAGGGGTACATCATAGAGTTCGATTGCCTGATCGTCACAGACGAGTATACACTGGTCACATCCAATGCATTGGTCCAAACTTACGAAAGCGACCACTTCTTCTCCTTCTTTGACACCAGAGGATATTTTTTCCTGCATTGAACTAAGACTCTTTTTGATCCGTGCCGCTTCCTTTTGCCGCTGCTTGTTTAGTTCATCAAGCCGAGTCATGTGAACAATCCTTCGGGGGCATTCGATATGAAAGGTCGCTTTTGAACATAAATTAAGGACAATCAGGCTACTGCTTCATCCTGTGAAGTATTATTCACCACTTCGGATGCACCAGAACTCAACTTCTTTTTCTCTTCCACTTGGCGAGCAAGGAAGGAGACTACATCTAGTATTTCGAAGTCGTGGGCAGGGTCACCTTCAAACTTTAGACACTCAAAGTGTGCGACACACTTAGGGCACGATGTTAGCATGATTTCTGCTCCAACCTCATTTACCTCATCGAACCTCTGTACCCTGAGGGCTCGACTATCTTCATTGCATGACATCATGCTTGAAACTCCACAACAGAGGGCCTCTTCATGATGGTGTTCCATCTCAACCATCTCGACGCCTTTGACATTCTCAATTAGATTCCTCGGCTCCTCATAGATGTTCATTTGTCTACCAAGTCTGCATGGGTCGTGGAATGTGACGGTCATCCCTTCCTTTGCGGCAAGGTCAAGGTCAAATCCGTTCTCAGTCAGGAATTCAGTAGTATGCATCACTTTGATGCCCTCAAGTTCGTAATCCATTGCGAAGGTATGGAAGCACTCAGCACAACTACTGACAAGAGTATCAATTCCACTAGCCTCCAACTTATCTTTGTTGAAAGTCTTCAACTTGTCAAAGACATCTTCCCTTCCTTGCCACTTCTGGTCGTGACCACAGCACTTCATGAAGTCACGTCCGAGATATGAGACATCAACTCCCATTTCTTCAAAGAGTGTAAAAGCGGCAGTAGTAGTATCTCCAAGGTTCATATCTCCTTTATTGAGGTGGCTGAAAATCATGTCTTGGTCAATATAGTCTACACATCCAGGGTAGTATCCCACATTGGACATGATTGGATAGTCATCTGCTGAGATGAAATTCTCATCCGATTCATCCTCTGCTTCAGCTGTCAAAACAGCCTGCAGTACTGTGTGAGGGATATTTGATGCTGGGGGCCCACCAACAATCAAATTTCTGCGAATGTCAACATAGGAATCGTAGTCGACCAGTTGTGGGCAGGCATTGGTACAAGCGCCACAGGTCAAACATGAATACATAGGAACACCATCATCTTCATTGTTCCATGTGTTGTAGATAATGTTCAGTTTGTCTCCACCAGTAAACAATCTGACTGGACATGCATTATCACATAGGTCACATCCGTAACATTTGTTCAGTTCATACTCATATCCACGCGCCATCCCACGGAGGAAAACATAGATCATTGCCCCAAGTGCAAGTGGTGGAATGAAGAGGGAGTAGGTCAATTTGGCGTCGAGGCTTTTTGGATTCTGGTGATAAGTAGGGTTATCCATCGTTAGTGATTCAAAACTTGAGTCAGTAATTCCAGCTAGAGCAAGTTCGGTACCGTTTGTCCTGTCTAGCACCATGCCAGTATCGGGGTTGAGAAGTAATGGTTGGAATACTGATACAGAGGCAGTGGCATCAACCAACACAGTTGAGTTGCTAGAGTCAAATACGGAATTCATTGTCATGCTAACAGTATATTCGCCTGGAGTGATTTCGAAAGACTTGGCAGTACAAGTCGCGCCCTCTTCAAGGTCGCCTGACAATGAAGCGACATTTGCTCCACTCGAATCAGCTACATTCATGTTGATGTTGTGGTCGCCAGCCTTCCTCAAACTGGTTCTGAAGGTGCAACCCAAGTCCATCGTCAAATCATCATAGCCTAGATCTTCAACGGTGAGTGAGTATGAATTTTCGGTTGTTGAATCACCTGCAAAACTGAGTACTTCTGTGAATCCATTCACCCCACCAGTTATCGCTCCATTGGAAGAATGGGTCTGCACATGATTATTGGCGTCAGAGAAATCAATGAGTGTGGATTGAACTGGTTGATATATACCCCAATTCATCCAATATTTCGCGGGTAATAAACAATATTCGCTCCGGTCAGCAGCATCTTCCCCAGTAAACTTCGAATCTTGCCAGAGCGCATTGCCAGAGCTTGCGCCATAGGTGAGGCAATTTTCTTCCATGCTTTCCCATTCATGCCCTTCATCATTCATCAGAAGTGTGTCAACTGGTTGATTACGAAGTGTTGCTAATTCATCGACCTCATCCATTGCGCCAAATCCGCCAAGGTCCCAGAATCCACCTTCGTAAACTGGCCACGAGACTACGGATAGAAGGACAGCAATGATAAGGGCCCCAAGGGCAATTTTCTTGCCAACTTTTGGAGAAGTTCGAGCACCTGCAGCCTTGAGGAGATACCACTTGGCAATGAAATAGATGACAATCCATAACAGAATCCCTGTGAGTATCCACGGTATCGCATTGAAGATATCAGCAATCCACGGCTCTCTTACTCCACAACTCAGCCCATTGTGTGGGTTGAATTGACAGAAATCAGACCTATTTTTCCCGTACAATTGGAGAAATATATTGATAGAGAAGACACTGATGAACCAAACGTGTGCTAGGTAAATGACTCCTGCTGCTGCAAACCAAGGGTCTTCCACACCTCGCTTGGCACGACCGCCGAGGAAAGGTGGTAGAGCGAGAATTCCTACGGGGAACCCGGTAAGGAATGCTCCCCACCATCCAGCGTTCCATGAAATAACAGGAGTGCCAAAGAAGTTTCCAATAATATCTGGCAAAGGTATGTCAAACTGTGGCAGATATTCACCCCATCTCAGATATCCATATGAAAATAGAACATACCAATCAGGAAATACGAAACCTGCTTGTGCAAATGGGTCAGCAGCGCTGTGTAACGGTGGGGGAATCAACCAAGAATAGAATGATAATACAGCCATCATGGNTANCAGNANTATNGTNTCNCTNAGNACTTCATGNGGCCAAAGAGGNTGNCCNACAAAGGTTCGNNNACGNNCTTTTTCAGCNTCTTGCAAATTTTCCTTTTCGCGCATATACACGTCTGCAATGCGNCCGAAATTGTCAATCATCCCCATATTGATTACCTCCTATCAATGCGGCTCCGCAATTCCTTGTACCCAGACGATGAATAGATGGATGATGATGAGGCCGGTCACAATCACTGGCAAAATGAAGACATGGAGGAAGTACATTCGAGTAACGGTAGCTCCAGATAGAGAGGTGCCTCCAAACAGCATGATTGCCATCCAATTGCCTATGAGTGGAGTTGATTTTGCCATGGCTATTCCAATCGTTGCTGCACCAAAGGCGAGTGCGTCCCATGGTAGTAGATATCCAGAGTATCCAAACACAATNGTTAGCAACATCAAACCCACCCCAATGAGCCAGTTCAACTCTCGAGGGTTGCGGTAAGCTCCGGTGAAGTAAACGCGGCACATATGGAGAAACACAGAAGCGACCATGAAGTGTGTAGCCCAATGGTGAATACTTCGAATAATGTAACCGAATGGTAATTGAGTCATGATGAATTCCATGCTACCNTATGCNGGCGAAGGATCGCCATCACCTCCAGGTACGTAGTAAATTCCTAGAACAGTACCNGTAATAATCAAGACTATGAAAGCGAGGAATGATATTCCTCCCAAACAATATAGTGGGTACCAATACCAAATGATTCGTAGTTTGTATTTCTCTGCGTGAGTTAGTGGCATCTGTCTGTGAACAGAGTGGTAGGCGTCACGGCTCATTGCCCAATAGTCTTGAATTCGGAATCTAGTGTCCAGCCACGAGAATATCCATAGGAATAATTTCTCAGCAATACCCATTTTACCTACTGATTCCACAGCACGTAATATCTCCTTACGGGGGACCTCCTCATTCTCTTTTCGCAAGGTTAGAGCGACCAAAACAGATACGATAATGATGAAGAGCCATAGGAACCAAAATTGTAGTAACATATCATTTCCTCCTTCAATTACAGTATGTGTACCAGTCGAGAATTTCGACCACTCCTTCAGCCTCAAAATCAATTGCTTCCATGACNTCGTTGTTGACTATGAATGGGANTAATGGGATTCCAACAGGTGCCGGCCCACCTGTTCTTTTGATTCCGAAATAATCGAATGCTGCTCCAGTATTCTTGTTGATGTTTGTATTCTTCTCAATTATGGTGGGGTCAAACCTACTCGAGTGGCAGATGCAGAAGAGTTTATTTCCTCCTGAATCAAGTCCTCCAGGCAACCAGTTGTCCGCTGTGAAGTCATTAGCCACTAATTGCCAACCAGGGATGCAACATAAGTGAGGGCAACGAGACATGATGATGATGATATTATCATGAATCTTAAGAACTGACCATTTACTTTCTTCTTCTATTTCACCACCAAATCCTATGATGGCCCCAGTCTGGTCGACACCATCCATAAATTGGAAGCGCGCATTTCCACTAGAGGGTGGTGAGTTTTTGTTCTCTTCGTGGGGAACATAAACCACAGTAACGGGCATCCCTCCCCAGACTCCTTGAGCTCCGGACATCCCTGTTGCACTTTTAGCGGCATCACTTTCAAAATCTGATTTCTTCATCGCCTCAAGATGTTTTGACCCATACCATACATTGTTTTCTTGTCCTTTAGGAACCCAGTAACTGATTGCATTACTGCCTCCGTCCCCATCAGTTGTGCCCATTAGCAATGAAGCAAACCCAATTGAGCCAAAACTTGCCATTGTAATTAGGCCTGCCGCGGTATTAAATGAATAACGCATGAAGCGACGCCTATCAAGACTGTAATTGGCTTCTGGAGGGGCTTCACCAATGTTTGGCGAAGGGCGGAGTCTGAACTCTCTAGCCATTTTCATACCTCGTATTTATGCCAACCATCAGGATCGTTGGGTGGTGCATATTTGCCTCTTCTATGCTTGACTATTACTATATCTGGAACAACCCATTTGAGATAGACGATGCCCATGATGATGAGAGTCACCATTACCATGCCAACATGATATGAAAGTTGCTGTTGATCCCATCCATTGAAAAGCCCATAACACATAGAGCCAGCCCAATATAGTGTCCAACCAAGTCCCCAAAGGAAGGTGAGGACGACCAGTGCTGAGGTGCCGCTTGGGGCTAGACTTGCTCTAACCACAGTCCCAGGCTCTACCTTGTTGAATACGCCATGATCTATTGCCGATTCGTAAGTTTCCTCGTCCAATTCGACCCCTTCAAGTGCAGTCCGTGCATCTTCTACAGTTACTTCGCCGCTTGCGACTTGACGTAGCATCTTTGTGACAACGTCTTGCTTCATCTATTATCACCTCGCTGTTCAATATAGGTGTCGAGTGCCTTCATCCAGCAGGCAAGTTTCTTTTTTGCACTCAAACTTGGTCACCTCTGCGTAGATGTTTGATTCTTAGGCGGAGAAGGTTGCTTCTACCGCTGTAATGGCGACTGAATCCATAGCGCAAGAAGAAGCCGCAGAATATGATGACTGAGATAACTGCCCCAAACCCAAGTAGACCAAGCCAGTGGGCTCGGAATGGGGCACCCATGCTGTGTAGATCTATGTGGCCACTTTCTGCTGCAGGTGCCTGAATGTTCCCATCCCCTGCGAAAATCATTCTGGTTCCGCCATCATCAGTACCTTCAGTCAGACTGAATGAGAGTCGGTTGTAGGCATCTGGTGCCATTGCTGCTAAATTCCCATCAACTGCATTTCCTGCAATCCAGAAAGTCACATCACCGGAACCGGTTGCAGGTGCTGTCCAAGTGACTTGCCAAGTGCGGTCAGGGGTTTGTGCTCCATCAGATGTGTGAGTCATGGTTTGTTCAGAGCCATCATCGTGAACTAGGTCCTCAAATCCGGCACTGGGAGTTAGGATACCAGATGACACCTTCATTGAGAATCCGCCTGTATTGGAGTGTCCTCCGGCTATTTCCGGGCCGCCGAGTAACTGGATAGTTAGAGTGTAGGCAGTTCCTTCAGCCCACGCGTAGGGTACTCCATCAACAATCAGGGTGACAGTATCAGATGGCGCGATTTCAAAATTTGTATGGCAGGTGCAACCATTCTTGGCAACATCAGTATCCCCTTCTGCGACATCACCTGTGATGCCGTCAGATTCGGCTATAGTGCCACTGGCAAAAAGGAGCGCTGAAAGCAGAAGAATTAGCACCATTTTGAGGTCGTTGATTTTACCACCCATGCTACCCTCAACCTAATACAAATCGCCGGAATTGTATAGGTCTAATAATCGTTTGCTGATGGCTCCATGCTGGTGTGGTCGCAGTAGTGCGTTTTTACCCCTGTCAAAACATTCCTCTACTATTATCTCTAAGACGGTTCAGAGAAGAGATGAAGTGTTCGAACCGCGCCCCCTGTTTGAGGTGGAGTAATGGTGGACCGCGGCTGGGCGAATATTTACAGTTTGACGGATGACCAAATACAGAAACTCGATGAAGCTGAGAGGCAAATGGAAATGCACGATTTATCAGGTGCGGAGGAGGTGCTTCTAGCCATGCTTGAAGAGGATTCTGAATGCATACCTGTTTTGAGCAATCTCGGTAATCTCTATGGTAAGTACTTATCAGAATTTGAAAGGGCTGTTGAATACTATTCAAAAGTACTCGAACTTGAACCTGACAATGCTTGGGCTAGGGATGAAAGACGCCGATACCAAAGATATTCCTCGTATGATTAATTGGTTAATTTTAGATTTAATTACCCAAAGTATCAACCGCTGTGTGTGGGGGGGGTGGAATTGTGCACGATGGGAGCCTCCTAATTGCCGGTGTCGGCGGTCTCGGTTCAATTTGGGCTAAGAGGGCACACGCACGCTGTAGTGAACAGTGCGACCTTCTACTCGTAGATGCCGACGACTCTTCATTTGTGGATTCCCGACATGCTCACTGCTTACCGTTGGGAGAGGCGTCTGATGCAGGCTGTGCAGCACTTCCAGAATTAGCGTCATCTCATTTTCTTAAGGCGACGGCAATCATGGAGAAAATTCTTGAGCCAGTAGAATTGATGATTTTACTCACCTCCCTTGGAGGAGGGGTCGGTTCTGGAGCGGCACCAGCATTGGCCGCACAAGCACGTCGAAAAGGTGCCCTTGTTATCACGATAGCAGGGATGCCTTTCGAAGATCACCCCACCCGTCGTGAGATTGCTTTACCGGCCTACAACCGTTTACGGGATTCATCTGATATCTGTGCTCAACTCTCTCTTGACCGTTTAGCATGGCAGGCTAGAAGCAGGGGAGTTGATTGGAGAAACCATCCGTCTTGGGTAGAAGAATTGGTTCAAGGATTGGTACTCACTCTCGGACAAGTGGGAATTATCAATCTTGACTTGATGGATCTCCGTTCGATAGTATCTAGAAAAGGTGCGGCAACCATGGTCGTAGCCGAAGGTGATGCAAATGATCCGGAAGCACTTTTCTTGAAGGCACTTTCAGCTCCACTAGCTTCTTTGGATGTTATTGGGGCCAGTGGTTGTCTGTTGCAATTAGAGGGGGGTAGGCATATGACAATCTATCAGATGGAGCAGGTTGCGGAATCTTTCACCCGCGGATTAAGTGAGGATGCACAGGTGATACTAGGGGCCCGTCATTCTGATGACTTAGATGGAAAAATGAGAGTAGTTGCCGTAGTAAGTGGCCTCTAACTAATCTAATAATTCGATTTCTTCATCTAAATCGATGTCATCTAAATCGATGTCATCTTTTACTTCAACTTCTTCAACTTCATCTTCAGCGATTTGTTGCTCGCTAGTTTCTTCCAATGGCGTCACTTCTTCAGTCGTTGTAATTTCCAATTTTGGCGTATGCAGAACTTTTTCATCCTCTGTAGGGATAATGATGTTTTTAGCATGCTTCTTCAATACAAATGGGTGTACAACTAGTATGGTGATTGCTGTTACAATGTGACCAATCGCCATTGTTTTTGCAAGGTTGCCATCTCCTGATAAACTGGTAATCATGGCTATACTACCAGCGTATCCAAAGCCAAATGCCAAACCCCAGAAAAGAGCATTATTGGAGGTGAAAAGTTTGCCGCCCCGGCTAACGTTTCGGCTTGCAAGTGACCAAATAGCCAGTAAAACGGTAATAACCATCAAGATCAATTCTTCAATTATCATAGCGAATGGAGAAGGCTCATCAATCAATCTGCGCCACGCACTAGCAATATGCCAAGTCACGAAAATTTGAGAGAGTACACTCCATCTTGTTGCAAATCGTGCACCCCCTCTAGTTGATACAACATCAGCGAGAGTATCCTTAATCCAGAAAATCAATCCAATTTGGATGCCAATGGAGAGAGCAATGAATCCTATCCATTTTAGGTTTTCACTTAATTCTCCTTCAAAGCCCGAACTAAATCCAAAGCCAATCAATATGGCTACAGCGGTGACAGCAAATAATTGCCAGAACACAATTCCATTAATGCCTCCACTTCTAGCATCTGTATCCATAGTTTTTTTTCCAGCTAACCATGAGGCTGTTCCACTTCTAAATGAGGTGCCTTGACCAATGGACCAAAGCAAGAAAAGTGAGGCGAGTCCAAGGGGTAACCAATGGTTCCAATTGTCATCGCTATTGGTCAATTGGAAAAATCCGAAGGCAATAATAGAACTCATAATTAGAGGTACAATCCATGCGCGAAGTGACCGAAGTATCAAAGATTTCAACCAGGACTCTGATGCGAGGCCATCGACCCTTACAAGACGATAGATGAAATCCCATCTTGTAGATGCCGCTGTAGCAGCATAACCAATGGATAGGGAGAGAAAGCCAATTGCAGAATATGTCGCACTAGTATCGCTGAATTGGGCAAATGAGTACAGAATTGTTGAGAGAATTAGTAGCAAAATAACGTGGGGTAGCGTTTTCAGATCCACTAGTGTGGCCATCAATTCACCCAATCCGAAGGGGGGACCTTCCACTATTTCTTCATCAGCAATGCCGTCCATAGCGCTATCCTCACCCCCACTATTCACTTCGTTCACACGACTCCCAAGCGTCCACTCCTGTTAAGGCCGATGCACCCAAGCGTGTAATGTGACGAAGTTACGCAAGGCTGCTCGAGGAAAGCGTCGGTGGGTTGGATTGAACGTAGTTGAATCTATTCAGAGTCGCGAAGAATTGGAAGCAATTATCTCTGATATAGCATGTCTGAGTGATAATTACCGCCTCTATGATTTCCATCAAGGGAAGGCGATTATTCGTCTTCCTCTAGAAGTCTACAATAGTGCTCGCCTGATACTTCAAGAAGGGATTCAAGGGATTGAATCGGTCACAAGTTCTGGTAAAATCAAGTTGGTCAGAGAACGCATGGGGATTGAAGTTAAGCGGCGTAAACGGTAGTTATGGCTTTCAATCATGCTTAGCTGCCCAAGAATCCTCTACTGAAAGTGCTTTATTCTTAAGAGGAATAATCTTCCTGTAAATCTCAGCAGGCGCTAGCATCTCTCCATCAACAGTTAGCAGTCGCGCTAGAGGAATGCCAAAATGTTCCTCATTCTCTAGCAGTAAAGACTGAATTACCTGCCAATCAGCATCGGACAAACTGACAAATTCACCGCCATTCAATTGTGAAGTGGAGAGTATTTGGTGTGGGTCTCGAACATATATTGCTCCACCACTTGAAAGACTGAACAGATTTCCACCAGGATAAGGTGTCTCAAGTTCTCTGATTTCGCCATTTGGATCAAAGGTGATTCCGTTGATGATAACAAAGCCCCCACCATTTAGTGGGTCACCAGCCATGAAAGATTCTGCTAGATAGTCAAGTGCAGTTCCATTGATGACTAGTTTTGGGCTACCCACTGAGTTAATCATAGGTCTTCCAGCGGCATTACCTTGTACAAATAATCGTCCCCCTTTCGCACCATAACCGTAGCACTGTCCTACATCTCCATGCACAACCAAGGTTCCCCTGTTGTGAATTTGGGCGACTTGATCCTGAGCGTTTCCATGCATATGGATTGTCATACCATCGCTACCACTTCCGAGATAATCGCCGACACTTCCGAAGACATCCATTCGTACATCCTCTGTACCCATTCCGAATCCATTCCCAATGAATCGATGCCCGTGGCAGTGAGTCACGCAGAAGTTTCGCCATCCTGCTTTGTGCAATGCTACTAATTCTCGTGCCAGTGATTCAGTTCCTTCTATAGGATATGGTCGTGCGTCTAAGATAATCGATTGCTTAGGATTATCGATTTTAGGGATATGTCCAGGGACCTTTTGACCGATGTAATGGTGGCAAGGTTTTGTGCTTGCGTGGTTCAGAATTTCGATAATCGTATCTTCGACGCAGTCGAGCCAGCGACTAGTTCGTAATACCCCTGTGTCATATTTTCTATCAAGAATCATGCAGAGTAGTTCGATAGCGTCTTTGCGCGAGTGTTCGCTAGCGTGAGAGCCTATTTCTGATAACAGTGCACGAGCAGCCGGCCAATCAAGTTGAGAGATTGTGGTTGCTATTTCTGGAAAAATTGTTGTGGGCGTCCAATCAGATGGCCACTCAAATCCTGAGGTCATAGCTGCTGGTTCAATCTGATAGATTCCTTCAGGGTGGGTATCAACCAGTTCTCCGAATTTATTCGTCATGACCAATTCGTGACTACCATCTTCTTTTGGATTAATATCAAAGATGAATGAACCGCCATCGGTGTAGGAGCCGCCGCGAGCATTCCAATATTGGTCACAGCGCCGCCAGAATCGTTTATCGTCTGCCGCCATACTTTCTAGAACCGCATCAATAACCTGTTTTTCAGAACCACAGAATGCAATAGCAACCTCGCCTCGTTGGTATGAGAAAACTTGTGGCCGCAACATGCTGGTGTCGGTAATTCCAATCAATTGGTGCGATTCTCCGTTCGCTTTTGCGATAATGAAGAACCACGGCCCGTCAGGTGATCCGTGAATGTGTGTTTTCTGTATAGCCTCATAGATTTCCTGTTTTCCTTCAGGAAGCATCACAAAGTCAAGCTCACCAGTTGGTGCTAGACTCTCGATAACATACTCCATAGGATATCCGTACACGCGTGAGTGCAAATCGAATCCAAGTGCCGCAACTTCGGTATCAGTAAAGAAGAGCGGTTCCATACCGCGCTGCCCAAGATAGTCTTTGACCGATTCATAGTTGGAGAAGTCTCCATTGTGTACCAATGCAACATCAATTCCTTGCCCAAAGGGGTGGGCTCCACCAGGGTGGGTGACCCTTCCACGTGTAGGATATCTGTGGTGCCCTATCCATACATGTGCAGTCACGTCATCCAATCTATAGTATCTGATGACATCTTCAGCATAGCCCACAATCTTCAGGATTATCATGTTCTGGCCATGACTGAGGACGAAAGCATCTGCACGTTGTTCCTTCGCATAATATTCAACATTCAATTTGTGAGTATTCTGGAAAACCATCTCATCCCACATTGCCTTTTTGTCAGAGAAATCAGATTCATTGAGGTTTCCAGCAGCAAGGAATCGTTTCACTGCGGCAGGTTTCGGTCTGATGAAATAGCATACAACATCTGGTGGCTGGGCATCTAGGTTGGGTAGATCACGCCAATTTTCTAACATGGGAACTTCGTGAATATGGTCAACTTCAAATTCACTATGAATGAAGTCTTTTTCAACCTCTTTACGTACTGAGTTATCTAAGTAAGCAATTGCATACAAATAGTCGTTCTTGAGGATGTGTTGACTTACGCCGAACTGTCCATGGTCTAATCCAACCATTGCAACTCCTCCACCTTTTCCGTTTCCTCGATTACGCATTTGTTCAAGTGATTTGAACAAATGTTTGCCCGCCACGGGAATTTCACAAGCGAGCCCTACGACACCGCAACCACCTTCAGCAGCATCATCGTCATTTAATTCAAATTTTGGAAGGTGGCTGTTCATTATTCGGCGTGAATCGAGCAGTGCATCATGATTTGACATCAATTGTCACCCCCCACATATCGCAGAAGATCGGTCCGGCCAACTAATTCTTTGACATCCGATAATCCCAGTTTACGAAGGATATCACATAATCGCCATTGTAATGCGGTGTAGTAGTTATCAAGCCGCTTGACTGCCCATTCTTGCTGTATCCATTCTTGTAGTTCAACATCGGTGGTGGTAAGTCCCCAAGGGCAACCTCTGCCAGAAGGTCCTCCTTCGCAGTTTGAACAGCGAGTACAGCCCATAGCAACTAAATCGCTAGTACCCAATACGACTCCATCAGCACCAAGTGAAATCGCCTTTGCAATATCATCTGCAGTCCTAATCCCACCACTTGCAATTAGTGTGACTTTGTCACGAATTCCTTCCTTGATGAGGAACTTGTGTACTTTAGGAATCGCTAATTCAATTGGCATAGCGATATTTTTCTTAGCGATTTCAGGGGCAGCGCCGGTGCCGCCAAAGCCGCCATCGAGATGGATGATATGAGCTCCAGCGTAGTGGGAGCCCACGGCAACCATATCTACATCGTGAGGTGTAGAAACTTTGACAGAAATCAACGCATTAGGATTGACAGTCTGAATCCAATCAATATGTTTTGAGTGATCTTCGACCGAGTAGGTTGAGTGGAAGGGGAAGGGGCTGAACAGACTTACGAAAGGAACACTTCCTCTCATCTTAGCAACTTCTTCACCAGCCTTACTTGCGAGTAAATGGCCACCTAATCCGGGTTTTGCCCCTTGTGCATATTTGAATTCAACAATTGGTGCAGCTTGGATTGATCTCTCTTCAACACCAAAGTAACCGGTTGCAACCTGAGTGATGACGTGCTCTTTCAAATCGTACAACTGCTCTGGGTAGCCACCCTCTCCAGTAGACATGTAGGTTTTCCATTTCTTGGCATTATGTGCCCTAGCGAGCATTACATTGACTGAAACAGAACCATATGACATCCCTCCCCCATAAATTGGGATGGGTGGCCTCAATTTTGCCCTTTCATCACCGCGTCGATTGAGAGGAATGCTAGTATCAATTTCCTTGTTGTGGTCCAACCATTCATCCTCTCCTAGGAATTTGAAATCAAGTCTGTCAAACCCGCCATCACTTTTTCCTGTTTTGTAGTTGAGGTGGTCAGGAACTTTTCCAGTAGCGCCCATATACCAGGTTGAAAGGATTAGTTCATCAGTCCAGCGCGCATCACCAAGTGCCGGAGGCATTTCGAATTCCCCAAATGCGTGGCCATCCATGCCGTCATGCATTAGGTGCGTAGTTTTGTGGATTAGTGATTCACTAGGTTTTACATGTTTCTTGCTCATTGCCATTATTCACCACCTCCAGTGAATCCTTCAATTTCTGCAAACGCCTCTGCTTCCAAGCGAGAACACCACATGGCCCGTCCGACTTCACCTCGTAGTCTGCGAACCTCTCGGATTCCCATGGCTCCGAGAATTTCCAGCATTTGGTCTCGCCACGAGCAGGAGAGGTTCACGATACGCTGGATTGCCCATGAATCTTTGAACTTGCGAGGTAGTTTTGCTCGATAATTGTCTCTGCTTGAGAGGTCGCCACTGAGTCTCGCTTGTATTGCAACGAGCAAAGGTTGGTCTAGGCCTACTGCATCTAGTCCACAGATGATTGCTTTTGGCAAATGATCAGCTGCCACCACACCGCCGCTATTGAGTAATGTAATCTTGTCACGTATGCCCGCAGCAATCAGCATTTCATGGGCTTCCAATAGCATTTCCATGATGAATCTGCCACCATCTCCCTTTCCATGATTATCAGCGATGAAGTGTATGACTGAAACTCCTGCTCTTGTCATTTCTTCAAATTGCTGTTGCCAACCTGGGAGAAATGGAAGACGAACTCCAACAATCAGGTCTGGGTTGGCTGAACATGCTGCATTGAAGGCCTCTGAATGCCACTCCTCTAATTCAATCATCCGTGTGCCGGATTTGAATGATTCAGCACTTGCTGCATTGCCTGCAGAAATAATTGGGACAACAGATCTGCTGGCTAGATTATTAGATGAAACCATATCTGCAGGAATCATTACCAAAGTATCGATTTGTTCTGCAGCCTCCTTCCATATTGTTGCCAATCGGGGAGTTAGAATCCTACTAGGAGGTACATCAAAAACAAATGGAACTTGTATAGATATCATATTGGGGCCTTCACTGACAAGTTTCCCTTCATCATCAAATTTCAGACTCATTGGTTTTGAGCCGATGTCTACGGCGGTGCTAATCAACTCTCTACCATGGATACCGTCTCTGCTAGGGCGTACAATCTCGGACATATCGGTGAACATCTCATCCCAGCCGGGGCCACCAAAGCGACCTCGGTACCCCTGGCCTCGAACAGGAACGGTTCCTTTGCGAGCCTCTTCATCAATGGTGGAGATGATATTTGAATTCAGGTAAGTGTCACCTAGTGCAACCCTAGCAGGGTTGTGTTTAACCTTAACAAAGTCAGGGTGTTGTACGGTACATCTCAGACAACCAACACACATTTCTGGGCGTGGAGAAAACCCTCCAACTGGGCCAGAGAATACCCCGTATGTGCATGGTCGTGAAAACACCACATCCCATTTTCCCCAGTAATGGAAAACCTCTGAAGCAATCAACTTAGCAAGGCCAATTTTACCTACTTTGACAATGAATCTGTTAGGGAGTGCCTGCCTATCTACAGTTTCTTTTGCATCTATATGGTAGCGAAAATAACTATCTGCACGTTCTCGTGATAACTTCGCAAACTCTGCCATAGTCATTGTGGTAACTTCGTCGCTTCCCACCATTTCACCAATCTCCTTCGATTTGTTCAGCAGTTGCATACACAACCCCCCGCAGGGGGAGTTGCTAGCGCGACCCGCCTTTAATCATTGAGTCAGCGCCGTTCATTTGTTGTCTCAGTACCTATTCATTCGCACAATATTTACTCTAATAACTAGTCATCTGTTCATTATTGGCGGCTTGGAGCATCATAACCTCGCAAAATCAATTTTTCTAGTTTGCTTATTTTCTATTTTTAGTGACCACTTGCTCAAGGGCGATGTTCATGATGTGTTGTCTATTCGGCCCTCCATGGCAGGTGGAGGAGATAGTATTCAGGTCGCTCCACACGATTTGTCCATTATCGTAGGGTCCATTGGTTTGGTGGGGGCAATCGCAATTTCCCTGTTCGCCCTTCCTCTAACGATGGATTTTGGTGAGTCGACATCTACTCAGGAAGTAAGAACACTTTCTCTTGGTATTCTTGGATCAAATGATGACGTAGTAATTGATGCAACACCGATTTGCGCGGGTAACGATACTTGTGAAATCACCTTTATCAGAATCCTTGCTGAAGATGGTACCGAATTAACAAGTGTTACCACCATTGAGGCTGCAGAAGATGGATCTTTCTCAACTTCAATTCCAGTTTCCAACGGAGGTACAGTTACATTGGAGATGTCGGGTCAGGGCTCCTGGGAGTTAGAAATCACTGCTCAAAGGCAGATTCCAATCCAATTCCTCCCCTCTCTGATTGCCCTGTTTTTACTGGTGTGGGGTGTATGGAGAAAGTTACAGGAAGGTCCTGAAGACGCAGACATAGAAGAAATTGCAGAATCTGCTTGATGCTCATACCCATTCGAGAGTGAAACTATTATTGACGATTCTCACATCTACTCCATCATGGCATAGTAATTCACCTTCTTCGGTAATTCCATTAACGCTCAGTTTTTCTCCCTCTTGAAGCAGTCCTTTACCTTTAGAAAGATAGTTCGACATTAGTTGCCAAATTGAATTGTAATGGCGAGTTGTTAGTTGAGCTAAGGGGTGCAGTTCGAATAGCGATGCAATAGAGCAGTTGAGTAATATTGCAAATTCCTCCAATGTTATTTCGTTGTCAATAATATCACGAATGCCACAAAGGGGGAATTCCTGTTTATCTTTTGATTTTAGATTGACACCAATACCTAGCACAATAGTCTGTTTTTCACCAACTTGCCTTCCTTCAATTAGACAGCCAGCGATTTTTCCTTCCTCTGCCCAGACATCGTTAGGCCAACGGATACTGATTCCTTGTTCTCCAAGTGTGGCACAGTTAATCCAATGACTTGAAGCAAGGGGGCGGTTAGTAATTGCACAATAAGCGTCTATCACGGATAGTGCAGCAGATAATTGAATAACTCCAATTTGTTTGTCATATAGTTCAGGATCCAGTCGCCAACTACCAGCAAAATCACCATCTCTTGTAATCCATTCTCTATTTCTTTGACCCCTACCGTCAGTCTGTTTAATTGCAACAACACAGTCGCCAATTTCACGTCTTTCATTCAGCATGAAAATATTAGTTGAATTTAATTCTTGATGCCACTCTATAGGTTTCCCATCAAATGGTTTCCATGCTGAAAAACATGTAAGTCTCTCACCATCTCCCAAATCATCTTCACCAATTATTCTAGTAGCCCAACCAGATTGACGCCAGATACTTTGGAGTAAATTTCCTCTAGTATTATTTGTGTGTAGAAGGTACATGGCTCCACCCGACTTCAATAGCGTTGGTGTTTGATTAATCAAAGAGAGCAATATTTCGCCCCAACCCACGCCATCTCGGTCAACAAGTCCGGCATCTTCCATAGGCCCTAGCCTTGGTTCTTCACCCAAGGGTGGTGTTAGGTAAGGGAGATTCCAAATGATAAGATCGAATGGTGCATCTGATTCACAAAGTTGTGCGAAGTCAGAGTTTGATTCAACTTCCAGGCCCCCTTCAAACAAGTTGAGATTGACTTTGTTGCGCTCAGCATTTCCAGTAGTTGCTACCACTGCAAGTGGATTGATGTCGCATGCAGTTACCTTCCAACCGTTGCGAGCTGCAGAGATTGACAAAGCGCCACTACCGCAACCTATTTCCAACAATTTTTTCCCATTTCCATCCCCAAGTTTTGAGATGCAATGATCCAATAACGCGGTGTCCTCGCGAGGCGGATAAACAGTTGTCGGCACGAGCAAAGAAATAATTTCATCACTGCTATTTTTCCAGTTAATTTCTTTGGCCTTAGCATTTTGTGATTCCACTTCACGGAAAATAGGGTCAGACACAATTCTCGGGAGGAGTCTCATTTTTCAAGAGTTTTGTGAGGGTTTAGAGGATACCTTTATGCCGAACCCAGTAAAACGAGTGTTTGGAGAACCCACCTCCAACCCTGACCGAGCGGTCATCAAGGTCAGCGTACGCCATGCGGTAGGTTTTTGAAGGGTACCCAAGTCCGAAGTTATCCCTAATCGGCCTTGGGTATGTAGTTCAGTTAAGTGGAGAGGCGGATTTATAATCCGTTGGTCTCGGGTTTGTAACCCCTGACACTTCTCCGCTGAATCGGACTCAGTCCACTGCTTTTTGGGGTGTGGGGGACTCGGCGTGGCGGTCAAATCATCAACTAAGAAACGACTAATGGAATTGGGCGTCAAAGAGGAGTTGGCGCATAAGTTGGCGGATGACGCCAATATGGATACTATCAAGAAGATGAGTGCGAATGATGTCGCAACAAAACTCGGCTTGAAGATGGGTGAGAATGAACTTGAATCGATCATGGACATCATCCGTGAGCAAGCCGCTTCAAAGCGTCGGCGCCCCACTCGTAGAGTGGAGATGAAAGCTGAACTTCGCCGATTGGAAACAAGTATCCCACTTGGTGAGATGCGCTTCAATGTCTTGAATCACGAACTTGTTCCTCTACACGAGTTGGTTGCTATTGATGAAGAGTTGGACGAACTTGCTCCGTGGAAGTTAGTAGCACCTGATATTGATGGCAATCCTAGACTACGCCGAGAACTCCTCCCTAAGATTTTGATTACAGATCCATCAATCCAAGCCCTCAAAGAGGCACTAGAGAAAGACGATGATGAACTAAGAGCTGGTTGGTTGAACAACAGAGTTGTTCGGGTTACTCGCCGTAGTCCCTCTGCAGGGATTCATATTGCATATAGATTGGTAGTAGAGGGGAACTGAATAGGTGAATAATATGAGAGAAATAATTAAAACATTCTTCCGTGAAAGAAGCCTTGTAAACCACCAGATTGCCTCCTACGACGACTGTCTTCCTAAGGGGGATGGTCGAGATTGTCGTTTTGAGAAAATTGTTAGGGGAATCAGAATCGGAACTGATGAAGTCATCGAAGATGATGAAGGGGGGCTGGTCAAACTCGACGTATTGGACAATGAGATTTCCGTCCGTATGAAGAATCTTACATTGGGGCCTCCAACCATTCGTGAAGCTAATGGGGCAAACAATGAGGACGCTACTCCATTGGAGTGCCGCCTACGAAAGTTGACTTATTCGTCTCCAATATTCCTTGACTTCACAATTCACCGTGAAGACCACCCCACACCAATAAAGGAAGAACGAGTACAGGTTGGGAATTTACCAATTATGGTTCGTTCAGAGAGGTGCAATCTCAACCCCACACATATTGACCAGAATCGAAATTTGAACCCAGAAATGAGTGAAGAGGATCGAGATGTATACAGGGCCCTTCTAAAGAAGAAAGGGGAGGATCCATTTGACCCAGGTGGTTATTTCATCATCAATGGTACAGAGCGAGTCCTCATCTCTATGGAAGATCTTGCACCGAATCGAGTTACCGTTGAGATGAACAAGAGGTACACCCGCTCTACAGAGGTTGCAAAGATTTTCTCACAGCGAGATGGTGTCCGTAAGCCACTCACCGTTGAGAAGAGAAAGGATGGAATGTTGATGGTCAAAATCAGTAGCGCTGGCGCACAAGTCATTCCAGCGGTTCTTTTGATGCGTGCTCTTGGAATTAATTCCGATGAGGAAATTTTCGCATCAATTGCTGGCCACAAAGACGCTTTCAAGTATGTCGTTGCCAACATCAACCATGTTCGAGACCCAGAAACAAAAGATGCATATGGCGTTGAAACACACGAAGAGGCGCTAGCATGGCTGGAAAAGAAATTTGCAGCAGGGCAACAGAAGGAATACCGTGAGCAACGCGTAAACAATCTCATGGACAAAGAATTGCTTCCTCACCTTGGTGCACAACCAGAACACCGAATGAAGAAGGCTGTCTTCCTTGGTAGAATTGTACGTCAGGTACTTGAGATGGCAATCACCGACCGCAAGCCAAATGACAAAGATCACTACGCTAACAAGCGTGTTCGTCTCGCTGGTGATTTGATTGAAGATTTGTTCCGTGTCAGTATGACCCAACTTGCTCGTGACTTGAAATACCAACTTGAGCGACACCACAATCGCAAGCGGGAATTGAAAATAAACAGTTGTCTGCGTCCCGATGTTCTCACATCAAAAATCATGCATGCTTTGGCAACAGGGAACTGGGTAGGTGGTAGAACTGGTGTAAGCCAATTGTTGGACCGCACAACCTTCATTTCTGCTCTTTCACATATGCGTCGCGTAACTAGCCCATTAGTAAGAAGTCAGCCTCACTTCGAGGCTCGTGACCTGCACCCAACTCAGTGGGGTAGACTATGCCCCAATGAGACTCCCGAAGGTCAGAACTGCGGACTGGTGAAGAACGCAGCTCAGATGATTGACGTTTCCGAAGCGGTGTCTGAAGTCGATGTGAAAGAATTGCTGAAGGAGGCTAATGTCGTTGAACCTGAAGATTGGTCTGAAGGTTCCCGCGTTCACGTGAACGGAGATATTTTTGGATTACACAAGAATCCACACCGTCTCGTAACACATTTCAAACGCCGCCGAAGAAATGGACGAATTCGACCTGAAGTCAGCATCCGCCACGACTCTTTGAATCGTGATATTTTTATCAACACTGACAAAGGCCGAATTCTCCGTCCTCTGCTAGTTTTAGACAATTGTAATCTAGTACTTGCAAAAGAGCACTTAGAAGGTCTCAAAACTCGTGAAATGACCTTCAAGGACTTAGTCAATGATGGTGTTGTTGAATGGATTGATGCAGAAGAGGAAGAAGATCTCCTCGTTGCACCAAGGCCGTATGATTTGCCAACTCTATCGCCTAAGCACCAGAGGCCAATCAATCCAGCTAAGGTTACTTGGTTGAACCTAGGTGAGTTTGATATTTCCAAGGCTAAACTTGAGGTTGAGGTACAACTTTCGAATGGAACTTGGGTAACTGAGAAGTTTTCACTTCCATTGAATTACTACCAAGAGGAACTCGACAAACTCCGACGCAAGGAGAAGAAGTCGGGCGATGTTCTAATTTACACACATGTCGAAATTGACCCACAGTTGATTCTTGGAGTATGTGCAAGTTTAGTTCCTTATCCAGAACACAATTCCACGCCACGTGTTACGGGTGGTACTGCGATGGTAAAGCAATCTCTAGGTTTGCCCGCTAGCAATCACAGAGTCCGCCCAGATACAAGGATGCATATTCTAGACTACCCACAGCGTTCCATTGTGCAAACTCAATCTATGGAAACCACCAATTTCGTCAACCGTCCAGGTGGACAAAATTACATCGTGGCCATCCTAAGCCATCATGGTTACAATATGCAAGACGCAGTCATCATGAATCGTGCTTCAATCGAGCGAGCATTGGGAAGGTCAAGTTTTGTTCGGACATACAATGCAGAGCGAAAGCGGTTCCCTGGCGGTCAAGAAGAAGAGATTCAAATCCCCGGTACCGGTCAAGATGAAGTTAAGGGTCGAAAGGATAGCAATGAATACACGCACTTGGAGTACGATGGTCTACCTCATCCCGAAACGATGCTTTCTGGCAAGAGGGATGATGAAGATCCTGCTGTGCTAGTTGGAAAGACTAGCCCACCAAGATTCCTTGAAGAGGGCCATGGGGCTTTCATGATGGGTCAATATCGCCAAGAGTCGAGTATGCATGTGCGGCACGGCGAGAGTGGAAATGTTGATCATTTGTTTGTCACAGAAAGTCTAGATGCTGGTCGTTTGGTGAGAATTACACTGCGCCAGCACAGAATTCCAGAGTTGGGCGATAAATTCTCGTCACGTCACGGGCAGAAAGGTGTTGTTGGGCGCTTAGTCAATCAAGAGGATATGCCATTCACGGTTGATGGAGTAGTTCCGGACTTAATCATAAACCCTCACGCTATTCCAAGTAGAATGACAGTCGCACATATCTTAGAGATGATTGGAGGTAAGACTGGAGCGATGGAGGGCAGATTCATCGATGCATCTGCTTTCTCTGGGGAAAAAGAAACAGCTCTGCGAGAAGGTTTGTTGAGAAATGGCTTCCAGCATACGGGCCGAGAGAAAATGATCAACGGTGAAACAGGTGATGAATATCCCTCAAACATCTTCGTTGGATGTATCTATTATCAGAAGTTGCACCACATGGTAAGCAGCAAGATTCACGCTCGTAGCCGCGGAAGGGTTCAGATTCTAACTCGTCAACCAACCGAGGGTCGTGCTAGACAAGGTGGTCTAAGATTTGGTGAGATGGAGCGTGACTGTCTTATTGCACACGGTGCATCGATGGTTATCAAAGACAGATTGCTCGATGAATCCGATGGTGTAA
>NYYK01000090.1 GCA_002685895.1 Methanobacteriota archaeon
CAAGCAACTGCTGCTTTGATTCTTTCAATTCTTGGAATTGTAATGTGTGGGGCATGTACTGCTATCCCTGGATTAATAATGGCAAATGGTGCACTTGCAATCACCAATCAATATCCAAATCATCCAGATGCTGGCTCGGCCAAAGCTGCCATGATTATCGGATGGATTGTAATTGCCCTTACCCTCCTCGGATTATTGGCATGGGTATTAATCATAGTACTCGCAGGTGCTGGAGCAGTGGCTTCAGAAGGATACTGATTCTGATTCCTAATTTCAGCGATCATCAGTGTTGTCAATTGGCGTAGCATGGCTAACGCACTAACAAACATCAGATAATGAGATGATTCGAGAATTTGATCTCAATTTCTTCCTTTCCAAAATCGAGTGCTAAGTAAATTATGTGCTACTCGCTTCAAACGGGATTTCTTCTCCTCACTATCTCGTAATCTCTTGCTATGAAAATCCAACCACTCTTCTAACCATGCATCCATATTCCGACCTCCTCATTTACCATCTCGGGCAATATATGGTTGTACTCCGCATTATATCAATAGAGAAGTGAAATGGGATATGTCTAAGTGCAATGGCTACACCACATGAGTTTAGTAACACCGGGGGATTGTGATGCCTGAGCCACCAATGATTCTTGATGAAAAGGAATACAAAGAAATTGAAGATGCAATAACAAAGACTGAAGAATTAGGAAATCGTGTTCGTGAATTGTTCCGCGATAATTCAAATGAAGTCTTATTTGCATCTGGGAGCAGAATTCACGATATCTCTTGGGAAGTTGATGCTGCTGTAGAAGCACTCAATGTCTTTGCATCACGTTGGACCATTGAGATTCTCGCCGCTCTATACATCGCTGGTGAACGGCGCTTCAATGAACTTCGCCGCCTCTTGGTTGGGATCTCTAGTCGTACCCTCTCAGACAAACTAACCACCCTAAGAGAATCTGGTTTCATTAATCGTATTGTTGTTGATGGACCACCAGTCAAAGTCACCTATAATCTCACTGAGCATGGCGCCCGTGATGGCCGTCTTCTAAGCCCGCTTGTAGCCTACGTGAAAGTAAACAATAGTAGTGTCATCAAAAGCGATTAATGGTTCAAACAATATAATCGACTAACCAACACATACAATAGGGACCGACTACAGAAGATTACTTAGATGGCACTCTTGAGTCAGTTTGGTAGTCGCTATGCGTTCCTAGGTGCCGCTGTTGCAGGATTAACTGGTATCGGCTCGCTTGCTTCAGGACTCCTACCTTGGAATTGGTCAATATCTGGCGCCATCAGTTCACATCGACAACGTGATTGGGAACATCCACTAAGAGTGCAGATTCTCGATACTTTGGGTAGTAACCCAGGTATTTGCTACCGTCGACTTCAGAGAAATTTGAATGTGGCCAACGGCACCCTAAGACACCATCTTGACGTACTGCAAACGCAGAGAACTGTCACCACAATGCCTGTTAATGGCCGCACTTGCTATTATGCCGGAGCGCCAAGCCAATTGGAAATAATCCGTCATATGCAGATTGAGGACGAAAAAGCAGCAGAAATGATGCCCGTTGGACTATCACAGGTTCAACGAGAGGTCGTCACAAGATTGGTTCAAGAACCACTACCTCAATCTCAAGCTTCACTCGCTCGTGACATTAGCCGAAGCCGCGCATCAGTGAACAGTGCGGTTCTAGTCCTTCGAAGGCGCGGAATTCTCTCATGTAGCAATCTGGACCTAGCTGATCATTTGATTGGACTACGCACTGGTACACTCGATTATGAGTGGATTGATGAGCGTAAAGTCGCAGCATAATTGCCTAATTTCAGTAGAGACGAGAACTCTTCTCTAAATCGTCGTTTTCACGATAAGTAGTGTCAAGACAACAGATAGCATCAACAGCACTTAGAACTGGGCTACATCGCCCAAGGCTAGATGTTGAGACTTCGGCTTGAAGAGCAACCCGCCCCTACTGGCAAGAAGGATGTGGAAATGCTACTTGGTTGGCTACTCGATACACTTGGATTAGTTAGACGGCGTAACGATGCTGATACCTCAGATGCCGCCCAACGACCCCTACATCGCTTGATGCGAGATCATCTTCTCAAAAATCCAATGAAAGGAGTTGATGCGAAAACTCTTGCAGACCAATTAGGAATCAGTATGACGGCCCTACATCACCACCTCAAGGGGTTACAAGCAATCAGACTGGTCGCCTCAAAAAGTGGCGAAAACGGCTGGATGAAGCATCACCTCCGCTGCGGTTCCCTATCTGCTGCTGTCGACCTGCTTCATCGCGAAGCAGGTGGTATCCTCGCAATCCGCCTTTCCCCGCTTGAACGATGGCAAACCGGCTCTGTAGACAGGGATAGTAGTGAAGAAACCGAAGAAATCCCATTGAAACTTGTAATTTGTGAACCTCGCCCATTAGTTAATAATGAAGATGAAATAGATGCTTTTCTCAATGATTTTGCCCTCCGAGGGGAACGGAGTCGTCAAACCTCGGGGGATGATTTGACTCGCCAAGTGTTTGAATCACTTCTCTCTGCTAACCACGCAATTTCTCTGGATGAAGCGGTGGCACAATGGGGTGCAACAAGACCTCGCCTGACTCGCACATTCGATCGATTCAGGGCTGCTGGCTTGGTCGAACGGGTCCTTCGTCATGACCGACTGACTGTAATTCTCTGGGATGCACTATCTACCCAGTATTCCCGACGGGGGGAGAAGTGGTTACTCGGAAAGGGTGGATTAGGTCGACTAGATGAAAAGGTGAGTAAACAGGTGGTGAAATCTCTGCGTGAGGGTAAGTTTGACTCAGATAGATGTGCCGAATTATTCTCTAAAACCAGTGAAGATGAACTGCGCTTGGCACTCAATCTTCTTGGAGGTCGATTGCCCTATGGATATCGCCTATCTGGAAATTCTGGAGATGATGTAGCCCGTCAGGTTTGTTTACGCTTTGAGGCTATTTTCAGCCGATTAAAGAGAATTGCATCTGCACTTGATGAACTTCAAGCAAACTAATCTTGCTGGGTCTGATTCTTACTTGCTGTAACTAATTCAACGAGAAATGCCTCAACTGAAGTTGACAATTGCATTGCCCCTCGGTTACTGTGTAATTCGGTTCGAAATGCCTTACTCCCAGGCAATTCTTTGGTGAAGGCGAAGGCGTGACGCAAGCGATTCTTACTCAGAAGATGTGCCTCTACTTCTTCAGAAGAGGATTTTTGCCTCAGTTCATTGAGTTCATCATCGAGATTTACATAACGGCGCCAAGCCCACAATCTTGCACTTGCTTGATTTTCTATCGAGGAGGTGGGGCTCCAAGGCGGAGGGGATGAATCCCAATCTAATTGACTTTTAATTTGTTGAAAAATTGTGGGCCTACCGATTGCAGAGCGTCCAATCATCAAGCCAGCAGCACCGGTAATTTGCAAACACTTTGTAGCAGATGCGGCATCCACTATGTCACCATTGGCAACGACTGGGATATCAACTGCATCAACAATTTCAGCAATTGCTTGCCAATCAGCTACACCGGAATAGCGTTGACGGAGTGTACGCCCATGCACACATATCCTCTCAACACCGACATCTTGCACACGCTTGGCTAATTCAAGCGCGTTGATTCTCTCCGTACCAGTGCCTAGCCTCATTTTCACTGTGATGGGTACTTTGGAAACCTCAACACACTTCTCAACCATCCCAACTAATTCATCTGGTCTCCCCATCAATGCTGCACCTGCACAATGGCGTGTTACCTTTGGTGCTGGACAGCCAAAATTTAGATCTATCAAATCGGCAACATCCTGCAATAATTCACAACTTTGTACCATTTCCTCTACTTTACCACCAAAAATTTGAGGAATGAAAGGTGTTTCTCTAGGGTCACTCTCTAATTTGTGCCAACTTTTGGAATCTTGGCGGGTTAAAGCGGCTGCTGCCGTGAATTCTGAAATGGTGAAATCTGCACCACACTCTCTAGCTAATAGCCTGAAGGCAAGGTCGGTCACTCCTGCCATTGGGGCAAGAAATAGGGGAACTTGTTCCACCTCTCCGGCCATCATTTTTTGCGGGGAGGTGTCCTGATACAGAAGTTACCGGCTCTTTTGCCTCTAAATAGTGATAGAAGCGGTTATGAATGGCCGTCCGGTCGCCGAGCCGAATGAGTGAACAGAACACACCATTGATGGCGTACGAAGAGTACGAATTGAATTCTGTTCACATAGGCACTCAGAACAAAAGTAAGGATATGCAGCCATTCATTAGGGGAACCACAACTGAGGGCCCCCTCATCCACCAAATTGATGTTACAAAGACTGACGAAAGACTCTCGTTGGCTGCAAATCTCATCAATCAATATGATAGCAGAGACATTCTAGTTGTCAGTGCTCGCCAATATGGACAGCGTCCTGCTCGTATGTTTGCACAGGCGATAGGTGCTCGACACATTGTTGGGCGCTTTATTCCTGGTACACTAACCAATCCTCGTCTGCGCACCTACATCGAGCCTCGAGTCATTTTCGTTACAGATCCACAGGCTGATTCACAGGCGCTTTCAGAGGCTGTCAAAAGTGGGTTACCGGTAATTGGTATATGTGACACCAATAACCATCTCCGTAATGTCGACTTTTGCATCCCTGCTAACAACAAAGGTCGCCGTAGCCTCGCTTTAGTATACTGGCTTCTTTCTCGCGAAATTCTCAAAGCCCGCGGTGATTCTGATGATGCTACTTGGAATCACCACCAGAAGATTGAGGAGTGGGAATCGTCATTCTAATCATCTCCGCCACTAAGGCAATTTAATGAGATGTCTTTTGCACAATCCTCTTGACTGAAAACCCAATAGTGCTGAATTATGGGGGATGCTACTACAGCCAATGGTAGTTCTTCAGCCGTGAAATCAGATAACTCTGATACTGAAAGACAACTTGCAATAGCCTCACAAGATGATGATGGAATTTGGCGAGATTCAGAAGGTAATCCATTACCAGTTTCAGCTAGTGATCTTGAGCGGCACGCGTATTGTCCACTATCATGGCACCTTGCACGTTCCGGAGTAAGTGGTTCAGGTAAAGCAATTGAACTAGGACATAAAAAGCACAAAGAGATTGAAATTGCTATGCGAAATTACCGGAAGAGAGACATTCAAGCACGTAAAGAAATGGTCATTTGGAGTTGGTGGTTTGCAGTAGTTGTCACCCTTACACTTGACACCATTGTCTTGTTCTTTGTCAGAAATGCAATGATTGCGCCAGAAGATGTCATCTTCAGTGATGGTGACTTAATCATCTTCGCTCGTTATCTCATTTTACTTGCTCTAGTATGGCTATGTTGCGCAATGGTTCTACTGCTTCTGCCGTGGAGAAAAATGCTAGGCTCACCTTTTGGTTTCGCCCAACCCCCTCAACCTTCAGAATTTGATATCGAAGAAATAGGATTATTCTACTTTGAATCTGACGATTTAGACAAAGGTGGTTGGGGCGTGGGTGGGAAAATCGAATTCGCTGTTATTCTTGGNAGCCTNACNATAGCCTTGCANGGTTTTACACTCTATTACGCCATNATNTCNCCAAAATTAACTAGTTCNATTCTTNTTATTGCAACTATNTTTTGGACCCTTTTTGCTGCTGGGCAATTGCAACGTGTACTTAGGGCTTCATCAGATGTTGAGAAACATGGAGATAAATTGGGAATTGAAACTGGTACCTCCATAGTTTACAACGATGACTCGAAAACATCAGAACTTCTACACGATTCAAAAACTGGCTTACGTGGGCGNCCTGATCAGATAATCATCATAGAAAACGAAATAATTCCTGTTGAGCAAAAAACTGGAAAAATACCAAAATATCCTCATTTCAGCCATAAACTCCAACTCTATGCATATCTTCACCTTGTTTCTGAAATTACCAATAACAAAACCAGTTATGGAATCTTGAGGTATGGCGACGAGGACCTTCACAAAATTGACTGGGATGAAGATAGTCGAGCAGAATTGATGGAGCACCTCAAAGAGGTGCAGAGATTAATGGTGGAAGGTGGGGCAGAAAGAAATCATTCGCGGGTGGGGAAGTGCAATTCCTGCTCTAGGAAACACCGATGTCCAATGCCACTAACCTAGACTGGAATACATTCGTCATTACCTTCTAATTCAGGGAATAGAATGCAGGGTCTGACTACAGATACTGAGACTTCAAACTCGTCGTGGAATGATAATTGATCAACTGGTGATGTCCATCCATATCCTTGCGCCCTAACCTCTAATTCCCATACACCCTCATCAAAAGGTGGATAAAACCTCTTCATAGGAGGATAATGATCAGTTGTGGTATTTTCCTCCCAAAATGGAGTATCTGTATTCTTGTTGGCATCTGGCTCCCATAACTTTGCATGTACATACCTTACAGTACTGGTCACATTTGCAGTATCAATCCCACCAATTTCACTATATGGCATCTGTACGCGGAAAAAGACTCGCATTTCCTTAACCTCTAAATCGATACTGATTTGTTTTGGTTCTGGATTGTGAATAATATCTTCAGGATTCGTTGAATCGAATGTGTGTTCAAAACTGTATGGAATCGTTACTTGGTCAGTATCTGGCACACCTCGATTCCATTCCATCAATTCACGGCTAGCAACTAGCCCAATACATCCAGAAAGCATACTAGTTGAGAAACACAACAGCGCTAACACAAGAGCTAAACGTGCTCGCATCAAGGTTCTACACACATCCCTTTCATTTCAAGGCGACGGCCCATTGACTAGTTAATTTGGCTTGTTTGCCTGTCAGCACTCATAGGGGTCGTCAAACTAACTCGGCGGTCCCACTCGTCATCACTCAGGCATTTACTCCACAGAGGCACACCGTTTGAACCTCTTTGCTAAATGTAACATAAACAGGGATTAGATGAGAAAATGGTCATTCATCTCCGTTACCTCGGCGACGTACTGGACGTCTTCGTTTGGAGGGGCTCTCATCATCATCATCATCATCAGAATCTTCGCTGTCTTCTGAATCACTCTCATCATCAACTTCAGTTGGCGTAGTCTCTTCGCTGTCTTCCTCAACTACTGGCGGTGTTGGGAAACCTCCTTCATCTTCAACTGTGAAATCTGTGACCTCTTTGGAATCTTTCAACTCATTACCAACAACTGTGTTGTCAGGGATGAACTCTACTTCTACTTCTTGACCTGGAAGAATGCCTTCTTCACCTGTAATCTTGTAAATATCTTCACGGATATTCGCATCTGATGCACTCAACTCGACATCTTGATCTTGCAGATGACGGCGTGATTCTTTGTCACCGAGCATCTCGTCAAGATCTACTCGGTGTGACTCATGAGATTGGCGCATTTGAGTCATTACCAACTCGTCCTCTGCTTCCTCTTCGGTCATTTCAGAAAGTTTTTCACGTTCTGCAATGGCCTCGTCAATCTCTCTTTCAGCATCGCTGAGGTGCTCGTCCCAATCGGATTCTAACTGTTCCTCATCGTATCCCATCTCTTGAATAGCGTCGCTATAATCATCTGAGCCGGTGACAACTTCATCGAGGTCCTCTTCAACTTCTTCTTCTTCAACTTCTTCGATGACTCGCTCCTTGCGCTCTCTCTTTTCATAGAAGGAAGATGAATCCTGAACTGTCCCACAGTAGGGGCAATGCTCAATCATATCTGGAATATTAGTACCACATGACAAACAATCGTGGAATTGAGAAAGTCCTTCCTCCAAATCAAAGTCACAGTGGGGGCAAATATCCTCATCACCTTCAATCTCGCCATCACATGAAGGACAGTACTCGTATGTCCCCCTTTCCACCTCTTCATCAGATGTGCGAGTCAAGAGAACTGCGCCTATGAGTACACCAATTAGGAGCAGACCAGCAATAACAAAGAGAATTGTTGCTTGATTGTTATTGGAATTTTGACTGGATGCCTCATCGTTATTAGTAGCAGAAATAGACCATGCTGCTGTCCAAGTCGCAACGCTACTTCCATCTGGTATCACATACAATTCGTAAGAACCCGCCTTATCAGCTTTGAATGAGCAGATTACGGTGCTACTAGATCCTGGTGATGAGAAATTCAAATCTTGGGAACTCAATTCATTGTTATCACCATGATTTAGACAAGTGAAAGTCTCAGTACCAGAACCCTCTTCAGAAACAATTTCGATAGTGTAAGTGTAGGTGTTTCCCACCACAAGTG
>NYYK01000091.1 GCA_002685895.1 Methanobacteriota archaeon
ATAGGCATTATAGTATAGCATGCCCATAGAATCTGTACGTGGGTCAAATGCGTTGCGCGTAATGTATTCCAACGAAGTTGCACCATCATCATCAACTGCCATCACAGTAATCGTACGGGTCATGGACCACTTGCAAGTTGTTGATGTCTGCCCTCTATGGAAAGTTAATCCTGATTCAAATGGAATAGCAAAAAAACCAGAATAGACCCCTCCTTGCTGAATTGTATTATCCTCTCCCGAATATGCCCCAGTATTGGTTGACAATGGGATATCGATGGACAAATCCCCATCATAATCTATTCCAATTTGGGAAATTGTACCATCAGTGTCAGTAGAATTCCAATGTAAGCCCATTAGTATTGAATAGGTTCCATCTCCATCATCTTGCACAAGGTCATCATCAGTAAACCAGAGATTCGCCTCAATAATCGGAGGTTGATTGATAACAATATTACCACCAGAGCCACCGAGTTGTACTACTTGCCAGCCCGTCGACATGCAGGCTTGGAAATTGGTATCAGCCTCTACATAGTAAAGCCGGCCTAGCGTGGTCGAATCACAGGTAGGCAAGTCATTAGCGGTGGCCACATAGTAGGTTGGCCAGTCATCGGTTGATTCACCGAGTACGACTGGGTCCCCCTCATTAGTCTCCACATCATTTCCTAAACAACCAGACAAACTGGCGCATATCATCAACAAGAACAACAGTACTGCTACATATCGCATGAATAGGCGTTGAGTTCCAAGTTTATCTTTATTCGGTTTGGAGCATTAGCGGATGAAAATCCATTAATTTTGGGAGATGGGAGAAGAATCCACATCAGTATTACATTAGAGAATTATCAATGGACGACGACAATCAACGGCGCGGCGAAGACCATTTGTTCCTAGCACTCGCATTGCCAACTCGGTGGTGAAATCATTACGGCAGAAGGCCCAAAAGAGATTTTTTGAGCGGAGACTGATTTTCAATTGCTTAGCCATTGTTTTGCTCAGAATTTTGTTGTAATCGGTAAGAGGAACATCGTTTTGGAGATTAGATATTATTGATTCAGCCGCAAATTTGCCTGAAACAATGGCTTGTCCGACACCCCCACCATTTGATGGCATCACTAGACCAGCAGCATCACCAACAGACAAGACATTATCATCGACTGCTGATTTCACCTTACCACCCAAAGGAATCCAACCACCCCCGTAGGAGTGTATTGTCAAACCAAGTCCTTCACAAAAGGTATCAAGACGCTGTTTCAAAGGCACATCAAGGTTGTCATAATGTACCCCAATCCCAACATTTGCAATCTCTCCTTTGGGAATTATCCAAGCATAACCCCTTGGAGCAACACTACCCATGAAAATATCGAATGAATCTGAATCATGACCTGTAACCTGACCGTAAATTGTGGGTAATTGAACACCTGGCCTCTCTCCTTTCCCCCGCAATCTAGCCACATGTGCCAGTGCCCCAGAAGCATCTATCACATAATCAGCAGTAAAGGAACCTGCATTGGTTCGGTATACTTCTCGATTGAGTTTCTTTTGATGCTGCACTTTTCTCAATTCAACCCCCGTTCGGAATTCAGCTCCCTGAGATGCTGCTTGTTCGGCAAGATATCCATCTAATTGTAAACGATGAGCGCCATAACAATCGAGGCTAAATCCATACTCTTTCATTGACGGGCTGAAGACTCGCATCCACTCTAGATATTGACCAAGAATATGATCTGGGAACTGCCAATAGTCTTCAAGCCATGAATCTTCTTTGATTGAAGGAAAGGCTTCACTCATTTCACCCCAACCGGGAAGGCATTCGCCACACTGTGCTGGATTTCCTATCGTCTGGCGGCGTTCTATGACAAGCACATCCAAGCCTTCTTCTGCAAGTCTGTTTGCTACTGTTGAACCACCAGGACCAGCTCCAACAACCAACACCTGCCGATGCTCCGGTTCCGACTTGGATTGGCTCATGTGGCTCCCCCTGTTCATAGTGAACGGGGTTCGTGAGAAGTAACTACCGATTCAACCTTGTTTCATTCGTTGCGTTCCATCACTTGCCTAGTCAACCATTCAAGAGCATTTCTAGATTCACTCTCGGGGAATTGAAAAAGAGCATCGATGGCTCGTGCTAGATGATTATTAACAAGGGTTCTAGCATAACCCAAACTTCCAGAACGATTGAGTAGAGTTGTGAGTTCATCCCACAAACCATCATGGAAATGAGATATGATTTCGGATAATCTACGTCTGTCTTCTCCATGTGAAAGTGTGAGTGTGTGAATGAGAGGTAGCGTCATTTTACCCTCAATAACATCAGTTCCACGCGGTTTACCCATTCTTTCATCGCCTTCTAGGTCGAGAAGATCGTCAACGATTTGGAATGCGAGACCTAATTCAAGCCCAAATTGACCAAGGATATCCACCATCTGTGTATCAGCACCAGCGACAATCGCGGCTGCTTTACATCCCGCTTCGAAGGGGCCTGCAGTTTTTCCTGAAATAATGTGATAATAATCCTCAGGAGTTGTTGCTAGATTACCGATATGTTTGAGTTGCATCAATTCAGAAGATGCAATCCGAGCGCAACAATCTGCAATCAAACGGACAATTTTCTGATTGTACCCTCCCCCAAGCCCAAATCCCTCTACGAAAAGATAGTCTCCCGTAATCAATGCCCGAGGGGAATCATAACGTTCATGCAAGGTAGGAACATTGCGTCGGAATTTAGCTCCATCGTTGATGTCATCATGAACCAAGGTTGCGGTGTGAATCATCTCAAATGAGAGAGCAAGCGGCATCACTTCACTATCATCTTCACCGCCGGCAAGTTTGTACGAAAGGAGAAGAAGAATTGGTCGCCATCGTTTTCCCCCTGCCATCAAAACCTGTTTTGCAAGTCCCATTACTTCCGAGTTTTCACCGGCACAAGCATCATTCACATGGGCGAGCAGTGCCTCTTCAACAGCCTCCCTCTTCTGCTCTAGTAAGGCGATATGACTCTCCGCTGCTTGCATCTCACTCATCACTTGCACAAGGGTCGGATATATCAACAGGTGGCTATGGCTCGGCCGTCACAGAGGGTGGGAAATGAGCGAGGAGAGCGTGCTTCGTATTGCCCGAGCACCAACTAATTCTGCTGATTTATTGGGTGCATTGGCAAATATTGAATCGTCAGTTCTTGAATATGAGGAAATCTCTGTTGCATCTTTGGAAGATGGTTTCAAGATGCTTGATGATGGAAATACTGATTTATTGCTTGGCGCCGCCATTGATATCTCAAATTCCAATTTACTGAGCGAGGGATTCCAAGTAGTTGGAGCTCTGCCATTGAGGGATTGGAATTCTGTTTTAGTCAGCGAAGATCGGCCCCGACATCTCCCAAAAAACGCAATCGTACTATCTGAAAATCAATTAGTTCGACGGCAATTGAGGCGGCTTCGCTCTGATTTAAGAGTCCGCTCAGCAAATGCACATATCGGTATAGAAGAGAGCGAGCGCCCTGAAGAATTGATTGAGGGAGATTTATTTTCATTCTCACGATGGGCCGAAGAGTTACGCCAAACAGAAGAAATTGACGGATATGTAATTCCTCGACACATCCACCGACTTGCTGGAATGAAGACTCGCCGACATGCCCTATCTCAAGATCCAGCGGAAGATGAATTGATTCGATTTCTTCCTAGCCCACATGCCGGCACCATACTCGTTGTTGGGAGAATAGGATTCCCTCGACAGAGATTTAGTGAATTGCTAGATGATGAAGCTGAAACCTCATGGAGAATCGGTGAAATCATTCTCTCTGAAATGGATGAAGAATTGAAATCCAAAGTCGGAATACTTGTGCGACACAGGCAACCAGCAACCCTCCTTCGTGAAGCAGAAAGAAAGAAAGATTTGTTGACCCATAATGTACTCATCGACCCTGAAGGCGAACTTACAACTAGCGAAACTAAAGTAGACATACAAATCGAGTTGATTGGACACCGCGGCAACTCAACCATCAGCATCCAGCGTATCGTTGATCTTGAAGATGCAATTGTTGCTACTCGTTTCATGGTAGAAGATTGGAAAAAATTGGTAAAACTGGGTGGACAACGCTCCGATTTCTTAGATCTCTGAATTAGGCCAACAGAGATTACGGTATTTCTCAACGAAATATTGGTAGAATACCAATTCGGTTAGACAACTTTGCTTACCTAACTGCCACTTTTACCCATGTGTCAAGCGTAACATAGATGTTTGAAAGGCGAAGACAGCCCTCAAGGTGTGGGGGGTTTGACCATCAACTTACAGTTGCTTAATTCGCTTTTTCAGGCGAAACTTGCAGACTTAAGGGGCTTAGCCATTGAAAATGACATCCCTAAAACCGGCAATGTTGAACAATTACGCGCCAAACTCATTGGAAAATTGATTTTAGGCGATATCGACTTGACCGATTCTGGCATCAAATCGATGCAGAATAATGACTTAACCGAGGTGTTAGGAATTTTCGGTGTCAAGAAATCTGGTTCGAAAAAATCCAAGATGCAGCGCCTTTGGTTACACCTCAATGCTGACCCGAAAAAACTCAATGTTTCAACCATTGGTGAAATGACTCGGGAAGAATTGCACGCATACTGTGTATCACTCGATCTACCACGTTCAGGAAACAAAACTGTGCTAATGGGCAGGGTAGCCGGAGTTCTATCATCTCAAGAAAAAGCATGGGGGCGCGTGAAGAAGAGTTTGCGTACTGGGAAAAAGGTTGCACAACCAACAAGCACTCCCGCTCATGATTCTGCTCCAGAACCTGCCATCCAAGAACCACTCCCCGAATCTGATGAACCTGTAGAAGAAATCGCGTCTTCTATCACCCTTGAAGAGGGAGGAGGGGAGGCATTGGTTCGACTTGAAGCAAGACGTGCTGAGTTGACCAGTCACCTGCGCGAATTCTTGCTTATTGGTCGAGAACAAGACGAAGACGATGTGGCGGCCTTCATTGAAGACTTGGGAAGATTGGGCTTTGGAATTGGACACGGGGTTGTTCGGGAGCGAATTCTTGATGAGTTACAACAGATGATTAAACTGAAGCAACATGAAGATCAAGCACGTTCTACACTTCCAGGCTCATGGCGAGAAAAGCAAGCTTTGCGCCATCTTGAAGATGTCAGACCACAACTACTTGACAAACTCGACGTGATTCTTGAAAAACGTGGCGGGGAAATTGCCGCTGCTAGAGTCGATTTTGAGAATGCAGCCTTAGATGCTAAACTCGATTTGGAGTTGGCTGCAATCAGTGGTCGAGTTCATGGCTTATTTGATTTGCAAGTTTCTCTGCGGGCTAGTGAATCAGAGATGGACCCAGTAACTGCCCGTAGGCAAAGAGCCCTAGATACGCTCTACCGCGGCACTCACGATGCTACTCCTGAAGCGATGGCCCTGCTGGGTAAGGTAGAAACGCAAATGGAAGCATTTGAAAGAGTGGTGGAAACGATTGTTCGGCGCTCTGAGGGCGCCTTTGGCCCACCTGAACATGCGTTATTGATTCGCTTTCTTGAACGACGTGGCTGGGATGCTAATCAATCAGAAGTCAGGCCTCGACTCTTAGCGGCGGCTGGAATCTTAGCGGCAGAAATGGGGTATGTTGATGCTGCGGATATCCCCGTACTGCCAACAGCAATTTCTCTTGATACTGAAAAGGTCTCTGAAGTCGTTGACTCTATGAGAGAAATTCTTGCTGACATGGGACGTGCTCCACCAACAGTGGAAAGTGCTTTAGAAAGTAAATCCGATGTAGAAGGTGCAGATAGCCGAGTGAAAGCAAAACTCGATGCTGCAGACGCCCTACTCAGAAAACTAAACCGTGGCGAGAGTGGTCTGTGAAAGGCCAATATTAACTCAATGATTACTGACGTGAGTAATACGTTTGGATTATCTTGGTTACAGTTTCAATATCTCTAATTCCTCTTGAGAGCATATCATTGAGAATCTGTTCTCTTTGCCTTACATGAGCTTCGAAATCTGCAGGCTTACAGCCAGCTGCAGAACAAATCATTTCTCGCAATTTACTGGGAACGCCAGTAGGAGTTGTAGCATCCGTTGTGGGGTCGTATTTCCAAATAGGATTAAGACGAGGGCGCTCTCCTTCCATACCTGCAATCTCTGCAATTTCTACAATCCTACGGACCTGTTTCCCGCCAGAATTGAGTCTGCTCTGAACGATAATCAAATCTAATCCACTCATCATGATTGATGGTACATTCATCGGCGGACTTGTCATCCTAGTTACAGTCTCCATAGCAGTGTTAGCGTGCAGGCTACCAAACGAGCCATCGTGGCCAGTATTCATTGCCGTTAGAAGTGTTGATGCCTCAGAACCTCTAACCTCACCAACAATTATCCTATCGGGGCGCATTCTAAGACTTGATTTCAAACAATCATCCATGTCAACTTCATTGGTTCCGTCTGGCCTTTCAGAACGCGTCTCCATCCGCAACCAATGATCATGGAAGAGTTGCAACTCTGCAGTATCCTCAACAGTCAGCAGTCTTTTATCCCATGGAATAAACATTCCAAGGCAGTTTAGAGTAGTGGTTTTTCCAGAGCCAGTGCCTCCTGAAATAATGAAATTAGCAGGGCGTGACCCCAATCCATCAACCCAGCACCAAAGAGTAGCAGCAAGGGGTAAATCAATAGTTCCGAAGTCAATCAAATCAATGATTGTAATCGGGTCTTCTCTAAATTTTCTTATAGTCAAAGTAGGTCCATCTGGCGATACTGGCGGGATAACTCCGTTCACTCTACTTCCGTCAGGTAAACGGCCATCGAAGAGAGGAACTTTCCCCGGACCATCACCTAAGGGAACATTAGTGAATGCAGCAATATTGGAAGCGACTTTCAATCCCTCATCATCATCTATCCAAATATTGGTTCTACACATTCCATGTTCGCGGTGGGCCACCTTAACACATTGCTGTCCGCCGTTGTACATCACTTCTTCAAGCTGATCGTCTTCTAAGAGAGGTTTCAGAGAGCCATACGGGTTGGCTTCAGTATGTCCATCTACGTGGTAGACGGGGCTCGGGTGATTGGGTTCCATGTAAATGGTAATTGAACCATAACGGGCAAGTACATCTTCACTCATTCATACACTCCCTTTTCATGCCATTATAGACGATACTAGATAAGACCCCATGTAAACTATCTGAGCTGCTAAGGCCCATGGAGCAATCCACCAAACTGCCGATTTGAGGGTTTTTCCTATCATAACTGCTGAAACTAATACTGAAAATGCTGAGCCTGCTGTGAAATAAAGAATCATTGAAGGGTGGAACAAATCCATTGGTATGCCCGATTGAGGACCTGCAAACAGGCCAAACATCATTCCAATTGTTGCTGGTAGCAAAATAGCCATCAAGCCTTTGAGCATCATCGCTTGACCTTTCAAATCGAGTTCTCGCTTGCTACGTAATCGCAAAAGGCGGTCGTATTCAAGACTCATTGAAAAGGTTACATCTTGTAGTGGTGCTTCGTTTTCATCAGCAGTTTGTAGCAAATTGAATGCGCGTTGGATGGGTGGGGAGCGGGAATCAACAGCGAATTCTGAAATGGCGGCGTCAAAAGTAGTGACTTTGCTACGTGCTATCGCCCTTCTCAACAAGTGGCCTAATGCATCATTTCGTTGTTCAGACAACGAAGTAATAGCTTGCTGTAAACCAAGACCCGCACCCAATGATGTGGAAATCCCTTCAAGAAGTTCCGGCAAACCATTTTCCAAATTTTTTAGGCGTTTGCTCTCTAGCATGAATGGTAAACCTCCACCTATTGAAATAATCGTCAAGGGAACAAACAATGACATCAGTAATGAATCCGTAATCATGTCAAGAAAGCCGGGGATTCCAATTGCCATTATTACACCCCCGGATCCTTAGACTTAGCACCGAGTAATATTATGACGAGAATACCAATTGTGGCTAATAGACCGCCATTGAATAACAACATCATTGTACTTACCTCTGGGACATCACCACCTATTGGGCCTAGATCGCCTAACAGAAAGGGTGCTATCGCCAATAAACCCAAAATTAGAGGTGCTAGAAAACCAAGAATCAGTGCTTTTTCGGGAAGGCCTGCCAAATCTTCGATGTACCTCTTCAATCGGTCGGTTCGATTCTCTTCAGCACGGGAGGCCTGTTGTTCTAATGAAGACAATATATCCGTGTTGGAGGTGACATTATTGAGCATTGAATTGAGAAGGCGTCGGTAATCATCACTCTTTGCTCCTTTGATTAAGCGTCGGATTTCATCTTCTAATCTCTGTCCCTTATTGACTCCTGACATTGCTTTTGAAAAATCATTGGATATTCGACCATAGCCTCCTCGAGAAATGTGAGTCATTGCAGATTCTAATCCAACACCTGCGCCAATAAGAACTTGAATACCACGCAGAGCGTAAATGAGGTTGATTTCCTCCTCTTGTGCACTCATTGAGATCAAACCTCTTTCAAACAACATCTTCAATTAACAAAAATTCAAATTCATCTGCCTCACTATCGAAGCGTAGCCGAGCGAAACATACCTTGAGTTCTCGCTCTTCAAATGGATCTATGAACCAACATGTCCCAGAACGGAAAATCGTTTGAACTTTCAAATATGTGGGTACATCAATGTGCCCATTAAGTGTGAATTCCATGCTTTCAGCACCTTGATCAAGCAAATCATCACCTTCACCATCACGAGCAACTTCTCGCTGATAGCGGCGTCTAATTTCAAGTTTGATATTGCAGTTATCAAGTTGTAGCCAATCTCCATCCAATGAACGAATAAAGCATGAATGTCCCGTCACCATCTAAGTTCCCTCGTTGGGGCACAAGTAGCGCGCTAATTGAAGGTAGCGCGTGACAGCCTCACTTTGAGTCGATGTGACGTAAGAACCCGAATGTCTGCTCAAATATCAATCCAGCATCGATTAGAGCATCAACAGCAGCCTCTCCATCAGAACGTGAGACCCCTGTGCTTGCGAGCTCTTGCATAATGGCATCATATGGAACACCATCGCCTGGATCATTGGCCAATAAAAAGTTGCAGATGAACTCTTTTGATGCCTCTGATGACCCTTCTTTATCAGATGATGATTCTGGCGTTTGGTCAGAATCTTCTGAATAGGAAGTCATGTTTCCTTCTGCGCGGTCCAAAGCAAGATAAACGGTGAGCATATAGACATCGGATTCTACATTGGAATAGTGGCCACGGCCTGTAATCAGGCCATCAGCAAGGTCTGCTGGAATACCTGCTGCACGGTATGCATCTGCACTGGGTTCCAAATCTCTGCTTTTCTGGAAGATGTCAATTCTCCTCAAGGTGGCATCTGCTGTTTCAACCAACCAATTTGCATTTCCTTCGCTATCGATAGTAGTATACTGTTCTAGCCTAATGCCTGTGAATACATTCCCTTCATCGGATTGATATGGATTACACTTACCTATTGCAAGGAGCAATATTGGTCCTTCATTCTGCTCAAACTTTGCCAATAATTCCTCCATCTGAGCGTGAAGTTCTGGTTGAAAGGAAGCGACACTGAACATATGCAAGCCAGTTGGATCCCTAATTGCGCCGCGGTAATTCGCCCCGTTATCGCTATCTCGTCGCTCCATCCTTTCAAGTAAACCCGCAACCATCATGCGGTTCACTTTAGCACCAAGTTTTGTAATTACGAATGTGGGATCATATTCGCCAGAGCCTTTCTCAATCAAATCAGACTCAAAATATTCGCGGGCAAACATGCGAATTGCTGGCTGTCGGCTTGGTCGGCTCAACTTTCCACCCCCCATTTTGCTCTGATCTCTTTAGCCCTCTCTGCAGGTGGTGTCTTGTCAACCTCGATTGAAGAGGCTAAGAACATCGCTCCTTGGTCATCAATCATGCAACGGCCCCTTACTGTAACATGACGCCCTAGAAGGCTAGAACGGATTCCTTCAACGAATGCCTCAGTGCCGGAATTATCAATATCATCTGCGACTTGTTCCATTGTCTTCTCAAGGTATGTTTCACTTGATTCACGATTAAACAGAAGAGAAGCACTGTTTGAACCATCGTCTATTACCATCCTTAGACGCAAGTCCCTATTGCCCTCAACCATTCCATGTGTTGAACACGCGTGGTCACGCAATACTCTCCGGCATTCTGGACAACGATGGACAATCCCGCAATCAGAACGAACTGATACTATACATCCCGCTGTTTCTACGCCATTGATTGAACCGCCGGTGACTAGTGGAGTCAGTTTGTGCTGAACCCAATGATTTGATGAATCAATTGTATCCCAAGGAGCTGTCTTGAGTAACTCAACTTGGTCTGCTTGGTCCACTGTGATATCGGGGGTGCCTTGCCAAGCTCGAACCCGTACACCACTCAATGTGGCAAATACTGGTAGTGAACTAGAATCTATTGGCAATTCTTGCCAAGCCGTCATCCTGCAACGGCCGGTTGGATCTACTACCTCGCCACCCCAGAGTGTCTTCTCTTCATCATCAGAATTAGTGAAATTACGCTCATTCCATTCAATTATCTGAACTACGATTGTGACATCTCTTGAACCATCTTTGAGATTTGAAATATTGAGTTTCGAGGATTCTTCAAGTTGAGACAAATTAGCGAAATTTTCATCGTGAAAAACTTCAATTTTTGTTCTATCGCCAATGTTCAATTCAGGAGTGTCCCTAAAACGCTTGATTGATGCACCCTCAATGCGCAGAAGGGTCCCTACTTCGTGGTCGAAATTGTCCCAACTGACATAACCAATAGACCCCGTAGCATCAGCAATCTTTCCTTTAACAATATCCAAATCACCACTACCATCCTTCTTAGTGATGGTTGTGGGATTGTTAGACATTAGGCGACCTACTATGGTAACAAATCCATCTTTGCTACCAATCTCTGCAATCGTGATTGGATCACTTGTTGCTAGCGAAACAGGGGGACCACCCTCTTCCAAAACTACAACTCTACTACTGCGGTTGACGTTGATTGATTTTTTGCCCTGCCACTCATTGACGCTAACCCCCTCTAGACGGACTACTGAGCCGGGAGAAAGATTCTCGGAGTGATTTCCCCAATCCTTGTAATCCCATCTCACCGATTGCCCTGAATCTGAATATGGTGCATCTTCAATCCATCCGAAGGCTATCTGCTTCTCTTCACCTCGTACCATTTGCACTCGAGGTACATAAGTGACAACTTTCACCTCAATTGTGACATTGGAATCTTCACTGTTCAATTCAGAGAAGCGGTCTACCTTCTTACCTTCACGGAATGCAGTTCTAGCTGCACCTTGGACCACTTCTTCACTAACCTCAAAGCGCCTCAATACTGAACGGTAGGAATCCTTTGGAGGGAGTAAAAACTCCTTTTGATATTTCTCAAATTCCTCGCGTATCTTTGCTGGATCAGCATCTGGTGCGTGTTCCAAAACTCTCTTCACATACTCATCTATTTCGTCTGACATAATTATTCCTCATCGGTTGGAAACTCAGGAGTTATCGAGATACCCAACCGCTTCAGACTTGTCCGAACGCGCACAACGGTGTGCAAAAACATCCAGGGCAACAGTCTGGCGTGCGGGCTGGGTAAGAATCTGCACTCCATCACCTCCGGGGAGCATTCCTAATTCCCCACAGTTCTTAATGGATTGTGTTTAGATTCAACCCCTTGGTGGGTGAACTTAGAAGCAAACACACCTTGCATTAGCATATGAGTGGGGCCGAGAATTTCAATTTCTGCGGAAAAACCGTTGCCCCGGGCAATCGACTTGAGACCTCCCTCGAAATCGGCCACGACCCAATGGGCCAAAGTGCCGTGATACCCATTCAAATCCTCCATGGCTCTACAACCGGCCCAACTATTGCAATCATTGGAGCTATTCATGGAGATGAATTGAACGGCACTGGAATCATCCACCAACTTGTCTATGGTGATGACCACACCCCTGACACATCCGATGATCATATTGACCCTGAACAACTCTCTGGAACACTCATCCTTGTTCCTGTAGCCAATGTAGAAGCCATGATGATGAACTCACGTACATCTCCCGATGGCCGTGACCTGAACCGTCTGTTTCCCGGCACACTGGAAGGAAGTCAGACAAGTCGGCTAGCACACACCATTTTCACCCACATTGTCAAGAGG
>NYYK01000092.1 GCA_002685895.1 Methanobacteriota archaeon
CGCCTGCTCACGTTCTGCTTCTAGCGCCATGCGTTTTCTCTTCGCTCCCTGTACGCCTGTAAATAGATCCATGGCAATCTCTGCCTGGCCTCTCTCCTCAGCGAGGTTTCGCTCTATTTCTGCATCTGCTTTTTCACCTTGGAATTGACTTACTTCTCGCTCTGATTCGAGTTTCACTCTTGTCAATTCTGCTTCATGATGAGCCTCTGTCAACTCTTGACCGCGTCTTGCGTCCTGTTGTGTGGATTGCAACTGATTGATTTGATTCCAACGAGCCATATCAAGTTCGCCGGAAGATTTCACTTTGGCTAATTCCAACTCAACCTTTGCTCGCTCCTCTGCAACAACACCTGCCATGTTTAGACGGGCTTGAAGTTCTGCTTTGCGCATATTGTGTGACAATATTCTTTCCATTTCAGAAGATTCCTTTTCTTCGATAATGGAATTTCTCATTACGAGATTCTCAAGATCTGCACGCATCTTCAACAAATGTTCAGCTTCTGTCTGATTCCAACTGACAAATACATTGTCAAATGTCAATCCAAATGACGACACCGTTGCTCGCATTGAAACTCGCAACTCCGCCAACAAATCATCAGTTACCTCTGGAGTCCTAAGTGTCTCAAGTGAGTGCCCTTGAATCATCGGATTCAAATTGGCCTGGATTTCTTTTTCTAAAGCCTCAACAAGGGTACCTGTCGTTATCTCCATCTGCCCTTTTGCAGGAAGTTGAAGCAATTTTGGTGCTTGCTCACGAGTGATACTTAATCTTAGATTTAGCATACCGACTGCTGGTTGCCCATCACTAGTCTGAGTGTTGATACGGAGCAATAAATCGTGTGGCCCCAAGAAAACAAAGAGAAAGGTTCGCTTTGGATTTCCTCGGCCGAACATCCTTGAAAGAAGACCTGCCTTTGGGTTAACTTCCATATGTTGTTGGGTTGCTACACCTGCAATTTTTCCATCTTCCACCACCACACACGCTTCATTTGGTTTCAAAGTAACCATTGAACCACCTGGAACATCACGGTCGTGTATATATCTAGCAATTACTGCTGGACTGTTGCGCCATCGAAAACTATTTTCTGTCATCATTTCACCTCTTTACTAATCCATCTATGTACATATTTCTCTCACGGAAGTGGTTACGAGCACGTCCGATTCTATCGTGAACCAACCCTGCCATGTTAGTCAATTCACCCTCATCTCCACTAGTTCGCAACGATTCTAGTAATAAATTCGTATTCCTAGTTGCTTCGACTAGTAAATTGAGAGTTGTGAGATCATGATTGACTAATTTCTTCTGTGCCTTCTTTGAGAGCTTCCCTACTTCAAAATGTACAGTTCTAGGGGAACCCGTTACTGAATATTGGGCATCATCACCAATATTTTGTATTGATGCAAAAATCTCATCACATGAACTCCTCAATTCCTTCAAACCATTTTTATGAGAATGGGCGTGAATTCGTTCAAAATGGTCTTGAAGCATTCCTGACCTACGACGAATTTCTTCACACACTGCCTTATCAGATTTGATGAACTTACCCTTGTCGTATCCGTCAAAAGCTGATACCAATATTCGCACACCATTTATGGCGGCAGGGAGTGCAAGAGAAGTTGGGTCCACAGTTAATCTACTACAATGTATGATATGAACGTTATTCATAGTTATCATGGTGTGTTTGCAAACTATGAATCAATAATTCAACTAAGCACCCTATTCATTCATGGATTGCCTAGTTACCCGAGAATCAGTGAACCCTAGAGAATGGCTTTCCAAGCCACTACCAATCATGCGTCACGCATGGTCTCGACGTGAATGGCTTGGAGGGCGTTGGTTCTATGTGGAAATTTTCGTGTGGGGATTCCTAGGAGTTGCTGGAATTTACTTCGTCATCAATCACCTAATAGCAAATTATGGTTCATATGGATGGAGTCCTGAGATTTCTCTGGATAGCAAGATACCCCCAGTCGCATGGATGATTATCCCCTATGCATCACTCTATCTTCTAACTCCTGGGTCGATTTTTCTTCACCCACTTACAGATCGAGGAAGGGTGGAATTACTACTCGCACTCCAAGGACTTGTTCTTCTAACGGCATTCCACGGGATATTCTTCGTACTATTCCCTGCCGACATAGCGCTACGTGACCAATTAACCCCAGAAATATTGTCTTACGAAGGAATTTTCGGTAGTATTTTTGGGCTCATCCACACAATTGATAATCCAACAAACGCTTGGCCAAGTTTACATGTCACCCTGAGTTATATCATCTGCAGAGTAATGACAATTTGGCTCGACAGAGATTACGCCGAAACTACTTGGGGGAAGCCACTCAAATGGATTCTCTGGATTAATTGGGTTCTTCTCTGTGCCAGTATTCTCACCACTAAGCAGCATTTTGTTTTCGATCTAGTCACTGGACTTGCACTTGCCTATAGCTGGTGGTGGCTAATAGAACCTGGCTTCTCTGCAATCAAGGGCATGGATGATTCTGAAATAGATTCGATTTTCGAACAATGAATCAACTATAGACGATGGGTAGGAATGCATTAGCCGCCATCTCACAGGAGTTGGCAACATCATCCAATCTCTGCAAAACCCGGTACATATGCATCGCCGCAAGAGGTTCGTCATCACCTTCGGTAAAGACAAACGCTGCTGAATCTCTCTCAATCTCATCCGCTTCGTGTTCCAACAAATTAACTTCACGGATTAGACGGCGCAATTCATCCTTCTCCTTACGAGCATATCCTGATAAACTGAGATTCTTTAATTGTTCAACAGTGTCTTCGTACCTACTGACTGTTTCAACAACAGCATCAGCCATTTTCATCAAGTTTTTGCGCGCATCTTCATTATCATATAGAGTACGGAAAGAAAGTTGTTCAGCAACATTTTGGGCATAATCAGCAATTCTGTCTTGACGAGATATCATGTGTAGGAAAGTATCTCTACCAATGGTAATCAACACACCTTTACCAATCTCTTCTCGCAAAGACGCTTTGAGATTATCAGCCTCTAATTCTGCTGATACTGTGGCTGCAATTTCTTCAGTAGGATCTCTACCAGATACTGCTGCACTAACCGCTTCAGCCATGCATGCCACAGTTCTCTCTACTGCTATTGCGTGATTATGGAACAACTCAAATGGAGTCAATCCCATTACTGATACTGTTGGAATAGGCGAAGGTGTCTCTGATACCACCATAGCGTGAGGATCATCTTCCACAGTAGGCCTTGATACCACATAAGCAGTTATGCCGAATGCCAATACTGTCACAACGACTACATTCATTGGAGTACCAGCAAACATGATGTAAAATATTACAGCACCAAATCCAGCAACTGGAAGGCTTGCTACCCAACTAGCAGCAATTTTCCAGAATACCCGGAAATCGACAGCAGATGCACCACCTGCTAATCCTACCCCCACAACGGCACCTACCAATGTGTGAGTTGTTGAAATTGGAACCGCCAAGAAAGGCATGGAGAAAATTAGTACGGTAGTAGCCGCACCAAACTCAGCCGCAAATCCTCTAGAAGGAGTGATGTGAGTGATTTTTTTACCGATAGTATCCATCACTTTGTAACCCCATGTTGCCACACCAATTGTGATACCAGCACCACCAAGGAGAAGTAATCCGATTGGCACTTCTACTTGTTCTGTTGATAAAGTTCCTGTCGCTGATGTGGCAATATCATATATTGCAGCCATAGGACCTATCGCATTTGCTACATCATTAGCACCATGTGCAAATGCAACATAACAAGCAGTGATAATCTGTAGCCAAACAAATACTCGTTCAACTCCTGCGTAACCCTCTTCCTTGAACTCGTATCTACGCAATACCTGCCACAAAATAGTGGTTGCAAAAATACCGATTGCTAGTGCTACAAGTAGACTGTTGATAGGAATCCAAGCACCATCTGCCAGTGGATTGAAAGTAGTGCCATCCTTTGGTGGAAGCCAATTGGACTTGTCGATTATCCCTTTAGCATCTAAATTAGAATAAAACCCCTTGAGTCCTTTGAATTGCAGAGCGAGTCCGAGAACGAAGAAAGTGGGTAGTGCAAGTAAAGGAGCAACTTTGCGAGTTCTCTCAACAGGATTTTCGTGATTCATGATTACTCGTTTGATAATATTGAATGAAAAGTAGGCAATTAATCCACCCAATAAGGGAGATATTACCCAACTCAATACAATCTCGAATACCTTGCCCCAATTGACCGAATCTACCTGAATGAAAAGGCCCATACCTATGACGCCACCAACAATACTGTGGGTTGTAGAGACCGGTAAACCATATTTTGTAGCGATGGTTAACCAAATGGCTGCAGCTAATAGTGCCCCTAAGAATCCATACATCAGATTTTGACTCAATTCGTAATCAAAACCATCGGTTCCAAAGTCAAGTACTCCTTTTCTAATGGTATCAGTAACATGACTACCAAAGAATACGGCCCCAGCGAATTCAAACACCGCAGCGACAATGATAGCTCTCTTGAGAGTAAGAGCACCGCTACCTACGCTCGTGCCCATAGCATTGGCAACATCATTTGCTCCGATGTTCCATGCCATGTAGGCAGCAATCATTGCTGCCATGATGAGTATGATGCTAAGGGTAATCCCAAACACGATTCGAGGGGGGGCGCAGTCAGTATATATGCTAAACTCCCCGCTATTCAAGAGACAAAGTGCGAGTGGAAATCTCTAGATTCAATATGGGAGGATTGTAAGATTAAAATACGAAGGGCCTAGAACCTAGGTGATGGAGGAATATAATGACCCAAAATGAGGAACATGACAGAGGAGAGTTGGAGCACTGGCTCGACAGACATAATCACAAGATGGAATTATTGAGGACAGTTACCTCGGCAGTAGCAGCAATAGCAGGTGTCGCGGTATTCTTGAAAGTGTTCGGAATCATCTGAACTATCAAATCAATGAGGACACTAATTCTGGTTGAGTCAAATAAAGGTATAAGCCGATTCCGGCAAACATCATCATCCAACTTCCAACCATCTTAATCATGTCTGTAGCTCGGCGCAAGAAAGCCTCTACCTTCTTGCTGCCAATCCCTACAATCACTGTTACAGACATCATCAGCAGGAATACGCTGAGCATGATTCCACCAAGTCCAGCAATCACAGCAGAAGTGCCTCCTGAAAGCAAATAACCCAAGTATGGCAAAACAATTGCTGCCGTGCAATCAACAGATGCTGCTGCATAACCAATTCCCCAGAGATACATGTTACGGCGTGGCGTGAAGAGATCGTCCGACTCAGTTGTCGAGAAACGCTGTACAATCAATTTGTCAATCCAACCAAGTAGATGTGCAGTACCACCCATCAACATGAATGACCCTAAAACAAACAATAGAATAGCAATGAATATTGCAAAACGATGTAGATAACCTGCGATATTAATGACCTCTGCTAACCCTAGAACCACTATCCCTAGTACGGCAAAAAAAGTTAGCATCCCCGCACCAGCTAATGCACCAACAGTAACATGTTTTGGCATTGCACCCTGGAGTTTTCCAGATTCTCTTAATTCATCCTCCCTCAGCCCTAAACTGATGTAATATCCAATGTAACCGGGAAGAACGGGGAATGCACAGGGGGAGAAGTAGACTAGGATTCCCAACATGAGGCCCAAGGCCATAATACCGGTAAAACTGCGGTCAACCTCTTTGAGCCCCATTCGTAAATCAGTAGCATTTCCTGAATTTGCAGCAACTATTGCATCATCAAATTCTCCCCAGCCCTCTACAGGAGTGCCTGAATTTTGTTTTCCGACAATAAATCCTTCATGGTCAATTACGAGTAAGAGAGGGATTTGCTGAGCATAATAATATTCAGATAGGTCGCCTCTTTCACCAGTAGTTTCGTTGACAATGATTGAGTCATGAGCACCCATTCCCAAAATCCACTGTGGGACGAAATATTTCTCTTCTGGCTCCGACTCATTAAGCCACTCAATTGTCTCCATATCATACCAACTGCCAATTGAAACTATCATTACGGGATATGGCCCTGTCAGATTCTGCCATCCAGCAATTTCTTCTTCCATATGGGTCTGAGCGTAATGACAACTGCCACAACCATGAGCCATGAAGTCTAGAACTATCACATTGCCACGGTTTTCAGATAGTTTGAACCAACCAGTTTCGTTGGTGAAATTATCTTCTATCCCAGTACGGTTTACGGTCTGCATCTCGAAGTCTGGAACTTCTCGAACTTCTCCTCCAACTCCAAACATTGCAGAAGTTACTCCAAAGGCAGAGAGGCCACCATAGGCGATGACTGCAAACAGGAGAATTGAGACTCCGAAGGCCTTCCAGGTCTTCTTTTCGGCAAACACATTGACGTCAATGCCGACCTTCCACTGAAGGGTCTCCTTCCATCCCATGGGATACTTAGGAACCGACTCCTGTCTTTATGTTTCTATTCGATGTAAGGTGAATATATGGGCCCGGCCAGATTTGAACTGGCGATCTTCGCCATGTGAAGGCGACGTCAAAACCCCTAGACCACGGGCCCTTGGACGGGGGCCACTAAAGAGTCGTGTTTAACGCTGACTACAATGTAGCAATTCAATTACAAAATCAACCTGATGTTATTGGCGGGGAGTTGATATATCGTGCGCCGGCTCGACATTCGATGTCTGAACGAGATAGCATAGAGAATCTCTTGGATGAGTAACGGCAATTTCCACCTTTGGAGCCGATTGCGAGTGAAGCGCATATCACTAATTTTGAGGAATATCAAACGATGTGGAAGCGCAGTATTGAGGACCCTGCTGGCTTCTGGGGCGATATTGCAGAAGAATTCGAATGGTATCGAAAATGGGACGAAGTAGCCTCTTGGGATTTCGTGAATGGTGAAATCAAATGGTTTGATGGAGCACAACTCAATGTCAGCGTAAACTGCCTTGACAGACATATTGCAGCAGGGAGGGGAGATTCACCTGCAATTTCATTTGAGGCTGATGATGGCGAGGCCAGCACCTACTCGTTCAACGAAGTGCTCGAACAAGTCTCGCGTCTAGGCAACCTGATGCGAGCAAATGGTGTTGGCAAGGGTGACCGTGTTACAGTCTACATGCCAATGATTCCCGAACTGGCATTCACACTGCTCGCATGTGCTAGAATTGGGGCTATCCACTCCGTGGTTTTCGGAGGATTCTCTGCTGATTCACTTGCTCAACGTATTGTGGATTGCACTTCCGATGTGATGATTACTACTGACGCAGGAATCCGCGGTGGTCGAACTGTTCCTTTGAAATCAATAGGTGATGATGCCATCATACTAGCTGAAGCACAAGGCGTTACTGTCAGATGTGTGCTAGTCAACCACCGCGCGGGTGATGGAGTAGGAAGCGGCTCGCCCAATTGGGTAGAGGGGAGAGATGTCGATATGGATGCAGGAATGGCATCCCAAAATACCGAATGTGAACCTGAAGTCATGGATGCTGAAGACCCATTGTTCATCCTTTACACCTCAGGCTCAACTGGCCAGCCAAAGGGAGTGATGCACTCACAAGCAGGGTACATGGTTTGGACTGCTACTACCTCCAAATATGTCTTTGATCTAGACCCAACTAGAGATTTACATTTCTGTACAGCCGACATTGGCTGGATTACTGGCCACTCATACATCGTTTACGGGCCACTCGCGTTAGGGTGTCACACACTAATGTTCGAAGGAACTCCCACCTACCCCGACGCAGGTAGATTCTGGGAAATTTGTGACAAACACAAGCCTACCACATTTTACACTGCACCAACAGCAATTCGTGCTTTGATGGTCTTTGGAGATGAACCCGTTACGCGCTACAAGCGCAGTTCAATTCGGGTATTGGGGACTGTTGGTGAGCCAATCAACCCTGAAGCATGGATGTGGTACCACGAGGTCGTAGGAGACTGCACGAGACCTATTGTAGACACATGGTGGCAGACTGAAACTGGTGGAATCATGATTACACCCCTACCTGGGATGACTACCACCAAACCGGGCTCTGCAACTTATCCATTCTTTGGAGTCAACCCAAAAATAGTGCATGCAGATGGTTCTGAATGTGCTACGAATGAAGGAGGATATCTGATTGTTGAGCAAGCATGGCCTGGAATGATGAGAACTGTCTATGGGGACCATGATAGGTTCATCAAGACCTACTTTAGTCAGCAACCAGGGAGATATTTCACCGGAGATGGAGCACGCAAAGACGATGATGGATGCTTTTGGATAATGGGCAGAATTGATGATGTCATCAATGTATCAGGACACCGAATGGGAACTGCTGAAGTTGAATCAGCATTGGTTGAGCATGGTGCTGTCTGTGAAGCGGCAGTTGTTGGATTCCCACACGATATCAAAGGTCAGGGAATATACTGTTTCGTCACACTTGAAGGAGGGCACTCTCCATCAGAAGAGTTGCGCCAAGAACTTCGACAAGGTGTGCGCAGCATCATAGGTCCTATCGCCACACCTGACAAGGTACACTTCACCCAAGTTCTTCCAAAGACACGCTCTGGGAAAATTATGCGACGTATTCTGAGAAAAATCGCTTCTGGAGATGTATCAGACATGGGGGATACAAGCACTCTTGCAGATCCAAGTGTGGTCACTGAATTAGTCAATAGTAGGCCAGAATGAGCCTAAAATCGATGCCGATTCATCTAAAACGGGGTTGCTAGGCGAATATTACAGGGGTGCAGTGTATGGCCGTAGGTAACAGAAACGAGGGGACCCCCCTCGACCTAGACCTAATCAATAGGATTCAGGTCAACCGCTCCGCCTTAGAAAGGCGTGCTGCAAGCCTACCAAAACGACGTGCTGTGAAGAAAGATTGGCAAGTCGCTTGGATGTTACAAGCGATTCGCTGTATTGACTTGACCACCTTAGCAGGGGATGATACGCCTCAGCGTGTTGTTCGACTGGCACAAAAGGCGATTAGACCTGTTAGAAGTGATCTATTGAGCGCATTGGATTTGGATGTTGATACCGTTCATTGTGCTAGCGTCTGCGTCTATCACAGCATGGTAGCAAGCGTTGCACAGGCATTGGATGGAAGCCCTGTTGGAACTTGTGCAGTATCCACTGGATTCCCAGCAGGACATATTCCACATCCACAAAAGTTGGAGCAGATTGAGGCATCAGTCTCAGCAGGGGCAACTGAAATCGACATTGTAGTGAGCCGCCAAAATGTACTGCGTGGAGACTGGCAGGCGCTTTACGATGAAGTGAAGGATTTCCGCGCCGCATGTGGCGATGCACATCTCAAAACAATTCTAGCGACTGGAGAGCTTGCCAGCCTCAAACAGGTTGCACAAGCAAGCCAAGTCTGCATGGCAGCAGGAGCAGATTTCATCAAGACTAGCACCGGTAAGGAGAGTGTGAATGCTACACTTCCCGTTGGAATCGTAATGGCCCGCGCTGTCAGAGATTACTATGACAGAACCGGACAAAAAGTAGGATTCAAACCAGCTGGTGGAATCAGTAAAGCAAAAGTTGCAGTAGCGTGGCTGGCCATGATGAAGGAGGAATTGGGTGATGAATGGATGCAACCGGAACTCTTCAGAATCGGCGCATCTTCTCTGCTCGGAGATATTGAGAGGCAACTTGAATTCCACCTATCGGGACATTACTCCGCAGCAAACAGGCATCCAATGGCATGAGGTGAAAATATGACAGTGAAAGATATCTTGGAAACGCTGGAATGGGGGCCTGCTCCCGAATCAGACAAATTCGCAAGAGAATGGTTAGATGAACACGGGCCTAACTTTGGAATGTACATCAATGGGTCATGGGTTAAGCCAAAAAGTGGGGAAAATTTTGAGACCCATAATCCTGCTACTGGTGAACTACTAGGCACAATATCACAAGCAGGCAAAACAGAGGTAGATGCAGCGGTAGCAGCAGCTCGCGCAGCACTACCTGGATGGTCATCCTCGCCCGGTCATGTCAGAGCACGGTACCTCTATGCTATCGCACGACAAGTGCAGAAGCATCACCGTCTTCTTGCTGTCATTGAGACGCTAGACAATGGTAAGCCGATTCGTGAAACTCGTGATGCTGATGTGCCGCTAGTAGCCCGCCACTTCTACCACCATGCTGGTTGGGCACAACTGTTTGATGAAACCTTCCCCGGTTACGGCCCTGTTGGAGTGTGTGGCCAAGTTATTCCCTGGAATTTCCCTCTCTTGATGCTCGCTTGGAAAATTGCACCTGCACTCGCAGCTGGTAACACAGTAGTCTTGAAGCCAGCAGAATTCACTTCGATTTCAGCACTAGCATTCGCAGCCATCTGTGATTCAATTGGATTACCGCCCGGCGTAGTCAATATCGTGACTGGAGATGGCTTGACTGGTGCATGTATCACCGAGCATGAGGATATTGACAAGGTTGCATTTACTGGATCAACAGAAGTTGGTCGTATTATTCGCAAAGCTACTGCCGGCACAGGCAAGGGATTGACCCTAGAATTAGGTGGCAAAAGCCCCTTCATTGTCTTTGAAGATGCAGACATTGATTCAGCAATTGAAGGGCTGGTCAATGCCATATGGTTCAATCAGGGACAAGTCTGTTGTGCTGGTTCTAGACTCTTAGTACAGGAATCAATTTCTGAGATATTCCATCAAAAATTGCGCTCCCGTATGTCCAAACTGAGAATTGGCAATCCGATGGACAAGGCTGTTGACATGGGCGCAATTGTAGATGAAAGCCAGCGCAAAACCATTGCCGACTTATGCCAGTTGGGATGTGATGAAGGCGGTGTGATGTGGCAGCCTGACACGGAAATGCCCGACAAGGGTTGTTTCTTCCCACCCACACTCTTCACCAATGTATCGCCTTCCTCAACCATCGTACAAGAGGAGATTTTCGGGCCTGTACTAGTTGCCCTTACCTTCCGTACTCACAAGGAGGCTATTGCTCTAGCCAACAATACACGCTATGGATTGGCAGGTAGTGTCTGGAGC
>NYYK01000093.1 GCA_002685895.1 Methanobacteriota archaeon
CAAGTTATTGCAACAATCAGGTTGGAACTGTTACTCGAGAACTGTATGATGCGTTGACTTCTATTCAGATACAAGATGCGGCAGATGAATTTGGCTGGGTCAAGGCTGTGCCTGTTCCTGAAATTACTGTTGAATAGAGGGTACGGGCTGCGCAGGGCTTCGGTAAAGCGATTAATCTAACTTAGAGACTAACTTTTGTTCAGACGAACGAGTGGATATCTCGGCAAGCAGGTTCGCCATGAAATTGTCAAGCGGAACGCCCTGAACTTGATCACCAGCACGGTTACGGATACTCACTGTACGAGAACTGGCCTCTTCATCACCCAAGACTAACATGTACGAGGGTTGCATCTTTCGATGCGTTCGAATCTTCTTGCCAATCGTGTTGTCACTGTCATCGACCTCAACTCTGACCCCAAGCACTTTCAATTCTTCACTGACTTCATTTGCATAGTCAATATGCTTCTCAGAAATTGTTAGGATATGAATTTGAGTAGGCGACAACCAAGTGGGGAATTTTCCGGCAAAGTGCTCTATCAATACACCACAGAATCTCTCCATGCTTCCAAATGGAGCGCGGTGAATCATTACTGGGCGGTGCTTCTCTCCGTCTGCACCAGCATATTCCAAATCGAAACGCTCTGGGAGATTGTAATCGACCTGTACGGTACCCAATTGCCACTCTCTTCCTAGCACATCTCGTACCACGAAGTCAATTTTTGGACCATAGAAGGCGGCTTCACCCTCCTCTTCGGTGAAAGGCACCCCAAGACTTGCCGCTGCTGAACGACAAGCCTCCTCTGCCTTGTCCCACTTCTCACTCTGACCCACATACTTGGAAGAGTCTTCTCCACGCAATCCTACACGTACTCGATAATCATCCATCCCTAGAACCCCGAAGATGACCTGTACCAACTCTATGCAACCAAGCACTTCCTCAGCAATCTGGTCTTCAGTGACAAAGAGGTGGGCATCGTCCTGTGTGAATCCTCGCACGCGCGTCATGCCAGAAATCTCACCCGACTGTTCCCAACGATATACAGTGCCAAACTCAGCAAACCTTAGCGGGAGGTCACGGTATGAGTGGGGTTGAGAACTGTAAATACGAATATGATGTGGGCAATTCATTGGTTTCAGCAGATAACCATCGATTTCGCCCTCTTCCATCAAGTTTGAAAGTTCAGAACAGCTGCACCCATCATCAGCAAGTTTTGCCATCAGATCTCGCTCGACAAGTGGGGGATATTGGCTATCTTGGTAGTAAGGAAAGTGACCAGATGTGCGGTAGAGATCGAGTTTACCGATATGGGGCGTAAATACCTGACTATACCCCTGTCTTCTCAAATGCTCACCAATGAAATTCTGTAACTCTTGGCGCACCACACTTCCACGTGGAGTCCAGAGAACCAAGCCCTGGCCTACCATCTCATCGATATGGAAAAGTTGCAAATCTTTGCCTAACTTTCTGTGGTCACGTAATGCGGCCTCTCTCAGTAGGGTCTCTCTTGCTTGCAAGTCCTCCTTGGTAGCGTAACACATTCCGTATATGCGTACAAGATGTTCGCGGTTGGAATCCGCCCGCCAGAAGGCGGTTGAAGTTGAAGTCAATTTGAAGTGGCGGAGATAGGATGTAGATGGAACATGTGGGCCGCGGCAGAGATCAACGAATTCGCCTTGACGATAGACACTTGAGCCGGCTCCATCATCGAGTTTATCATCCATGATTTCAATTTTGAACTGATTATCAGCAAACATTTGACGAAGGGATTCGCTATCATGCTCTTCACGACTAATCTGCAGATTTTGCTTGACAATATATTTCATCTTCTTCTCGATTTCTCGCAAATCTTCCTCGCCGAGAGGGCCCATCTCGAAATCATAGTAGAAGCCGTGCTCGATTGGAGGGCCAATGGTGGGTTTTGCTTCGGGATGTAACTGAGTAACCGCTTGAGCGAGAAGGTGGGCACATGAGTGGCGTAGGACATGGAGCCCCTCATCACTCTCTGAGTGAATTTGATCAAGAGTACAAGATTCTTCTATTGGTGTAGATAGGTCACATGGTTCGCCATTGATTATGGCGGCAACTGCACCTCTTCCAAAGGCATCTTTGATGACATCTCCAGCAGAGACACCAGCTGCAATCTCATGGATTGTACCATTGGGAAGTGATACTTCTACCATCGACATCGCAACGCCCTAGTGGGCGATGGGGCTAGACTAGCCATATCAACACAACGCAAATTGAATGTTGCTATCAAGCAAACAAGTGGTGTTTCTTATTCATCCGTCGGTGGACCTGACGGTGGCATGGGGCCGGGACCACCCTTTGGTGGACCTGCTGGAGGCATGGGGCCGGGACCACCTTTTGGTGGACCTGCTGGAGGCATTGGACCGGGACCATCTGTAGGAGGACCTGCTGGAGGCATTGGACCAGGACCACCCTTTGGTGGGCCTGCTGGAGGCATAGGGCCGGGTCCATCTGCTGGAGGACCTGCTGGAGGCATTGATGGAGGCATTGGGCCAGGGCCATCCTTTGGTGGGCCTGCTGGAGGCATAGGGCCGGGTCCATCTGCTGGAGGTCCTGAGGGAGGCATTGGGCCGGGGCCATCTGCTGGAGGACCTGAGGGAGGCATTGGGCCGGGACCATCTGCTGGAGGACCTGAGGGGGGCATAGGGCCGGGACCATCTGCAGGGGGTTCAGCAGGGGGTTCAGCAGGGGGCATAGAATCGGCATCATCTGTTAAGGAACCCGCAATGGACATCAAATCCACCTCCTCCGCAGGGGAATCCTCTGTTGGAGTTGAATCAGAATCATCTACTAGAGGGACCTCTAGAGGTATTGGGTCGGCATCATCAGTTAGGGGTTCTTCGGAGGCGGGAGGCAAATCTTCAGAACCATCGGCTTCTGGATCAAGCAGACGCTCAATTATCTGATCTTTAGTACCATCAGACGAAACATCTCTTCCCTCTGCCAATTCAACTAAATCCGCTTTCTTCATTTTGTTCATGACAGCTTTTGTTGGCAATTGAGGAATGGTTTTCACTGGTTTTGCACTAGAATCCCAAGCGACTTCGTCAAATTTTTCTTCCGGTTCAGGAGGTGCATTCTCTCCCTCATATACAGCAGCTCCACCTTCCCATTCATTATCAAAATGAGATTCCCAAGCATCGAAATTTTCCACTTTCGGTTTTTCTGTAACTTGAGGCGGTGCTTCTGCCACTGGTTCAGCGGATGGTTGCTCTGTCGGTTGAACGGCGACTAGCGGGTCTCCCGAAGGCATTGGACCGGGGCTACCCATAGGTGGCATTGCGGAAGAATCAACAGACATACTGGGCGCTTCAGTTGGAACATCTGTTGGAGGTATTTGTTCGGAATCCTCTGAAGATGGACCTGCTGGAGGCATTAGCCCGGGACCGCCCATCGAAGGCATTGGGCCACCACCCATTGGAGGCATTGGACCACCACCCATTGGAGGCATTGGACCGGGACCACCCATTGGAGGCATTGGACCACCACCCATTGGAGGCATTGGGCCACCACCCATTGGAGGCATTGGACCGGGACCGCCCATCGGAGGCATTGGACCACCACCCATTGGAGGCATTGGACCACCACCCATTGGAGGGCCCATCTGTGTTGGAGGAGTTAACAAAGGATCGGGGGTAGGTTCCGGTTCTGGTGCGGCCTCAGGCATCGGAGGGCCCGTAGGTGTTAGAGGAGTCAATAATGGATCGGGGGTAGGTTCCGGTTCTGGTGCTACCTCAGGCATCGGAGGGCCAGCAAGAGCTTGTTCGGGCATCGGGGGACCAGAAGGCGCTGATGATAGAAGAGGATCTGCACTTGCTGGTTGTGCTGCCTCTACTACCTTTGAAGCCTCAGATTCGACCTCAGCCGCATCTAACTCTTCGCGGGCGCGAATCATGTCGTCCATACCGGACTTAAAGACGTCCTCAACGGTCTTTCCGGACTTTTTACCACCGCTAACCATAACGCACGCCGAACCTCGCACAATGGATGAAGTCTTGAATGCGTTGGCCGATTGTCTAGTCACAAAGTTACTCAACAGCCTTGATGAATAGGGTTCTCTTCGCCTCTATCATGACCTTGGTCGGGTTGCTTGTAAATCCTGATGCTGGGCTTGGTGGCAAACTAGGATTCAAGGGCAGTGATGGCAAAGCAGAACAGGCTCGCAGTGCAGGGGCTGAAGATCGTTCAGGTCCACGAATGCATCAAACACTTCTGAGGTTGATAGAACTTGGAACAGAAAATGTTCAATTTCTTACATGTGGAGGTAGAATGGGGTCATCTTGGATTCCCAAAGGTGTGTCTGAGATTTCTAAAATTGATGGTGCTGAACCTAGCAGTGCTCAGGATACAATAAATGCTGTTCGTAAGATGGTAGAAGAAGGCATTGATCTGCTTCTCTATTCAGGCGGAGATGGTACCACGAGAGATATAATTTCTACACTTCAAGATATAGATAGAGAAGACCTGCCTCTAATTGGAGTTCCTAGTGGTGTGAAAATGCATAGTGGTTGTTTTGCCGCCACGCCGCGAGCTGCAGCAGAGGTGCTACACGCTTGGTTACGAGGTGACCTACTAATTGCCAATACCGAGGTGATGGATCTCGATGAGGAGGCCTATCTCAGAGGTGAATGGAAGGTGAGATTGTACGCTGAAGCGATGACTCCCTCCTCTCCACGTTGGATGCAAGGGGCAAAGCAACGAATTGAGACAAGCGATGAATCTGAAATCATTGAGGGAATGGCCGAGCACATAGGTGAAATGATGGAAGAAAATTCTGATTTGCTCATCATTTGGGGGTCTGGAGGGACTCTACGTCGTATGGCAAAGCACCTAGGGTTTGAGAAAACAGTGCTTGGAATAGATGTTGTACAAGACGGAATTATCATTGCTGGAGATGTCAACGAATTTGATCTACTAAAACTTCTATCAGCACATAATGGAAAATCGCTCATACTGCTATCACCAATGGGTGGTCAGGGCTTTCTGATTGGAAGGGGAAACCTACAGATTTCTCCAGCAGTTATTCGACAAGTTGGAATTGATGGCGTACTTGGTATCGCCACACCAGCCAAACTATTGACACTCACCACACTGAGGATTGACAGTGGAGAAAGAACATTGGATGATGAATTTAGAACTAAGAAATATCTCAAAGTATTGCAAGGATATCGTACTACTCGACTCATCAAAGTCTCTCAAGAGTAGTTATTTGATTCTAGCAAAAGCGGCTTCAACCAAACCAAAGAATGGCGGGCTTGGCCTTGTTGGCCGGCTCTTGAATTCAGGGTGGTATTGAGTTCCGAAGTAATACGGATGCCCCTCTAACTCGATGATTTCCATACGCTGACCCTCTGTATCTTTGCCAACAAAGCGAAGTCCCGCCCCCTCTAATTGAGTTATCATATCGGGATTAACTTCGTAACGATGGCGATGCCTCTCATGAATTTCGGTTTCTCCATCATACAATTGATATGCAGCACACTCTTTTGTTTGGATATTGGTCTGACGACTACCAAGACGCATTGTACCTCCCATGTGTGTGCGACTTCCTTCAGGCATGAAAATCACCGCTGGGTGTGGTGTATCTTCATCAAATTCTGTACTGTTTGCCCCTTCTAACCCGAGAACATTACGGGCGAACTCAATGACCGCTACTTGTAGGCCAAGACAGACACCTAGGTATGGAATGTTATTCACTCTAGCATGGTTTGCTGCGAGTATTTTACCCTCAATCCCGCGATTACCAAATCCTCCTGGCACCAATATTCCATCGGCAGCACGCAAATCTTCCCAAGATTGTGAATACTTCTCTGGATTACTTTCTTTTGATTCGGGTTCAAGCGAGGTTGCTTCCACCCAACAAATATTCATCTTGGCACCAACTTTGAAAGCTGAATGTTGTAATGCTTTAATGACACTGAGATAGGAATCTGAAAGGCCGGTATACTTGCCAACCATTGCAATAGTAACCTCAGCATCCAATGAATCAATATGATCTGCCATTTTCTTCCAAGCATCCAACAAAGGTCTGTCATGTGACATTTTAAGTTGCAGTTTATCGACAACCATCTGAGTTGTATTTTGTTCTTCAAGTAATATTGGAACGCGATATATATTGGATACATCATGAGCACTGAGAACATGAGATTCGTGAACATGGCAAAAGAGGGCTAACTTCTCTTTTGTAGCATCCTCTAATGGTTCTTCAGAACGACAAACCAAGAAATCTGGTGACAGGCCGGCTGCACGCAACTCCTTCACCGTGTGTTGAGTAGGTTTGGTTTTCTGTTCTCCAACAACCCCCACAACAGGAACTAGGCTTACGTGGACCAAGACAAAGTTCTCTTTTCCTACTCGGAACTGGAACTGTCGTAGCGCTTCTACAAATGGGGCACTCTCAATATCACCTACGGTGCCACCCAATTCAATAACACAGACATCCGGCTCATCGCCGTTACCATCGACTGGAATAGAGGCGACTCTCTCCATCCAATCTTGAATTACGTTAGTAATATGTGGAACTACTTGAACAGTCTTGCCGAGGTAATCTCCACGACGCTCTGATTCAATCACTTTGGAGTAAACCTTGCCAGTTGTAAGATTATTATCGCGTGTGAGTGTTATATCGAGGAATCGTTCGTAATTTCCGAGATCAAGATCGACTTCACCCCCATCATCAAGCACAAACACTTCACCGTGCTCAAAGGGACTCATCGTTCCTGCATCGCTATTGAGATAGGGGTCAATTTTGATTGCAGTTACTCGATATCCTAGAGATTTTAACAGCATTCCAATGCTACTGGCTGTCACTCCTTTACCCAATCCAGAAAGCACCCCGCCGCTGACAATAACATACCTCATGGTAATCAACGGGATATGGACCCGTTGGGCATAGCATATCAACATTAGCGCAATAATGGGAGAAAGAGAACATCTCGGACGGTAAATCTGCTAGAATCATGCGGCCACGCATCTTCAAGTATCGTCTTCCCTAGCGTGCCCTAATGACCGAACAATCCGGTTCATGCGTGCTTGTCACTGGAGCGCTTGGACAAATCGGCACAGAACTAGTTCCTGCATTACGCCAACGCCATGGAATTGATTCGGTCATAGCCACCGACTTACGGGAAATCAATGACCATTCTGTAGTGGCATCGGGTATATTCACAGTGGCAGATGTATTAGACAAAAATAGACTTGAAGAGTTAATCATCAGCCATTCTGTTGACACCATCTATCATCTAGCCGCAATCCTCTCAGCAACTGGGGAGAAGAATCCAGAATTATGTGAGCGGGTCAACCTCGGAGGGTTAGCAAATGTTCTCGAGCTTGCCAAGGAACACAACCTACGCCTATACACTCCCTCTTCGATTGCTGTTTTTGGGCCGGACTGCCCCCCATTGGCACCACAAGAAACCCCACTCAATCCAACCACTATGTACGGAATGACCAAAGTTGCAGGAGAGGTGATGGCTAACTATTACTGGGAAAATCATGGCGTAGATGTACGAGGTATTCGTTATCCCGGGTTAATCTCGTGGAAAGCACCTCCGGGTGGCGGAACAACAGATTATGCTGTGGAAATTTTCCATCACGCTGTTGAATCCGGTAACTACACCTGTTTTGTCAAACCTGATACTAAATTGCCGATGATGTACATGGATGATGCCATCCGAGCAACTCTTGAATTGATGGATGCGCCCATCGAATCCCTTGGCACAGCACGGGCGGGATACAATATCGCTGGAGTCTCTTTTACTGCTGAAGAGTTGAGTAATGCGATAGTTGCAAAGATACCAAATTTTGTTTGTGGTTTTGAACCCGACATTAGGCAGAAATATGCAGATTCATGGCCTAGTATGATTGATGATACTCAAGCACAGAATGATTGGGGCTGGAAACCGCTATTTGGATTAGAGCAATTAGTAGGCGAAATGCTAAGCAACTTGCAAGATGAAAATTAATTCAATCCTCAGGCTCTTCAGGCTTCCAGTCAGGAATGGAAGGATCTTGATTTGCCCAGAGAACATCATCGATGCGAAGTACTGATACTGCTGCTTCCATTGCTCCAGAAATTGCATTCTTGCTGACAGCAAGAGGTTCGATGATTCCAGCCTCATCCATCGGCTCTGTTTGGCTAGTCAAAATGTTCAATCCAATCCATGGGCCATCAGCCTCCTGTGCCGCATTGAGGCGTAGCACTTCATCGAGTGGAGAAAGGCCGGCATTCTCAGCTAATATCCTTGGTATCGCTTCAAGCGCTCCTGCAAAAGCCTCGATTGCCAACTGTTCCCGACCGGGTACTGTTGGTGCAAATTTGCGCAAATGACGTGCTAGTGCCATCTGTGTAGCGCCACCCCCTGGTAGCACCTGTGGGTCACGTACGAGCCCACACGCGACACCCATTGCATCGTCAAAGCCACGAGCAACTTCATCCATTCTCGTCTTACCAGTACCACGTACTATCAGAGTCAAACCGCCACTTGAAGCACCAACGAGTTTCATGTATGTGACTCCTCCCCATTTTTCACTGGTCAGTGAGGTGAATTCGCCCAAGTCCTCCGCTCTTGCGAGTGACGCTTCGTGCACCATAGTAGAACCAGTGGTTCGTGCCAGTAGTTCGAGGTCTGGCTTTTCGATTCTGCGGTAACAGGTGATTCCTGCTTTCAATAGCATCCCTCGTGCATCATCATCAATTCCGTCACGTGCGCATAGTAAGTTACAACCAGTTGCAGCGATAGCATCGACTCGGTCCTGAATATCTACCAGTTCCTGGGCATTTAGTGCTGCTATCATTCCAGTATCTGTCACCTTCAGGTTAATGTCAATATCTGGCTTTCTCCTACTAATTCCACCATCAAGAATTAGGATTGACCCGCCTTTGGGATACATCTTCATTTCAGAATGTAGTCTCTCTTTGGCAAGCACTAAGCCAGAAATCAATTCACTTTCAACACTTGGTCGGCCCAAATCATGAATCTTCTTTACTAGGGATGCATCGGCATCCATTCCACCTTCAACCTGTTGAGTTAAAGCGGCAGCGGCTTCAACTGCCAATGTACTGAGTTGTTCACGTACACCTTCGTCCGATTTGCCAGAAAGTGAGGTCATCACAGATTTGAGAGAATCTTCTTCTGTGGCCTGTTTTGAAAAGTTGTATAATTCCTGCATAGATTCCCTACTAGCAATTCGATAACCCCGTTCTACCAATCCGGGGTGAACTCCTATATCGATAAGTTCGAGAGCGTTTTGAAGAAGTTCTGCAGTTAGAATCACCGTTGTAGTTGTTCCATCTCCTGCTTGGCGATCCTGAGCACTTGATTGGGCAATGAGCATCTTCGCAGTAGGATGTTCCACTTCTGCGTTTTCTAGAACTGTGACGCCATCATTTGTGACGGTCGCATTGTTATCTCCACCACTGACCAACATCTTGTCAAGCCCTTTCGGACCAAGAGTGCTTCTTACAGCGTCTGCAAGCGCACTCGCTGCAGCCACATTGTTGCGTAAGGCGCTGCGGCCTTGAGTGCGCTCGGTATCACTCAATAGCGACTCATGCTCTTGTGTGACCATCAGGCTTGGCGAACGACAAGACTGTCTTAAGCCCAATGGATTATTGCGAATTGAAATTTCCACAGATTCTGCTTTATTCTAATATTTTCATCTTTGATACGGAGTATAGAGAACAAGGGTTCATATATGGTCATCCAGTCGCACTATACAACCTCGGGTTGATAAGTGGGTATTTGGCATGTCAGAAAAGAAATTCACTCCAAGTGGAGACGACTGGGAAGAGCAGCTCATAGAGCAACTCACAAAGATGTTTCAAGACATGGGAATGCCAATCGATTCTAACACTCTTCGCACCATGATGAATCAAATTCAAAGTCAATTTGATGAGATGGGAATTGATCCTGAAAAAATGGTAGAAGGCAAGGTTGAACTTAACCTAGAAGCGACCATGAATGATATCGCCAAGATGATGGGCGGCAAATTCCCTAAACAGGAACCTGTTGAGGTAGAGATTGAAACTAAAGATGAGATTAATGAATCTGAACTCGTGCCTTTGAATGAAGATGACATCTTCATCAATGATGATTTGATGATTTTGACAATCGATTGTAGCAGAATGGCTGATATAGACGATTCTGGAAAAGGTGTCGAAATCATCCTGACAAGCGACAATAGTGTGTTGAGTCTGATGGTAGAAGGGCGACCCCGCCCTGTCAAGAAATACAACCTTGGACGGGTTGTTACAAATATAGAGGAATGGAGTATCAATAATGGAATATTAGATATGACTCTGAATATTTAAGGAAGTGAAATTATGGCAAGAAACCCAGTAATAGGAATTGATTTAGGAACAACGAATAGTTGCGTAGCTACGATTGAAGGCGGCGAAGCCGTTGTGATTGCTAACACCGAAGGTGCTCGAACCACACCTAGTGTGGTAGCATTCGCACAAGATGGCGAACGGATGGTCGGAGTGGCTGCAAAACGACAAGCGGTAACCAACCCAGAAAGAACCATTCTCTCAGTTAAGAGAGAGATGGGCACCAATTGGACCAAGAAGATTGACGATGCGGAATACACTCCCCAGGAAATTTCTGCATTTATTCTCCAAAAAATGAAAGCAGACGCTGAAGATTATCTCGGCCATGAAGTGAAGCAGGCAGTGGTTACTTGTCCTGCTTACTTCACCGATGCACAGCGTAAGGCAACCAAAGATGCTGGCAGGATTGCTGGGCTTGAAGTTCTCAGAATCATCAACGAACCAACCGCGGCTGCACTTGCTTTTGGTGTTGACAAAGATGATGACCAAACCATTCTCGTTTACGATTTAGGTGGCGGAACCTTCGATGTCTCAGTTCTAGACATCTACCAAATTGACGGACAACCTCAGATTGAAGTTAAAGCAACCGCCGGAAACAATAGACTTGGTGGTGACGATTTTGATGAGGAAATCATAAATTGGGCTGTTGCTGAATTCAAGAAATCTAGTGGGATTGATCTCTCAAAGGATTTGCAAGCAATGAGTCGGCTGAAGGAAGCTGCTGAGAAGGCAAAAATTGAGCTTTCTGGCACTACTCAAGCACAATTGAATCTTCCCTTCATCACCTTAGTGGATGGACAACCAACCCACCTAGACCTCTCACTTTCTCGTGCCAAATTTGAGGACCTGATTAGTGCCCTCGTTGAGAAATCAATGAAGCCTACGCGGCAAGCCGTCAAGGATGCTGGCATCTCCGCCTCAGAAATTGACAAGATTATACTAATCGGTGGCTCGACAAGAGTGCCAGCGGTGCAAGAGGCTATTGAGAAAGAACTCGGAAATAAAACACACAAAGCAATCAATCCTGACGAGGCCGTCGCTCTTGGCGCTGCATTGCAAGCTGGAATAATTGTTGGTGATGATGCTGTTACTGATGTGCTTCTGCTCGATGTTACCCCTCTTAGCCTAGGAATCGAAACTCTAGGTGGTGTCACTACCTCTATGATTGAGCGTAACACCACTATTCCAACACGACGCTCAGAAACTTTCTCCACTGCAAGCGATAATCAGCCTGCTGTTGAGATTCATGTGCTCCAAGGTGAGCGTGAGTTTGCTCGCGACAATATCACACTCGGACGATTCTTCCTTGAGGGTATTCCTGCAGCACCTCGCGGTATGCCTCAGATTGAAGTCGCCTTCGATATCGATGCCAACGGAATTGTTAGCGTATCGGCAAAGGATCTTGGTACTGGGAAGGAACAATCGATTAGGATTCAATCCGCTACATCACTCAGTGAAGATGAAATTCAGCAAAAGATTGCTGATGCTGAGAAATTCGCCGAGGAAGATGGATTAAGAAAGGCTAAAGTTGATCTCAGAAATCAAGCTGATAGCATCATTTACCAGACTCGTAGGACTCTCAAAGAAGCAGAGGATAAAATCAGTGAAGATGATGCAAAGCCTGTCGAAGAGAAACTCTCTGAACTTGAAGATTTGATTATGGAAGATGGAAAGCCGAAGAATATCGAAGATATCGACGAGGAATCAATTCAATCTAAGGTCAAGGAACTTGAGGAGTCGATGCATGCAATCTCTGCAAAATTGTATGAGGCCGCCTCTGCCCAGATGGAATCTGAGCAAGCCGTTGAAGAAGTTGATGACGATGGAAACGAAGTAGTTGATGCTGATTTCGAAGTCGTTGACGAAGAAGATAACTGATTACTATTTACTTCCGTACGAAGAAGAATTATCATTCATGCACACGCATATAGTGTACTGCAGTAGATTCAGCTCGGTTTAGACCGGGGATGCGCTTCAATGTAGAAGCATTATCCCAACGATTCTCGAATTTGCCAGATGCCCAATCTTCCAAGAACATTGGGCGGATGTAAGATGTGCGACATACCGCACGGGTGTTCCCAAGGTCACCTGCAACTGTATCAATTACAGCCAACATAGTTGCTAAGCGCTCCGATTCCGTTTGGCCTTGTAATTTACCTGCTTCTGCAAGTTTCGCCAATACTTCAGGGCGCCTTAGCTCCGTGCTTCGCCAATTGATGATTGGTTCTTCCTCCGTACCTTCAACCCTAGCAAGTTCCTTTTTTGTTAGTTTGGAAATATTTGCAATCATATTTTCGCTAGCCGTTGCAACTAGAGCAAGTCTTGCACCAGTCTTCCATGAAGCACTCCAAGTACGGAATGCTTTGGCTGTATACCTAACATCTAGGGCTTCTTCGATGTAATTATTGATATGCTCTGCTTTTACATCGTAATCGTTGCCATGAATATCTATGTACCGAAATAAATCTTGGGATTTCTTCCTACCTCCAACTTTTCCTGAAGCCTCAATCATTTTGGCTATATTATCATCTTCGATAAGCAATCTCCATTGTTTTCCAGATTTACCAGTGAAGTTGAGAATCGCATCAATTTTGCCTTCTGCCATCTCGCCTTTGATAAATTTCACATGACCTTCTTTCAAGGTAGTTAATCCGTATGATTCATTCTGTTTGGCATACTCATCAGAGCCAACACGAATATGAAAAAGATCCATGAGTTTGATAACCAAAGCAACTGATTTCACAAGTGGCATGCCAGCCAATGTAAGGTCAGCCTCAACTCGGTCTCTTAGCCTTGGCAACATCATTGCAAATTCATCGACATTAGCAAATTTCAAATCTGCTTTGATCGCATTCCAATCTGGATGATATCTATATTGCAAACGGCCCCTTGCATCCTTTCCCGTGGCTTGTATATGTCCTCTGTCATCAACGCAGAACCAAACATCTGTCCACGCCGGTGGCACTGACAAAGAATTGAGATTGTTGATTCTCTCATCGTCCTTCACCAGTTCGCCATTCGGCAATATGTATTCGAAAGTAATAATCGGTGGGCCTTCCTCTTCATTAGGTGTAGATTCAATCTTCAAACGGGTAATTCCTGGCTCGGTCCTTTCACTAATATTCAAGCCAGCCAATTTTGCGGCTGTGGTTGAATCAGTTTCCATTACAATTCCTCTGACTACATGAGAGTTTGAACAATTTGTCAATGTACACTATGCTCATTCGTTATTGATTAGTCGTACAAGTGTTCGTACATGAACTCCGGTAGCACCATGCGCTACAGTAGCATTTGTCGAGGTACCCCAGCCAGTTCCTGCAATGTCAATATGAGCCCAAGGATACTGTTTCTTATCATCATCCTCACCTTGTTCTGGAACAAATTGTTTGAGGAAAGCAGCAGCCGAATTGGAACCACCGTATCTATCTCCTAAATTCTTGACATCTGCAATCTTTGAGCCTGTAACTTGTTTTTCAAATGCTGGGAGTAGCGGCATTGGCCAAGCCAACTCACCACTATCAGATGCCACCTTTCGAACCCTCTCAAGGAGGTCATCATCATTGGACCAGAGTCCTGAAGCCTCGTGACCAAGTGCTACAACACAGGCGCCAGTAAGTGTCGCAAGATCGATGATATATTCGGGATTGAATTCCCCCGCCTTCCAAAGTCCATCTGCAAGAACGAGTCGCCCCTCAGCGTCAGTATTGAGTACCTCGACCGTCTTTCCAGAGTAAGTGTCTATCACGTCACCCGGCCTGTACGCAGTGGAACTTGGAGTGTTCTCCGCCATGCAAGAAATACCCATCATGTGACCTTTGTGACCTACTCCATGAAGAGCAACCAGCAAGCCAAAGACAGTGGCAGAACCATGCATATCGAACTTCATCTCGTCCATAGCAGCCCCAGGTTTTAATGAAATACCACCGGTATCAAAGGTAATCCCCTTGCCTATTATTATCGGGCACGGCCCATCCTTCGCCTTAGCATTAAGTTCCCAAATCACCATGCACGGCTTGTGCTCACTTCCCTTACCGACATTAACGAGGCCGCCCATGTTGTTTTCCTGTAAGTCATCCCAATCTAGAACAGTCACAGATAAATTGCCCTTACCCTTGGCAAATGCTTGGGCGCGGGTGGCGTATTCCATTGGGTAGAGTTTGTTAGCGGGTTCATTACCTAGATCTCGAGCAATGTGTACGCCTGTAGTGATGGCTGCGGCCCTGTCACATCCAGCAGTCAACCGCTCTTGATGCCTTGCAGATGCTTGGAAGGTAACGTTGTATGGGGCGTCATCATCATCGTTATCTTCTTCCTTTGACATATATTTGTCAAACTTGTAGTCCCTAAGCATCATTCCCTCAGCGAATGCAACCATCTGATTGACTTTCCATCCAGAAGTGAAACGAACTGTGAGATTCTTGCCATGTGTTTTACCTAGACTGGCAACTATCTTTGCACCGGCGTCACGCGCACTGTTTTCCTTCAAATCTTCAGACTTACCCATGCCAAGCAAAATGACTTTGCATTCACTATCCCATAGTGATATTGTCTTGCTAGACTTGCCATCAAAATCTTCACTTGCAATAGCGCCTCTAGCCTGAGATTGAGCACTGCGGCTTAATCCGATAAGTGCTCGATTTGGTGGTTTGTTAACACCTTCAAAAAGAGGTAATATTAATGTCTCTGCAACTGTTTCTATTGTGGCTACTTGATGTTCCATAGGACTTCGTATCGGGTTACCCTATTCAAAGTTGAGTATTGTAAAAATTAGTCAAAGTTGTTATTTTTAGTCTATTTTTTTCATTTTATCTTTGAAATTCCCGCTTTAACGGCAAAATTTTACCAACTCACCCTAACTTCTGTAATTGAAGAGGGGAGGTGATTCAGAGTGAAGAAAGACGTTGCTAACATGTTTTGGAGTAAATTATGGATTGGATTCTAGATCTGTTTTATTTTGTCTAATTCCTGCCAATCCAATTGCCAAAATGGCCCATATTGGAGATATGAAGGGCAACCATCCTTTGTCTTCTCCTTCAGAAATTTCAATCAACTCTTCGGGAATCGATTCATTGACCCACATCGAGGAATCTATCACACGCTTCTGGTACACTAGGTAGAACTGTCCTTCGCTGGAAATTGGAGCATCCCTAAAATCAAGGGTTGTGACGGTGCTATTAGTGGCGTTGACTCCGAAGCCACATCCTGGAATGGATAAGTTGAGTCCTATCTCGCCACCACAGGCGTAAACCTCAGCCCAAGGGTCGCCTTGGGCGGGATCGACGTGATTAAGCAATATATCCTCGATTCCACCAGGGGCCCACCACCCACCATCTTCGTCCAAGTATGCCAGGGTGGCATTTGACGTGCTCGCGTGTCCTAGGTTCGAAACGCTCAGATGCACCTTTCCATCCTCTACCTCTAGGGAATCGACAACAAGGCGGGCCCTCCAGTACCACACATTCTCGATCAGGTAATTCATCACATCGAGCTCCTCACCGAGGCGACTTGACAATGGTTCAGTCGTACCTAGTGCCCATTGTTCATCATCTGTTTCGAATGTGAATGTAGGGAACCCCATCACCCCATATCCATAATCTCTACTGGTTCCACAATTTGGGTATAATCCTTGATTTGCATTTTGAATCGGAATCTCTGAGATATTTGCGTGAACATCGTCTCTGATTCCATGAAACAACTCCCAATCAGAGGGTTGTTCCGGCCATTTGCCCCAAGGGTAGAGCATAATCCAAACCCCAGTATGCATTGTGACATACAGATCGGCGTCAGGAACTACCGTGTTCATGTAATTCGAATTCGCAAGAGTTTCAGATTCACTGAATGCAGCACTCCCAGGCTGGGTCACCGGACAGGTATTCCAGTAATGGTCGTAGTTTCGGTTCAAATCGACTTGATTGATATTCCATCTCGTATCTTGGTCATTACCATCCGCATTTAGCATGATGAGGATGTGTAATTCAGTAGTAGCCAAGACATCGATTACTTCTTGCTCACCATCAGCCCAACCCTCGATGTAATACTCTGCAACAAGGAAGGCAAGTTCAGTGCCCAGATGCTCATTCCCATGGTGACCACCGTCGATGTAAACCACTTCTTTGGCACTCCCGTCGGTCTTGGTTTCCTGACTCCAATCTGAAATCTGTAACATCCAGAGGTTCCTTCCCAATTCCGTTTGACCTACAACAAGCAGATTGACGATTTCGGGATAGTCATCCGCCCATGCATTGACATCCAAAGTCAGTGTTGCATAGGAATGATACCAGTGCTCCTGAACAATGTCGGGTTGTTGGGCGGCTGTATTGGGCACACTACTGGTTAGTAAAAGGGCGATGAGCAACAGCGTGGTGATGGTTCGCACGAAAGTAGGCCGGTGGCTGAATGTTTTGAGACTTAGCATCAGGTGGAATGAATAGTAAACGCGTTTTTTCCTCAAAGTGAAGCGAGATGGGCCGCTATAATCTTAGTAGCCAACATTGCTGCTGTAAACTGAGTCAAATTGCTTTCACTACCGGGAACTATCTCCACTACATCAGCACCAATCACTTCAGCCCCAGAAGCTGAAAACAGGCCCTCTATCACCTCAATTGCTTGCCAGTAGGCGAGGCCACCTGGAACAGGAGTACCTGTATCTGGAACCAATGAGCCATCCAAACCATCGATATCTAACGTGAGCCACACTGGCCCTTCAATTCGAGAGATCTCAGCGAGTAGTGCATGCCACACCTTTTCTCCTCCACATGGAGTAATAAAATCACGAGCGAACCACGTGTTAACCCGTTCATCATTTGTAATGAAATCTTCTTCTTCTCGAGAGTATGCTCGAATTCCGATTTGAATTAAGTTTCCAACCCCTTCATCAAGCGCGCGTCTAGCGGCACAAGCGTGACTATACTTTTCCCCATCCAACTCATCTCTCAAATCAGCGTGCGCATCAATCTGAACTAGTGTAAGTCTGTCCAAATTACCTCCCAAAGTCGGATGATTGGAGAGTGCTCGCATTTCTGCTGGAAGTGAACCGTGTTCGCCTCCTAGAACCACAGGAAAAGCATCGCCAGTAAACCACTCTTTGAGATATTGTTCAATACCTTCTAATTGCTCTTCAAGAGTGCCTCCTTCGCCATCCCATGGTTGAGCAGTAACAATTGAATAGCCCGCCGGTAAATCATCATCAAGAAGTGAATCATAGAGTTCTACTTGTCCTGATGCCTCAATGCATGCTGCCGGCCCATTTGCAGTACCTTGGCCGTAAGATGTTGTTAATTCATAAGGCAGTGAAAGAATAACTATGTCTGCGTCTCCATCTATTGGCGCCAAGCCAAGAAACTGCCCTTCACTGAACTCTTCACCCATATCTCTCAAAACCTTGCTCTTATGGTTTGGTTTTTTGGCTTATCGTAGGTAAAGTGTTTGCGCTGAAATGGCAATTTGTGCTTATTAGACCGCATTGTTGATATATTGCGGTGTACAAATAGAAGGTGTACCCGAGGAAGTTCACATTGGTGGCTTACTTAGGTATTGGGGGGAGTGTACATGGGAATGACGATGGCAGGATTGACTGCTGCAATACAACGACATATTGACAAAGAAATGGAGAAGACTGTTGCTGAGGGTATGGCAGAACACGCTCTCGGCTTTTTCGGGTACTATGATCGTATCATTGACAATGCACTAGAGCCCACCGACAGAAACCTATTCTACATTTTTCAAGATTACAATCTTCTGACTACTGAGTCCGAGGAAACTACACTTTGGGATGGAAGAGAGTGGCGTATTCACTATTGGAAGTTCAAAGCTGAACTGGCCCAGAAGGCACTGGGATATCTAGAAGATGAGGATGAAGAGGAAGAGAGTCCTGAATTCAACATATACGAGGATATTCCGCTAGATATCTGGAAACGCAGTGATGATGGATACGAAGAGCCATTGTTCTGAGAAACAACTCAATAACACCTCATTCGAAGAATGAACTGCAAGGGTTAGGATTCATTAGGGAACAGGCCAAAGGTCTCTACATGCATAGAGTTACTTCTGGGTGGCCGGCGACCACATTGATACTGGTTTTCCTCATTTCATCGTGCGCTCCAGTAATTGCTCAAGGAGTCGGTTTGCCCGATGTATCCATCCATATTGATTGGCTTGACCAAGACGAAAACGGAGAAGCAGAACACGCTTATGTCATTGAATTTAGTTCAGCCCCTATTCCCTCGGACTGGAGAGTAGAATTATCACACTCTGATGCAAATGGCACCTCATTAGGAAACTGGACATATCGTTGGGGGGATGCAAATTATTCCCTCGAACCAATCAACTCAACACACTATCGTGTTGTAGCACCTAATAACATATCATTTGGTGACTCGATTGATGTAGAAGTTTGGCTGGAAATGGGTAATGTTCCATCGGCAACCAGAACTATTGACGTAACCCAATGGAATCAACCTTTAGCAGACCACGAAATAACCGTCACAACAGATTGGACTTTGCGTCACATAATGGATAATATAACCACGAATGAATATCTTCTTGATTTCACCGGGCAGGGATGGCAAGCCAGAAGTGATGGAGTATTGATTCACGACGAGTTGGGGAGTGGTAATCTCACCATTGACGAAACTAGTGAAGATGGAGCAAACATCTACCTTGTACTAAACCTGAATAGAATCTGGCTCAATGAAACTATGGAAGGTTCTGAATTAACCAGTCAAATCTTTGAGATGGCTGGAACCGGTAACATGACTGTAACTAGCGAGAATGAAGGTGAAAATACAACCATTGAGGCCTCTGTGGTTGATTCCTATATCCTACGCTCCATGATTGGAGGAGTTATTGAGGAGCAGATGAGACTTGAAGCGAATGGCAATCTGAATATTTCATCTGTCAGGCCTGATGCAGAGATGTACATCGATGGAGAGGTCTCGCTTTTGCTTGTTGAAATGCATGATGTGGATGGTGTCAGAATCTTAGATCACACACAATTTGAGGCGACAGCCGAGATGGAAATGGAAACAAATGGAAGTTATATTTACATCGATTTAGAACAGTTGTATAACATTGACAGAGAAGAAAATGGAGTAATGGTTTTGCAACATTCCAAATTCCTTGGTGACGGAACATTCTACTTCTCTGACACCAACGACGACAATGGCTCAATCGTCATTGATGGTGATGTACTGATATTTCACCAAGAGAGCGTAAATGGTACTAAAACAGCTGACTCCATACATATTGATGCTGATATCACCGGTGCAACTACTGGCGAGTTTGGCGTACTTCGTAGAATTGATGGAACTGGCCAAACTGCCAACTCCACAGGTGCAATGTGGGAAGTAAACAGAATCCATGAAGAAAATTGGTTCAATCTCACCGGAGGAGGGGTCCTTGAGGGCATGGGGCCAAGCCAATACTACAACGAAACATGGGACCATGAGGTGATTTACGAGAACTACACAAACCGGACAATCTACTTCAATTGGTACGAACAAAGTGACGATCCTAGCCAAGGTGAGGAATGGCCAGAGGAGTCACCAATTCCTATGGAAGAGGAAAATGAAACAACTGATGAATCCGGATTGGGTGATGTTGACATCAGTCGAGAAAGTGGGTTGGCTCCCTCTGAATTGCTGATGGGCGACAATCTTGGTCTCTATTCTGGCGACGTTATGGATCTTGAATTAACTGCTCATTCCTATCAATCATACACTCGCGACGGGCACACGATGCAAGTAACCTCTTGGTCTGGCTCATATCTTAGTGATGCTAGTACTGCTAATGGATTAGTCATCAACGAAGGCATTCTTGCAGGTCTTATTGCTGAAGTATCACGTGAAGTATACATCGACTTGAATACTACCGAAGATGCTTGGTTCTGGGAGAACCAATCCCTTGAGAGAGTGCTTTCACCTAACATAGTGACTGCTGGAGAGAATACACCTCCATCAATTGTTGATGTACGTTTGCATGAGGGCAGAGTAGTCAATGAAGGTGGAAATTTGGTTCACATCGAAGTAGAAGTTGAAGACCCAGATTGGAATCTACGAAATGTTACTGTTGACCTTACTTCTCTAGGACTTGGAGTCATTGAGTTAAACGATATTGGACAAGATGGAGATATCATCGTCCATGATGACAACTTCACAGGCTCATTCACCTACTTTGGAACTGATGCTGGTAATCTCTCAATAGGAATTGATGCGATTGATGCTTGGGTAAGTAACAGTAGTAGCACGACAATAGAAGTTACACACCGAGCACCTCGACTGGTTGATTTCACGATGAGTACATACAATGTCCAGAGAGGAAACAACCTCACTGTTTCTGCCAAGCCATTCGATGCTTTGGGAGTGGCCAGTGTAGCAATTGATTTGCGTGGTGAAGGTGGTGAACTATTCAACCTCAGCGAAGATGGTGGTGGCGTCTGGAGCGGTGTGGTTGATATTCCAGCCGCATTGAGTCCTGGCGACCTTTACTTGCCTGTAAGACTTGAAGACACTGGAGGTGGTTTGGCAACTGTCACTAGACTAAATCTGCAAAGTTCTATTGCAGGGGTTGGGGGTGATGCTTGGGATGCACCTACCTCTAGTATTCCCGCACTACATATTTTGAACAGTGGACCGGAAATATCTGATTTCACGATATTGAAAGATGGAGGTGTAGTTACAACAATTATTGTGCCAGATGTTGGTGATGGAGCAAGCACCTATGTTCTAACTGTGAATGCTACCGACCACGATGTAATCACTGTAGTTCAAGGACGACTCGGGATGCTTGCCCCTGTTGGCCAAGATACAACTTGGCAGACGATGCGAGATGATGGCCAAGAAGGTGATGCTGTTGCAGGTGATGGTGTATACAGCATCGAAGTTACTGTTCGTGAAGGCTTGCCTACAGATACAATTGAACTTGATTTCCGAGGGATTGATGTCTATCTAACTGCCACAGAACCAGCGCTGGAAGTTACTGTTGAGTTATCCGATGAGGATGTAAATCCGCTGACCGATCCAACTGAAGCCTTGACGAATTGGGGTTCGACTGTGATGATTGTCCTCATTCTGCTTGGAATTGTTATGATAGGTGCTAGTGTTGCCATTGTCATCATGTTGCGGCGGGGCGGTTCACTTGATGAACAACTTGGGCTTACCAATAACATAAGGTGACCTCGGAATTGCCAATTATTGTGCATCATTCATCAATGGTCAGTTATTAGTGATAGATATGCGAGTATTATTTGTCTGTGTGGGAAACACTTGCCGTAGTCAAATGGCTGAAGGATGGGCAAAGCATCTTGGGCTTGAAGCGGAATCTGCGGGCACCTCTAGTCATGATAGTGAAGTTGCAGCCAATGCTGTAGCTGTAATGGCTGAGAAAGGAATTGATATCAGTGTACAATATCCAAAAAGCATCAACGATGTAGATGTTGATTCATTTGATCTCATTTACAGTATGGGGTGTGGAGTATCTTGCCCAAACGTACCACTAAACGATGATTGGGCACTTTCTGACCCTTGGGGTGATGATATAGCAAAATATCGACAAACAAGGGACGAGATTGAACGGCGCGTCAGAGAACTTCTCTGAATTACTCTTCAGAATTGTCAGGCATCTCTCCAATGCCTTCTAACACAATACGAATTGCAGACAGAACTCGTGTTGAGCCTTCCACCTCAATCTCCTCTGTGCTTATTTCAACTCCGTTATTGACCATTTCCTCGGGCAACATCCCCGCAATTTTGCCATTTCGGCGGCGACATATTTCAGCGGTGTCAATTGCAGTCCTCATTGCATTTCCTCTAGCAATTATCTCCACTTCGCGATCGCCATCCTGCATTGCCCTCAAAACTGCTGCAACATAGGAATGAACTGGTTTTCTGCCGACATAAATAGTTCGCATTTCAACATCTCCCCTATATAGCGGAGGAAGGTATATGACTTGAAGGAATTGCCTCTTTTGATTATCAACAAAGTAGTGAAATAACGGTAATCGTTTATACTGATGCGGTTTGGCGCAAGA
>NYYK01000094.1 GCA_002685895.1 Methanobacteriota archaeon
TAGCGAAGGCTGCCATCCGAAGCCGCGAAGCGCGTAGGATGGCGTCTCTAGCACAGCGACGCTATGGCTACGGCTGGCAGGCCTTTCTCAAGCGGAACATTATCTATACCAGATTATTAAGAAAGTCATTGAACGCCTTCGGCATCGGAGCCTCAATTACAATCCTCTTCCCCGTCACAGGATGCTCCATCTCGATTCTTTGAGCATGCAAAAAGAATTTTTTTAAGCGAAATCTTCTGGAAAACTTCGAATATTGTTTCTCATTTCCATATACCTGATCCAAGACAAGAGGATGTCCGATACTTGCGAAATGTTTTCTGATTTGATGACGCCTTCCGGTCTCAATCTGGGCCTCAACGTAACTAACTTCTCTGAATTTTCTAAGAACTTTGTATTGCGTGACAGCCTCGACTTCACCGGAACCGCGTGCGGGCAATTTTTTACTGATAACTCCTCGAATATTCTTAAGACGACCCACGACTACAGCCCTATAAATTTTCTTTGCCTCAAGTTTATCAATCGAATCCTTTGATTTGGCAAAAACAACCACACCGGAGGTTTCGAAATCCAACCGATGCAAAACCTTTAATCCCGGATAATCCTTTTTTACATAATCAAACAGCGGAAGTTTTTGAACTTTGCCACGACCTTTAACAACCAGCTCGCAGCTGAGTTTACTAACGGCCAGAAGATAATCATCTTCATACAAAATTCTCTTCGAATAGAGTGACATAAGCACATCTTACATGTATTCTTACTCGGAATATGAATTTATACGCATATATTTTCGGCTCAATACTTCTAGTCAGTTTGATTTCTCTGGCAGGCATCTTACTTCTTTCAATTAGCAAACAAGCAACTAACAAAATACTTTTATATCTTGTAAGTTTCTCTACCGGAGCATTGCTGAGTACAGTTTTTCTGCATTTCTTTCCGGAAATAATTGAAATTGAACCACATCCCATACGCGCATCATGGCTTCTTCTTGGAAGCATTCTTTTCTCCTTTGTAATGGAGCGCTTCATTCACTGGAGGCACTGCCACGCAGTTGACGATGAATGTCACATTCACCCCGTTGGACCAATGATGTTGATGGCCGATATCATTCACAACATTTTGGATGGAGTTTTGATTGCCGCAAGCTACTTGATAAGTATTCCACTTGGAATCGCAACAACTCTTGCTGTTATGTTCCACGAGATACCACAGGAAATCGGAGACTTTGCAGTCCTCTTGCACAGCGGTTACTCAAAAAAGAAAGCTCTTTTGCTGAATTTACTAACTGCACTTACTGCTTTTATTGGAGCTCTGCTTGTTCTCTGGATAAACGTTACGATAGACGGCATCGCCATAATCCTCTTGCCCATTGCCGCCGGTAACTTCCTGTACATTGCAACGGCTGACCTGATTCCCGAGCTCCATAAAGAAACCAAATTCAAAAAATCTTTTCTGCAATTCATATTCCTACTCCTCGGAGTTGGTGTTATGACTCTACTCGCTCTTGCCGAACCTGGGCACGGATCTGTGCAAGAAGAGACTCCTGAAGCAGTTCCCGAGGTGCCATTAACATAAGAGGCTTTCTATGGTATAATAGACTTCGTGGGCATTGAAAACACACCAGTATTAGGGCCAACAAAAGAATCAGTTACTTTGACTACAAAAGCAAGTCTCGGCGCTTTGAGTGCGGCAATTGTCCCTGCAGCAATTCTTGTTGGAGGTCTTTATGTAGGATATTTAGGAGCAAAAATGGTGGTAACCGGAAAAAAGCCGAAGTTACCGTTTATGAAGAATGAAGGCTTGGCTTAACCACCATCTGTATTCCCTTGGCCAACTCTCATTCTGTAAGTACGTCCAGTAGGCTGATGATCATCTTTTCTTGCATTTGCATAAGCCAAAAGCCTAGTTACTGTATCCTCAATTAATTCATCTCCGATATCTCTGGCTCTCTCGGCAGTTAATCTCGATCTTACACTTGGGGAAGTAATTGATTTTTCATATCCTTCATCTGCAACAATTCGTTCTATTACAGGCTCAATTTGGTCATCCGGAATCCATTTGGCTACTCGCCATGTATCATCTGGGTTTTGCTTAGGAGCTCCATCTTTCATCAGAAGTATCTCGGAAGCCATACCTGCAATTTCATCGGCTTTATCCCCAACAACACCTACTGGGATAATAGATTCCAAAGCAAAATCTGGATGCCCCATTAAGATCGGCCTAACTTGTGTTCCAAATGCCAATTTCAAGTTAGCCTGATCTACTATTGCTTGATCTACTTCTTGTCCAGAAGCTCTAAGTGTTGCCACAATTGAGGCAACGCTCAATTTATTATTGGACGAAGGCTCTACCCTATTTACATACTTCCTAAGCTCTGCATCTATTGCTTCTCTCAACTGATCTTCTGAGTTTATTTCACCAGAATTCCATCTATCCACCATTTTCTCACATACAATTCCTGCAAGTTTTCCTTTCGTGCAGTCACTAACTATATTCGGCAATACCTCTGTCACTCTTGCTTTCACGTAACTTTTCTTAAGCCACTTTGGTACTGGTGCGATTTCTGCCTCTAGGGCACCTACTTGTTGATCAGTCATAATATATATACTTTACTTTATTATATTAAATTGTCAATGGTCTAATTATGTGTTCTTTTGGCTAATAAGTGCTATATTTCCACTATCCTTGGACGATTAGCTTCCTCCTTCGTCCGCCAAGGCGGACTACGGAGGACAAGCAGTTGGTTACTATTGTGGGCAGCTAGCTCAGTTGGTTAGAGCACTCGGTTCACATCCGAGAGGTCACAGGTTCGAATCCCGTGCTGCCCACCAGAGAATTACATCAACTGGCTTGCCCTGCCTGTGCTGAGCGCAGTCGAAGTGAGCGAGAAGCGAAGCGACGAGCCGAAGGGTTCGATTCCAGTATCGTCCACCAAGTACGACTTTCGAGGCTGGCGCACAAAACGCGCCACCCGATTTTGGTTTCCCACTGCACCGCATCCTATTTCAATTCGCCAACCGCAAAATTTGTCTCTCGTGTGAGAATCAAGGAAGCCAACATTGACCCTCTCGAATCTGGCCAAAATATGCGATTTTTGCTATAATGAGTAGATTTTATGGATCAAAACCAACTCATCAATTTCAAGTGGGATATCAAAGACATCTATCGTTTGCTGATGCAAAACATAGAGCCTGAATTACTCCCGGAAAACTACTCAACTCTTGAAGAGAACTATGAAAACGAGAGTCCAGAAGATCGTAGAAAGCGGTATTCGCATTATGCTGATTGTTTCGAGTTGTTCCTGGCACAACTGGATGTACTCATGCATATGCTCAAAGATCACATATCTGAGGAATATCGAATTCTTAGGAAACAATTGGAACAATACTCTGATAACAAAGAATACAATTTCCTTTCTTCCCTTGATGATTTTTTTGAAAAAGCATGAACGCATTACAAAAAACATTTCATTGGGTGACAGTTGTCTTCTCAAGAGAAAATCGGCTCATCTGGAAAGCGACAGGAGGTCAACCTAAAGAAAACAGCTCTCCTGAAAATGCTGGCGAGAATCAATTGGATGCTGGCGGTAAAGAACTTGCGAAATTTTTGCAAAAATTACGTGGGACAGATGTAGAAAGCAGATATCTACCAGGGGCGATGAACATGGAAGAGATCGTAGAAGCCGTGTTAAAAAATGGCGGAAAATCAGTGGATAAATTCAAAATCAATCTGAGTCGCATGACATATGCGTTAGGACACCTTATACGCAACGCAGATGAGTTTGCTGCATCAGGAGAGTACACAATGGAACATTTTCGAAAGATGAAATCCGTTGATGCAGAGCAAATAGAAGGAAAGCATGACTGGAATGAGAGAGCGATGTTGGATTGGACAAGAGAAATGCTGCGAGATAAGGCAGATCTCTCACAACTTACTCAATTGGCACTCTCTGCAGGTTTTATTACACCAGAGCAGGATTTTGCGTTATTAGGAGCTGCTCGAATAAAACAGGAAACAACTCCTGTATCCACTAAAGATATTCCAAAGATTGAAAGCGATGCCGAATATCTGGAAAGATCAAAGAGAGAATTCCGTGAAAAATGGTTAACGTCCCAAGAGCAAGCGAAAGAATTGGAGAGGAAAATAGCCGAAGGAATAGAAAACTCTCCAGATACAAAGAAGAAGATGCTGGAACAAAGAGCATCTGCCATGGCGAGAAAACTGCATCTGGAGAGGATAGATTTTCAACTTCCAAAATTTGCGTGGAATATTACTCCAGAGCGCTTTGCAGAATGTAATGTAGCGCTCTCCGAGTTGGAAAAGGCAATCCCAAGTCTAGCACCGGAGATACGAAAAATGATTGAAGGAAGAATTATCTACTTTAGTGGAAATGAGAATTATCATGGATTACATATGCAACGCGACGGATGGAATAATCGAGGAGATGTGACTGTATGTACAGAGCACACACACGAGAAAATGAAACATAGGATAACTAATGCAGTTCACATTCTTCGGACTCACGAATCTATGGAACAGGAAACGCTAACTCCTGAACTTGCCCAAAAAATCGGTGTTCGACAAATACATATCTGGGAAGACGTTGTGTACAACAACAAGGAGAACGTCACAATCCAAGCGTACGCAGATATAAAAGATGCAATACCAACAATACAGGAAGCTGTTGATGAACTCACAGACGAACAAAAGTCCCTTTTAAAGCTTGGACGTATAGTGATAACCCCAGATAATGGGGATGAGCACCATTATCCTATTGGTTTGGTGAGATCCATGTTTTGGCAAGGAAATGCATCCTTCACAACCTTTTCTATAGCTATCAGACCTTCGCAAAGCGCAGAAGATATGAAAAAGATTATTGTGCAAACACTACCCGAGGTTTCTGAGTTATGGCAATTGGAGGCAAGGAAACGACAGATTGCATTGCAAAACGGAGAGGGAGAGGAAGATGCAAACAAGGATTTGAAAGCAAGGGATCATGCTGGATGGCCTAGTCTAACGAGACGTCATCTTGAGGATCGCTTACAGATACTGCGAGGAAAGTAATTGGAAAGAGCGACAAAAGATCAGTTACAAATCGTCACGGAAACGGCGGCGGCGTGGCAGCCGGGCGCCCAGAAGTTTTAGCAGCTGCCACGCCAGTTTTCCCGAAAATAGGTTATAACTTCGTCCAGCAAGCACCACCAATCCTCAATTAACAAACTCAGGATCCGAACTGAGCCTGCTTTCCTCCGGCAAAACTTGATTCTGATACTTGCTATGTGGTTTTGAATGATACGGAGTTTGGGCAGGACTTGTCATTTGCTCAAATGCAATCTGGCAAACTCGCATTCCGGGGTACAAAGCAATAGGAAGTCGATTAAGATTAGAGATTTCCAAAGTGATAGTGCCGGAAAAACCCGGATCAACAAAACCTGCTGTAGAGTGAACAATAATTCCAAGACGACCAAGTGAACTTCTCCCCTCCACTCTTACAACTAAATCGTCCGGCACTGTAATTTGCTCTTCAGTAACACCCAAAACAAATTCCCCCGGCTGAACAATGAACGAATCACCTTCATTAATCTGAAGAGTACGAACATTTCCGGAAAGTGTTTTTGGATCTTTTGGATCAAGAAGTGGAAACTTACTGTGTTCATAAAGCTTGAAAGTCTCACCCAAGTGTAAATCCATTGAACTGGCATGTATATATGGAACGTAATCTGGCTGATGGCTATTAATAATAACCCGACCAGAGTCGATTGCCTGACGAATGTCTTTGTCTGATAAGATCATGGACACTTAGGATATCAAGGAGTTGAAAGAGATAAAAGAGATAAAGGAGACAAAGGATATTCTTTTAACTCTTTTTACTCCTTTTACCCTTTTATCTCTTTTTCTAAGGTATCTCCATTGAACACTACAGATTCAGTAGTAGAATATCCCTACAATGCCATCCAGTACCACCCTTCATAGTAGCCGTTACGATAGCTCGTTTAGCGACGATGCTACGAAAGAAGACGTTATAGACGAGGATGAACTTGGGAAAGACATAAAATGCGAAAAGCTAAAGAGGAATTGCCTGGATCATGTTGCCAGCGTGATGGCCGGATCCCCGCTGTATACAAAGAAGGACTTCGAATTGGAAGAACGAGGCCTTAGTATGTTTGAGTCTGAGGGGAAAGTGGAGGAACTAGAAAAAAGTATCAGTAAACTTCCCGGGATTGAACAAAGGCTTTCGCGGGCTGAATTTGATTTCCGACGCCAGGTATCCGAAGCGCAATCAAAGGGATATTTAACCCCAGCCACCGCCAATTATTGGCTTAAGAAAATGTACTCAAGCAAAATACACTGGTCCGATAAGGAAAGATTTATTTATGGTAAATTCCCTAGCCTGGTAAAAAACTGGGCAAAAATGAACAAAGATATTAAGAAAATTAAAGACGAGGCCAAAAAGGATGAAACACTTAAACAAGTACCAGAAGTTAAAAAGATACTCACCGGTGACGGCCTAAAGGGATATAAAGAATGGCGGAATGCAGTTGATCTCGCTTTGGGAGCATTTGAAGCTCACAAAAGAGGTAATACTGCACTTTATAAAGAAGCTAAAAACATATTGGATTGGGCTGCAAAATCGCAGAATGTTCTTTCCGAAAATAAAATTGGTACTTGGATGCATAGAATCTTCAAAAGCAGTACCTCAAACGAGAATATTAGAAAATTTGTACAAGGAAGCGACTCTAAATCATTGCGCGGAATGATAGGAAGATGGACTGATGTTAAAACTAAGTATGACAATATAGAAAACAAGAGGAATAAGAATGGAACACCTCGCGCTTTTCATTTTGTGACTACAAACAAGTTCCTTGAGTGGCATTACACCAAACGCCTTGCCTATGTGAATGAGGCTAATCAGAGATTTGCCGATTTCGCCAAAGAAAAACCAATCTTTTTGGACATCAGAAGAGAACTGGATATGGAAGATTGGGATTCTGCGCAGGTTTTAATAGAAAAAGCTGAAGGTATGGATCTGAATACTGATGATCAAAATAAATTGAAGTCGCTTAGGTGGTATTTGCGCGAACATAGAACCGAAGAAGTGGGAATCAAATCGGAAAAAAATGATGAAATAGAGCATCCGGGGCTTGAATTGAATAGACTGTTAAGCCTGGTTCCAACCAGCCTGCAGGCTCTCTATAGAAATTCCATCAAAGCCGACAAGTGGGATTGCCTAAAAGCATTGATGTATAACCGTGTTTGGTGCCACGAAAAAGGAAGAGTTTTGGATGAAAACAGAGAAGCGGAAATGGAAGAGCGCGCATCTGAGGTAACAAAGAACCGAATTGATCATGGTGATCAGGGTGATCATACCTTGTGCAATGTTGATCAATTTCAGGATCCGTCCATTCGAGGTTATGCACATACGGGAATTAATAAGTCACAGATTCTTTTCGCAAGTCCAATCGGTTATGATTCTATTATCTCCAGAATGAAACAGGAGGATTGTTGGAGATTTAGATATTGGACTACACTTATCCCCAAAGGCATAAGCTTTGGAACACACGCATATGTAGTTAAAAAGCTTAATCATCAGATAAGCAGTGTCATAAGAAAGATGAGCTCTGACGATTATAAATGGAATTAATTACCTATTCTTTTCCTATGAAAAAATTAATTATTCTTTGCCTAGCGCTCGCCGCTTGTGCCCCATTCCAATCAGACGATTCTAATTCAGCCTCCGTATCTCTGGATGAAAGGATGAAAAATCCCCTCTTTGCTCAAGAATATGCAAAAGAGATGGTTAATAGATTAACTGAACTGGAAATTTCTAAAGATCCTATGCTGGAAGATGAGAAAATGGCTGAATATGTCCAAAAAACCAAACGTGAGTGGAAAGGCAAAGATCGGTCAGCCCGTAAATTAAAACGCATGGGTATCTACGGGGGTTTTATAGGAGTCGATGAACATGTAGTTGGAGATTCCCTTCTTATGCAGAACTATCTATACATGGGTATGAACTTTATATCGGCACCTGGACCCGACTTGCATGTATTTTTATCAGAAGAAGTAGATCCGCGTGACGTAGATTTTCCCGATCCGACCAGCGTTGATTTAGGATTAATGGAATCACCATTCGGAGCACACCGATATTCTGTTCCAATGGTAGAAAATATTGATATGCTTAGGACTGCTGTCGTATGGGACATGAAACTAAGTAGGCTTTATGGCTTCGCACAATTAAGCCCGTAACAACAATTGACAATTGACAATTAACAATTGACTCTTCGTTGTTCAGTATAATGAGATTGTTAACTGTCAAAAGCGAAGGCTCGCAAAGCGAGCCCGAGCGTGTTAACTGTCAATTGTCGTCATAGCCTTTGTTTTAACTGCTCAATCCTCTGCTCAATAATTACACCTAATTGATTAGTCGGGACTTGTTTGCCATCAACAAAGAAAGTTGGAGTTCCACCAACACCCATATCTCTTCCCTCCTTGTAATCACTAAGCGCAATTCCTTTTTTAGCATTAGACTTGCTGCAACGTTCAAACAATTCCATATCCAATTTCAGTTCTCCGGCCCATGCAATTAGTGAATCAGGACTCAACTCACTTTGATGTTCAAAAATCTTGTCGATGTATACCCAAAACTTGCCCTGGTCCGCGGCACACTCGCTGGCCTTGGCAGCATCCATAGCATAACGATGTGATTGCAGGGGGAAGTGCTTCCATTCAAAGCGGATAACGTTTCCATATTGCTGCAGAAGCGGTGTTGATACATTTGCATGTGCAACTCGGCATGCAGGGCATTGCAAATCGGAAAACTCCTGAACTAAAATCACACCATCAGGATTGCCAGCTGGCGGCCTACTGGATTCTTTGGAAATTCCTCCGTTTGAGCAGGCAGAAAGTAGTACAGATAATGTAATGATAAGGTGATAATGTTTCATGATCCTAGAATACATGAATAATGAATAATGAATAACGAATAATCGATAAAATTGTGCCCAAGGGCATTATTCATCATTAATTTTTACTTCTTCATTAACCCACAATATCAGGTATAATGCCCATCCGATGTCCCTTTATCGTAAATATCGCCCACAGGCCTTTGCCGAAGTAGTAGGACAGGATGCTGTGGTAACAACATTGGAACAGGCTGCAGAGTCAGACAAATTAGCCCATGCATTCTTGTTTGCAGGGAGTCGTGGAACCGGCAAAACTTCAGTAGCCCGTATTTTGGCGAAAATATTGATGACTAAAGGGATCGATGACAAAAAAATTGCCGCTCAGATTATTAAAGGTGTTGAAGAAGGCAATATTGTAGACCTTCTGGAGATAGATGCTGCAAGCAACAGAGGTATTGATGATGTTCGAGACCTTATCGAGAAGATTCAGTTCTCCCCAGTGGTTGCAAATAACAAAGTTTATATAATTGATGAGGTTCACATGCTTACGAAAGAAGCATTTAATGCATTACTTAAAACATTGGAAGAACCACCGCCATATGCATACTTTATTTTGGCAACTACAGAGCTAAATAAAATACCTCCGACCATCCAGTCCCGATGCCAGTGCTTCCCATTCCGTTCAATTCCGGAAGAAGATCTGATAAGGAGACTTCAATTAATCGCAGACCAAGAACATATCACTGTTGAAAGGGATGCACTCAGAACAATTGCACATTACGGCCAAGGAAGCATGCGCGATGCTATCTCTATGTTGGATCAGATGCGGTCCTTGTCGAATATAACTGTGGAAGAGGTTGAACAAAGAATGGGAAAAAGTGGAAGTGAGTATTTGGAACCTTTGTTTGAAGCAATTGATAAAAAAGATCGCAAAGAAATTTTGGATATTGTAAAAAAGATTGAAGAAGCAGGCATAGCTCTTGATGTATTTCTTAGAATGCTTCTCTCGACAGTACGTTCCATGCTTCATCAGGCAATAGAAAAGAAGAAAGATACAGAATATCTGAGGGTAATATTGGATAATTTGCTACAAGCCATAAGAGATGTTCGCATATCTCCGTTGCCTGGCCTTGTATTGGAGTCTGCTCTACTTTCTTTGTGCACCAAACCAGAAGATGGGAAGAAGAAATCAGAAGAAGTTAAGTTAAGTACGACTAAAGAGGAGGACAAAAAGGATAAAAAGAAGGAGAAAAAAGATAAAAAAGAGACAAAGGATTCGAAAAAACTAAAGGCTGAAGAAATTTCTGATGACAAAGAAGTAGCAGAAGACAAAAAACCCGAGGAGGTTGAGGAAAAAGAATCCATAAAAGAAGCGAGTGTAGAAGCAGTTGAATTAACATTGGAAAGCCTAAAGGAATATTGGCCCGAAATCGTGAATGAAACAAAGCCGGCATCGGTAAAAATGTCTCTTAAGAACGGACATCTGATCGAAGTAAGCGATAAAGCAGTTACAGTCGGCTTTTCGTCATCATTCCATAAGGGAAAAGTGGCGAATCCGGAGGCATCCAGAGCTATAGAAGAAATAATGAACAGATTATTGAAGAGATCGCTTAAGCTTGAGTGCGTAATAGGAGAAGAAAGCCCTGAAGAAATTAAACCTCAACCGGAGGTTGATCTTGCAGAAGCTGCAGCAGAGATATTCTAAATAGCTGAATGGCCAAATGGTTAAATGGTTGCTAAAGTGGCACATACTTAATATTCGCTTGCGAACCATTCAACCATTCAGCCATTTATTTATGCACATTGATGAAGCTAAATCTAAACTCAGAGATTCCATTTCGGAACGCTTGTCCCGCATGTCTGATCGTGATCGAGGTGAAGAAA
>NYYK01000095.1 GCA_002685895.1 Methanobacteriota archaeon
CAGTGAGCCAATTTCTGAGGGCGCGATTATTCTCAATAATCCCATTGTGAATTATTGCTACGCTACCATCTTCTGACATATGAGGGTGTGCATTCTCTTCTGTCACTTCACCATGGGTGGCCCAGCGGGTGTGGGAAATACCACAAGTACCAGTCATTTCAGCGGGTATTATTTCTTCTAAATTGGCGACTCTACCAACGCATTTGATAGTCGTGATTTCTGAGTTCAGAAGGGCTATCCCAGCAGAATCATATCCACGATATTCCAATTTCCTAAGGCCATTCAGAAGCAGGTTTGTAGCTTGTTTATCGCCTACATAGCCAAAAATTCCACACATTACGACACCTCAGAAATCTATTCTCTCACTACAAACCGGACACTTTACATATTTCAATTCAAGACTCTTGACTCTGAAATTTGCACCACACTCACAGGTCACGTCTCTACCCGGCGGCGGGGGAAGTGTTCCTAATTCCATCGGTGAGGGGGGTAAAGGCAATTCCTCTGCTATTTCAGTTGATGAAGGAGGAGGTGGTAACTCATCCTCAACAGTCTCAACCACATCCTGACGTGCCTTTCTACGACGTCTCCGCTTACTGCCAGAATCTTCTGCTTCTGGCTCAACTGATAGTAACTCATCAACTGGTTCGGTTAACTCTTCGGAAGTTTCCGAATCGATCTCTAAGGCCGCATCGGGATCTTCCTCTTCGATGATATCGATATTATCCTCTTCTACATCAAGCACATCATCATCATCATCATCGTCATATTCAACCTCAACTGTTAGGGCAGGGCCCCTTCGTCGGCGGTGAGTAGCAATTCCGGCTGAAGCAAGGAACATCAACAAACAGCCTACTGCACAGGCAACAGCAACAATTTTCCAAGCCAAGTCAAAGGTACGCTCATCGAGCCCTGACCACATTCTAAGTGTGTCTAGAATACCATTGCCAGAAGAGGTGTCTGTGCTATCATCAATAAGCATTCTAGCACGCCAATCACCGGTTGGAGAGAGGTAGAAGATATGCGTCTCACCAGATTTCAAACTCCTCCCAGCAGTAGTAAGTTCACCCTCACAAATTGGCGTACCAATCATCGTTCCATCCACATCAACAAGTGAATACACAATCTGCCTTCCCGATGGCCCTACCGAATCATGGAATATTTGGATTCCTCTTTCAGTCATTATGAACTTCAATTCCAACATTCCAGGTGCCGAGATATTTTCAATCTCTTGATTCTGCATACTACTGTCACTTCTAGTCACCACAAGTTCTGATTCATGTCCTTGGCCTTCACGCCATGCCATCACAACAATATCCTTATCGTTAGAATCAGAAAGTACTGCTAATTCAGTTACAAAAGTCTCATCACCCACTAAAATGTGAAATGACCAATTTTCATGCCCCACCCTTCCGTGAGCATAGAATGTACCTGTTCTTTCAATACCTGTCTCATCATCACGTGTAACCTGATAGATAAGATGGGTCAACTCCTCACCCTGTGCCACTTGTACCGAGCCAATTTGCCCCAATGGAGGTTTTAGGTCCGGGATGACTTCTTCTGTCAGATTCCATGATTCATCATCAAGCGGAGAGATTGCAGCAAGGAGGAAAATCGAAGTGATATCATCGTATGTTCCACCAGTGAAAAGGTCGCGGTGATATCCAGCAATTAATGCCTCACCATCTTTCACCTCGAGGTCAATTCCCCAATAATTTCCTTCGGCCAACATCAGTGGAGCCATCAAATCTATTGGGTCTGTGCTAGTACACGAAAGATCAACTGCTGAGAATGAAATAGTGGACAATGTGACGCCAAATGTATCAGTGTAGCGACGTGTCCAACTGACATAGGCGTTGTTAGATTCGCCCACTGAAAGTGAAAAGTCTCCTGCCCAATCATCTTCCAATTCTAGGCAGGTGATGATATCATAATGAGAATTAATCCGATGTACCCAAAGAGATGAGCCTTCCCCCGTGAAAAGTAAATTCTCACCAGATACGCCGAAAAATCCGAGAACGTTATGGCCGTCTGGTAAGTCAAGACCTCTTGCTCCCTGTAATTGTGCTTCATCCACTAGAAGCGTGAACTCTAACTGGTTGTTGTCCAAATCAATATCGGAGCCGCCATCTAGTGACACTGAAGCTCGTAACTTTGTCACTCCATTGTCTAATAATCCCTCTTGGATAGTGAAGGGAACATCGAGATATCCAGCACCAGAGACTATATTCAAATTCCTTCCATCCTCTAGCGCCTCCCATCCTAAGTCACTCCATATCTCAAGTGAAAATGTTGCTCCTGAAGAGGAATCGGCACCAAGATTCTCGACCCTAATATTCAATGTGATGTCGCCATTTGGATTGGCAACAGGAGGGTTGGTTCTTGCGGCCCCTTCACGCAATGCAAGATCGACACCACTTGGACGATTATTGATGGCAAAAGTACGAGTTATGTCGTTGTTATCCTCTCTTCCTTCAATTTCTGCATTGGTCAAATCAATTTTGACCTCTAAATCATGAAAAGATGCCTCAGTTGGATGGTACCCTAGAATAACATCAATCGATTTTGTAGAATCAAGTTTACTTACTGTGGTTGAGGCAACCTGAGAGCCATCTTCAAGCAAGGTGACATCGAAATTCCTTGCATGAGCATCACCGCTATTACGAACAGTGACCTGCACATTGAGGAATGAATTAACATATGCTTCGTCAACTTCTATTCCGTTTTCTAATATTAGTAAATCACCCATTGGTTCGAGATCAGAGGAGGTTGGAGTGTTGTCAACATTGACATATCTCTCAATCGGCGTTGTCATCGAACCATTTTCTCCAACAAGCCTCGTGTACAAAATCCAGCCACCATCTTGAACTTCGGTTGAGTCCCAAATTACCGACCAAGTTCTTGAGTCACAACTGTCACGATCTGCCTCAACACAAACGTATGGATAGGCCAGATTGTCATTTGCCACCCGCCATTCTCCATCTTGACCAACCTTGTATTCGATTCTGTCCCCATTCACTGCTTTGTATTCGCCAGTTAGTTCGACATCTCCAGAAACAGCACCGTGACCACTCGGTTCAACAAGAGTAAGTATGGTTTCTCCAATGTAATATTCTGCCCATGCTGGTTGTGACCATCTCCCTAGATTATCTAGAGCACGTACCTCAACATACAGGCCTGCCCCATCGTGCCATAACTCGGGACCTAAGTCAAATGTCCACTCGTCAATTCCAGTTGCATTGAGCCATGAGAACGCTGTTCGATTGTTCAAACTACTGCCTGACCAATATGTGTATCTTGCTGATACTTTGACCGACACGATGCTGTTGTTAGAATCAAACAATTCTGAGGCGGGAATGGAAGCATTACCACGTAATCGATAGGTCTCTCCTACAGCCATCCAAGTTCCATTGGTTGGTAAAGTGAGATTGACCCAACGGCTCGCTGCACTAGGAGCCCCACCGCCGCCACTCTGTTCAAGCACCTGAATAGCGTCAACTCTCCCAAATCCTTCACTTGCATTCCACGATTGGCCATTGATTGATTCAACTTCATCTACAACAAATTCGCTGTAATTCTGCAGAGCAGATTTCACATCAATTGGCTCAAAAGAGGGATTTGCTTGTAATATTAAAGCGCAAAGTCCTGAAACCACGGGAGTTGACATGCTAGTGCCCGACATCTGAACATAACCATCATCTGCCAGAGCGACAGAACCACCAATCGGCCCACTAGCAGCGTGCTGAGATGAGTAAATGTTTGTACCTGGGGCGATAACATCTGGTTTCAATTCGTCCCATTCATCATCATCACCATCATCTTGGCGTGGCCCCCAATTAGAATAATCTGCAACAATATCATCCGTACGAATTACTGTATCTTCATCATCGGACGCGGCTACTGCAATGCATTTGTCGGCTGATGCTGGAGCTGCCACATAGTTCGCTTCGTCATTACCCATGGCACAAACTGGCACAATGCCAGCATCCCATGCATCATTGACCATTCGAGCTTCTGCTCCTGAACCGTTATCGCCTGTATCTTGGCCACCTAGTGGCGAACGTGCTCGACCAAAAGACATGGACATGATATCAATTCCATTGCTGGAGGCATTGTTACCCCAGTCGGTATTCTTATTGTTGATAGTCCAATTCATTCCAGAAATCGTGTATTGAGTGTTTGAACGACCAACATCAGTGAACACCTTCACATCGACAAGATAAGCCCCCGGAGCAATTCCCACATGGTTACGACTTGCATCTCCTGTTCCAATTGCAATTCCAGCAACATGTGTGCCATGCCCTGCAGTATCGTCAGGGTCTAGCGAGCCATCAGTTTCCTGACTATTCAATGAATCAGTCGAATCGAAACCTGCTAGCCATTTTCTATCATCGTAAGTATTGGCATCACTATCTGGGTCATCATTAACATCATCAAAATCATTCAGTGAGCGATGTTCGTTATCGACTCCTGAATCAAGAACTGCGATGACTACACCATCTCCTCGAACCCCCAGCATATCGGCTGCGTTAGTGTAAGTTTCACTGACTCTTGCTTTGATTGCACGAGATGCTACAGCCATAGAAGGAACCATTACATTCTGTTGCTCAATCACCACCACTCCTTCAAGGTGATACAAATCCATCAATGCACTTTGTGGCACCTTGTCGACAATAATCGAATCGATTTCACCTACCGTGAAAAATACCGCACCGCCCTCTTGATCGACCCAACCATGTTCAAGGAGAATCTCTCTAACTTGCTCTATTTCTCGCTCTTCAGGATGCCAAGCGAAGTCGATGATGATGGCAACGGTCAATCGTCCATCATCGGCAACAATTGCTGTTGGCGATTGTGAAGGATAAACATCAGCAAGTATGTACTGCAAGCGATCATCCATACCATTCCAATCATCATCGGGCCCATATCTAAACCACCATTGATGTTCTTCATGAGTCCAACTGTCAGCGGGAATGTCTGGCAGACGAACGGGTGTTGGACAAATCACACCATCTGAGCAATACAGTGGTGGAAGCCCATCGACTAGAATCGGTGGTTGAGGTACAGCAGATGAGGAGGCTGGTGAATCTGTTGATTCTACTCCCAAGAAGTAATCTTGGTGGAATGAAGTGAAAGCGAGAGTTATGCTTGGGACAAGCATCAGCAAGACAAGAAGAAGCGCAGTTCTATCACTTCTATTTGACATAAAGTAATCTCCCCACGGAGTCTATGACTCCGAAGAGGGCTATAAGCACAATTGCCTATAGTTTGTCACAAACTGACTTACTCCATAGGAGTAAAATCTCTATTTTAAGGCCACAATAAGTGCTTGCGGCTGTTTTGGCAATGTAAGCGGGCGACTTCGTCATTGATTTCGACCAGCAACTCCGAGTCACACTCGGGACAGCGAGCAACTTCAGCCAATTCCTCAAGCCAAGCTCGCCTAGTTTCCAACTCGTCACCCTCTTCTCGGAGTTTTTTCAAGACGCGAAATGCGGGCCCCTCTAATGGCTTACCAGCATCATCCCATGGATCAAATTTGAGGGTCCCCATACGACTTTTTCTCTGCATCTCACCACCCTTTTCAGCGGCAGATGCACTTGGCCCTCCATCCCTTACTTCAGGAGGCGTTGGACCACCCTTTGCAATCGGTCTAGCAACGGCATAACAGACGAAGAATCCCCCTATATGCGCCAAGTGTGCAACCGATGAGGAACCTGTCCACCCACCATACAATAATCCGACCTGTGCTATCTCCAGACCTAATTTTAGTAAAGCGATTAGTGAAATTGGCCATTTACGTATCAACACCAAGGGAAACTCAATTTCATCCCTAGGCCAACATGCAAGATAGCAGCCCAGCAAACCAAACGCTGCACCACTTGCCCCAAGTGCAAAACGATACTCCCCCCAATGTGAAAACCACCATGCAAGATTTCCTGCTACAGCGCCAATCAGATATATGGCCAAAAATCGCTCTCGGCCAAGTCGTTGTTCTAGAGGCACACCAACTAGTGCAATGACCAATACATTACCTAGAATGTGTTGGAAAACTAACCCTCGACCGTCCCCCACTGCGTGCAGCCAAGCAGCAGTGAGAAGGCGATGGAACTCTGATGGCGAAGGCTGCCACATCGGATTCAAAGCAAATGCTAGAAGGAGAAAATCACGGGTTCCATCAAAGAATTGTAGGATGCTTTGAAACACCCAACAAAGTAGTAGAGAAGCGACTATTGCTAACGAAATTGGTATGCGCTGACGCCATGCATAAACGATTGGGGCGATGGCCAAAAAGAGGAAACCTAGGACTATTCCCCAACCCAATGTTGTCACGCCACCCCACAACCCACTAGACATCTCACTCAGGTAGCGGAGGGGAATTACCCAATTCACCCTTCGGGTGGTTACGGAGATATGAAGCGGAATGTCACTTTCGCCCAACCATGCCGGATGATACACCTTTGCTTGAGTTATCATCCCTCTCTGTCCGTAGAGGCAGAGTAAATGTGCTCAATTCGATTGACTTGGAGGTATCATCAGGCGATGTTGTATTGCTAGTTGGAGAAAATGGGTCCGGAAAATCAACTCTTCTTGAGGCGGCGGCGGGCCTACTCCCATTATCCACAGGTGAAGTACAGCACTCCGGCCAATTGGTCAGAGATAGTGAAGGTCGGCGAAGCAAGCCTAAACCGTTCGGTCTTGCTTTACAAAGTGGTGGGTTTTCTCAAGATGAATTAGTCGAAGAGAGAATTGCTACCGCAGTAGCAGTAGCCGGATATGAGGCTGATTCCAATTGGATTTCTGCTCGGCTCGATGAATGGGCATTGCGTCACCGCGCTAAAGATCGGATTGCTTGGCTATCTGATGGCATGAAGCGACGTGTAGGAGTTCTCGCTGGAATTGTTCCCGCACTAGCAAGCAGTGAGGAAAAATTGATTCTTCTTGATGAGCCATCGGAAGGACTGGATGAAACCAGCGTCAATACTCTGCAAAAGCAAATCGCTTCACTTGCAGCTGCAGGTCACGCCATCGTCATAGCAACCCACGATGACAATCTATCCTCGCTAGCCACACGTCAACTCACATTAGGTAAAGCGACTATTTCTGAGGAAGAAATTGGTGAGTCTTCTCAGACATCAAAACCACCAGAGTGTGGTACTCTTGAGAAATCTAGTGAGAATTATCTTAACAGCCCTCCATTCAAATGGGCAAATAACTTGGAAAAGCGTACTAAAACCTCTACAATCACTCGCTCCGCAGCAGGCCTCATCGCACTAGCAGTGATTGGTGGTATGTTGTCTCAAATCACCGCACCAAGCAACCAATCATGGGTGGCCCTACTTGTCCTTACACCACCTCTCATCTCAGCGCTAGTAAGACCTGGAATTTTGGTTCATCTATCTGACTCACGCGCACAGGAATGGTGGAATGCTCACCTTGGCAATAATTTACAGATGGGTAGAAACCTGCCTCCGCTAACACTGATACCATTCTTACTCACCCTCTTTTCAGCATATTTAGTAATTGGACATGTGGATTTGCAAATCATCTTGATTGCTGTTGCTATGGCCATGTTGAGTGGGGGATCAGCGAGAGTTCACGCACTTGAGAGTACCTTTCCTCGACAAGGTGCCACGATGGTTGTTCTTCTACAACTAATTTTCATCTGGCCTTTCCTATTGTTGGTTGATTTGTTGTCCATGGATGCCTCTACATTTGCCACTAAAGATGCCGAAATACAACTTCTCACCGCTTTAGTAATCCCATTTGCTATCTGGCTAGTATTGCCAATGATTGCTCCAGAATGAAGAATGGACCCCCATCACCTTCAAGCGTGATTAATAGTTCAACCAAGATATGAGAGTGCGGACCCCACATATCGCCATCGGCCTCACTATTCTAGGTCTCATCATGGCTGCTATCACTCTCTGGCTAGGTTTCACTTGGGCCCCTAATGTCAATCCCGATGATTGGGCAGCCCCTGAAGCGTACCGAATTCTGTACTGGCATGTCCCTGTTGCATGGGCCTCATTCAACGCTGCCGCTCTACTTTTTGTTGGTTCAGGAGCTTGGTTCCTCAAGCGATTAGAATGGGGATGGAAACTGCACGTTGTCGGAGCCAACCTTGGACTTGTGTACGGGCTATGTGTAATGGTTAGTGGACCGATTTGGGGAACTGCTGAATGGGGTACTCCTTGGGATTTAACTGATGTAAGACTCAACACCTTTGCAATCTTAGCAGCACTATCACTATACTTGGTTATGGGACATCAAGCACAGGCAGATACTGAAGACACAAGAGATACTTTTGCCACCGTTGGCCTGTTTGGATTTTTGCTGGTTCCTCTGACAATTGCTGCTATACGAATATGGGAAAATAGACATCCCCCTCCAGTTATTGGAGGTGGTGAAGGAAGCGGGTTAGATTCTGAGATTCTGCTCGTGATGTTACTCGGTGTTGTCGCTTTTCAAATATTAGTAATTGGACAAGTTATGCTGAGATATCTAATCGGTGGGCTTGAGGAACGTCTGATGTTGGTTCAGACAAAATTAGATGAGAGGAATTAAAATGGCTGATGGAACCCTGTTTCTTGCGATTGCTTATGTAGCGATGATTGGTATTATTGGTGGCTGGACTTGGAATCTGCTCAGCCGCATGAATGAACTATCCGAGCGACTTTCTGCTGCTGAAGCAACACTATCGGATAATTCGACCACAAACTCAGAAGAGGAGTAACCGCCCACGTAGTGGGCGGAATCACTGCCGGCTGGTGCAAGCCTTCAAGCGAGTCGTTGGTGGCGCAAAACACACCGGAGGTGTGATTGTGTCACTAGGCAAAGCGTTCTGCGTCGTTTGTGGTGCAGAGGATGAACTCACCAAAGAGAGGTTGTGTGTGCCTTGTTTCAAAGAGAGAACAAAACTCTCAATACTGTCTGAAACTATCCAAGGTTTCCGCTGTCCGAAATGTATGATGTATCTTCACTCTGGACGTTGGGGTCACCATGAATCTGAGGAATACCATGAAGGATTAGTGCAAGAAGCACTGGAGGTTGAAGGGCGCACAGAAGCACTCGGAATAGGCATCATGTCTGAAGAAATAGATGAACGCAATACTCGATTATCAGTCCAAGTTACTGGCTATATTGATGATATTGAATTTGAGGATATTCATACATCAATTGCTAGAATTTCAAACTCTGTCTGCCCAACTTGCACCCGCAAAGCAGGGAACTACTTCGAAGCCACCGTTCAACTACGCTCCTCAGGACGCAAGCTTACCGAAGATGAACTGACATCACTACGTACAACTTTTGACACATATATTGAGAGCATCGACCCAGATCCTATGTTCTTCATTAACAATGAGGGGAACGTAACAGGAGGTTACGATATGGTGCTAGGTAGCAAGGCACTTGCTCGGGGTTGGACGAAACATCTCTTGAGAAGATTCGGCGGAACCTCAAAAGAAACCAACAGCGTTGTGGGGCGTAAAGATGGAGAAGATGTCACAAGATTGACGATTTCATATCGTAAGCCAGCATTCAATCTTGGAGATGTGATTCGCAAACAAGGTCGCTATTGGCAAATCCATGCTTGGCAGAAAGATGGTGCGTTAATCTCCTCCATTGACCGACAGGAGCGTACTGGTTTGACATGGCGAGATTTAGAGAAAACAATTGTAGTGAGTCAAGCCAGTGAACATTTGGAAGTAGAGATTCTGAAGCGTGATTCATCAGCCGTTGATTTTATGGATCCAAACGATTGGAAGGTCCGTACAGTCTCTCTTCCATACGATGATGATGGTTCTCAAGGCTCACTTCACATCGCTTTGATAGCAGATGAATGGGTCGCTCTACCTAGAACGGCGGGGGGTGATGTCAGTGAGTAAGTTGGACATTGCAACATTAGTATCTGAACTTGATACTGAGGATATGCTCGGTTACCTTCGTAATTTCCCAGATGACCTCGCTAACCAATGGTCCATTGAGGAACCCCAGAGAGATATGCCGGAACGTGTGATTTGTCTTGGCATGGGTGGCTCTGCTGCTGCTGGAGACTTCCTAGCCTCTCTTGCCTGTATGCATGGAACTGCTGCGGTCACCACACATCGAGGATATGATGTTCCTTCATGGGGTGGCGCTGCTGGTGCTGGCCTCTACTTTTCAACATCGTATTCTGGAAATACCGAAGAGACACTCAGTGCAACAATATTAGCTATGGAACATGGGAATTTTGTCAACATGATTTCCTCAGGAGGAACCCTAGCAGAAATGGATGGTCAAGAATCACCACTTGGAGGTAAGGGCCAGCACGTCTCTGTTCCAGGTGGACAACCTCCCCGTTCTGCTTTCGGACATCTTTTCGGGGCACTCTCTAGGATTGCATATTCATATCAAATAATTCCCGCACTCATGAATTGGGTGGAGAATGGCCTTGTTGAAAGATTACGTCAAGTTGTTTCAGAGTATGATTTCATCAACAATCCCGACAGTCCGGCAATCTCGATTGCTCGCACCCTGATTGGCCGTGAAGTAGGCATCGTGTCCGACCATAATCTAGCGTGCGCTGGCACTAGATTTACAAACCAATTAAATGAAAATGGGGGCATATTTGCTCGCCCAACCACTCTACCAGAAATGAACCACAACGAAATCATTGCTTGGACTCAACCAGAAGCAAAGGAAAAGCAAGCATTACTGCTTCTAACTTGGGATGGAATGCATGAAAGAGTGGCAGAAAGGGTGAATTGGATGACAGAGGCAGTTGATGTTGATGTTGTTTGGAATCTACACTGTGAAGGTGAATCACTGCTAGAAGCAATGCTATACTCCTGCATTGCCATGGATTGGATTTCTTGTGCTGTTGCTTTTCTCCGCGGTAAGGACCCAAGTTCCATAGGAGCCATTCGAGAGCTCAAAGAGCACCTGAACAAATCACCCATCGACTTAATTGAACTAATGTTTGATGATTGAGCCTAGTATATCGGGCCAAGTACAAGCCTTGGGTCAGGATAATTTCTCAGTGCTTTTTCTCTTTCCTCATGAGAAACTACCCCTGGGAAATCATGAGTTTCTGGCTCAATCAGGGAGAGTTGAAAATGTAGATGGGGCTCCCAACCACCATTCTCATTCCGGTCACCAAACCAACCAATTATCTCACCACTTTCGATCTTTTGGCCGACAGATTTCCCCTCCAATGATTTGGCGCTGAGGTGACCATACAATGCCCAGATATCGATCCCATCAAGAGTTTGCTTTGTGATGATTACATTACCATAATCTCCCTCTTCTGGATTATATCCAAAACAAGAAATTTCGCAATCAGTAAATGCCATGCATGGTATACCAACTGGCCCACCTATATCGATTCCCATGTGGATGAATCTCTCACCTTCGAAGAGTTCGGTTTCATACAAACCTCTGCGCACTTCATCATATTTGCCAATAGCAAATTCACATGAATGGGTGGGGGATTCTCCGCCTGTTAAATCAAGCACATCGTACTCATCTGGTAAGTGTACCACTGGGTGGAATTGGTGATTGTCCCACTGGATATCTACTCGCCCCATACTGCTTCGATACAGTGTTGTCACTTCAAACCGGTGGAGGATTGTTTCGCATCACTTGAAGAGTGATGCGCCTTGCCCCACTTGATGGAGGGGGATTTTGCAACAGTAATTTGGCACCTGCTAGCAGGTGCCGCACTGTTATTTGGAGTCGGATTGTTTCCTGCTTTATTCATCCTCAGAATCTTGGACCCACTTGCTGATACCTTTCGAAAAGTGATGTTAATTCCAGCAATTTCTCTGTTAGTCACATTTGGTGTGGCTGGATGGATGGTGGTACTCAGTGGTCACTTTGACCTTGGACTATTATTGCTACTTCTGATTATGGCAAACTGCGTAGCTGCTGCTGCATTGTGGCAAAAAGATATCATTCGTGTTCGACGGCTCTCACAATGGGAATTGTTGGAAGAGCATACCGATCTTGTTGAATCTGAAGGGGTGATGACAAAGGAAATTGAAGCAAAGTCTCTCAACGATATCACTACAGAATTAGAAGAAGATGCTGAAGATAGGAAGAAGCGCTCGGAGGAGTTGCACTCTGCTCGCTCATCTTGGCTACCGTTCGCCCTTGCTGCCGCTGCACTTCTTTCCCTGTTCCCATTACTTCTGTTTGAATATCCAAATGGAGTTGATTGGATAGGATTCTCCA
>NYYK01000096.1 GCA_002685895.1 Methanobacteriota archaeon
ATTTATGATTAGGATATGCGTCGAATTCGTCTGACCAGCCATCACCATCACTGTCTACACAGCCTAGAAGGTCTAGAGTTGAGTTGCCCCAAGTGTCGATACAATCGTCGGGAGTAATCGCGGGCGAAGGATTGTCACCATATCCGTCTGAGTCGCTATCATTCCATTGTGTAATATCCAAATAAAACGCATCACCTTCATCAGACCAACCATCTAGGTCAGAATCGGGACATCCTAGCCGGTCCTCCGTGCTGGTACCAAAGGTAGTAGGACAAATGTCAGCCATATTCGCTGGAGCGGGATTATCTCCGAATTGATCTAAGTCAGAGTCACGCCACTGTGTGTCGTCAAGAGGGAATGCATCGGCGCCGTCATCTAAAGTCCATGCCCCTGTAGGGTTGGAATAACCGTCTTCGTCAGCATCTGGACAGCCAAGTCTGTCGATTGTCGAGTAGCCTTCTTGCAAGGGGCAAAGATCACCGTCTGTTCCGTCAGCATTGTTACCATAGCCATCCTCATCTGAGTCGAGCCATTGCGTCGCATCAGTTTCGAAATCGTCCTCCAAATCAGCCCAGCCATCACCGTCTCCATCAGGACAACCCATCATCTCGCCCTCCGTTGCCCCACCAACCAAATTAGGGCAGCCGTCTAGAGCGTCTGTGAATCCGTCATCATCGTCATCAGTGTCCTCACCTAAGTCTTGACATCCATCTCGGTCGGCGTCGCTAGCAATTGTAGAAGTGAATGAGAGGGGGCTTGTAGGACAGCGGTCAAGTTGAGGCAAACCAATCATGCATCCTGTAGCAACTATATTCCCGTCACAGATTCCGTCATCATCGTCATCGAGATCCTCGCTAGCATCGCGGCAGCCATCTGAATCGTAGTCCGTTGTAGCATCGCTCAACCATCCAAGGTCACCTTTGGCACAGTCGTCGCTGCCGTCATTGCGCCCGTCGTTGTCATCATCCATGTCTTCAGGCCTGTCATCTTTACATCCATCTCCATCATAATCAGTTGTAGAATCAGAAGTCCACCCAATTTCACCAAATGCGCAGTCGTCAGCATCACTTCCATCAGAAAGAATGCCATCGTTATCATCATCTGGGTCACATATGTCACCAAGCGCGTCCCCATCATGATTCTCCTGGCCCGCGTTGGTTATGTTCGGACAGTTGTCCAAACTATCCCTAATTCCATCAGTGTCAGCATCTGGGTAAGGATCAATTCTGACGATACGATTCAAGCCCGCATCAACATACCAAAGTTTGTCATTCGGCCCAACCTCAAGACCCATTATCGAGTTGGCGTTGGTGTTGACCGTCTGCATGTGAGTGCCGCTCTTTCCATTGCTGGCAAGTTCGTAGGCGCTAATCTTCCCATTACCGTTCTGTGAGACAAACAACGTGTCACCGTGCAGAGCAATTCCTGAAGGGGAGGCGAGACCGGTGTCCATTACACCCCATTCTACACCGGTAATCTCACTATACTCTGCCAAGACGGGATCCATCTGTGTGTTAGAATTCATGATGTTAGTTGAAGTAGTGGATGTGTCGTCTGTATTGACCCAGAGAACCCGCCCAGCTCCTGTGTCGGAGATGTATAGGATTCCATTTGCCTTGTCTAGAATCATGTGGCCAGGTATGTTCGCGCTACGGGTCGGGGTAATCTCTGAGTAGCGTCTAACAATTCCATCGTCATGGTCCTCTCCACCGGTGTCGTGGTCATCTTGGAAGTCGTAGTACACCAATTCTTCGTGATATCCATCATTGTACCAGTAGGCGTTTCCAGAGTCGTGAGCGATACCCATGCCGTTGGGGCTCTCGTGTAGCATATCTAGGTGGCTTCCTAACCTTTGATTCGCCTGATTCACCACGGCGAAGTGGGAGAGTGATGAGGGCCATAGTGCTGGCCCCATGAAATTATTCGGCGGCGCTTGGCCGTCGTAGGTGTTCCTCGACTCCTGCGCACTTGCAAATTGGTTGTCGAATTCGGAGTGGTAGGAACCGAAGGCGAAGGCACTCGCCTCTTCCATGAAGTGGTATCCGTAAGCATCATGCCTATTTTGGCTCGACTGACTTGATTGTCCTGGGTTTGATATAATCGTAATGCTATCTGTAGCACGATTCAGCACCCATAATTCGTTTTGGCGCGATGGATTGGGATGGAACTCAAGATCACGAGGGACATCTAATTGGCTACTTGCGGTAGCGATTATAGTCTCGTCAAAACCTGACCCGAACTGCTCTACATATGTATGTGAGGTGCGGGAATCACTTTCTGCTAAAGATGTTGGAATCAACAATATCAAGACGCTGGAAAACAGTATCAAGAGAGTGAAACCAATTGCACTTAATTGACCCCTACTATTGTAAGGCATACACTAACCGCATCATATCCCCCTTAATGTTACTATGCTAGGAATAATCATTTCTTATGGACATGGAAAACCGTTATGTGTCGCCATAAATACCAGAAATTAGAGAGAGGTTGGACAAATGAGTCGGAATAATTTGTGTGTGTTGTGTATTGCCTTCTTAATTGGCCTTTCAAGCCTCAGTGCTCTTACCCAAATTTCGGAGGCAAGCAAGTCACGACACACTCCATCTGTAAGCATACAGGGATTCGATTTTAATCCATCAATAAACCTCACCGTACATATCGGCGATTCAGTCACATGGACTAACAATGATGGAGCGGCACATACTGCTACTTCCACAAGTGGCCCCGCCTCTTTTGATTCCGGAACAATTTCTAGTGGCGCTACATTCAATTACACTTTTACAGCAGCTGGTACGTACGATTATCAGTGTGACTTTCATACCTCAATGACTGCTACATTGACTGTGGTAGAACCTGATGACAATAACCCGCCAGTAGCGTCCAATGTCGCACTCTCACCTAACCCTGTATTGACTAATGATGTCATTTCAGTATCTGCAACTACTTCAGATGCTGATGGCGATTCGGTCACACTAAGTTATTCTTGGTTGATAAATGGCAATTTCATTAGTGAAACTGGCAATACACTCTCAGGCACTTCTTGGTTTGATAAGAGTGATCAAATCCAAGTCGAGGTCACGCCAAATGATGGGCATATTAATGGAAATACTACCCTTTCTAATACCATCACCATATCTAATACCCCACCTAGTATTTCATCGGTCACCATATCTCCCTTGACTCTGAATAATGAAACCGTCGCGTTCTGCACTGTTTCTGGCTGGAATGATGCAGATGGGGATTCAGAAGGTTATCAATACGCGTGGCGGGTCGATGGTGTAGTACTGCAAGATGTCGCTGAATCATCTGGGCCATTTAATGCAGACGAAATTGTATCTTGCACTGCCACACCTAATGATGGTGAAAATTCGGGACAATCCCTTTCCAGCAACAATGTCACTGTTGTTGCTGCAGATGCTCCAGATGCCGATGGAGACGGAGTCCCCGATACAACCGATTCATGCTCGGATACTCCAACAGGAGAAACAGTTGATGTGGATGGATGTTCACCCTCTCAACGCGATGAAGATGGAGATGGGGTCAGCGATGCCGATGATCTCTGTCTAGGAACACCAACAGCCACCACTGTAAACAGCGATGGATGTGGCTCTTCACAACTTGATTCAGATGGAGATGGCTTTCATGATGGTGAAGATGCATTTCCAAATGATGAAAACGAACACATTGACACTGACAATGATGGAATTGGAGACAATGCTGACAACGATGATGACAATGACGGCTGGGAAGACACCGCAGAAATAGACTGTAGCACCAACTCAACTGATGTGAATTCAGCCCCACTGGACACCGATAGCGATGGAGTTTGTGATATCACTGATGATGACGATGATAATGATGGTTGGAACGACACCGTTGAAATCGACTGCAGCACCAACTCAACGGATACGAATTCAGTTCCACCAGACACGGATAGTGATGGGATTTGTGACATTCTTGATGATATCAACGACAACTTACCTCCGCCGGGATATGAATTTGGAAATAATAGTGAAGAACCAGAACCAGTGATCTGCACAACCGACATGTGCTGGGACGGTTCAAACAGAGATCCAGCGGATTGCTCTTGCCCACCCGAGCAAAGTAATGGCACCCCAGGTTTCTCGTCCATCATGATGTTCTTAGCAATCGCAGGGGCATTGATACACCTCAAACGAAAAACACTCAAAATATGATTCTACTCTACTACGCGTACCGATTCAGAACACTTTGGGCACTTGAACTTGAATGGCGGGTCGCGATTCTCTGGCATCTTCAATGATGAAGAGCAACCCATACAAGTTACTCTACCGTCACTTATTCTCGCTTCGCCATCAGCCAAGGCAGGGGCATCTGGTAGTGGAGGTGGTGGTAGAGGCAAATCCGTAAGAGGGGGTGAATCTTCATCCTCATCATCTCCTATATCGTAGAAAGTTGAGTGAATGTGCTCACTTCTAGAGCGGCGGCGGGAGATTGTTAGAAGCACAAAGAGTATTGTGATGAGCCAACCGGTTGCCATAATTGTGATAGATATCTGGTTGTCCAATTCAAAGAAGCCAAATGAAACTCCATCTGGAGCAACAGTTGGGCCTACTGTATTCACTGTGAATGGATCTGAAAGCAAGAGGTGCCCTGAGCCAGCTGCTTGGATTCGCATGTTCAATTCGCCACCATTGGTAGTAATTGTTGAGACCAGCATCAATTCATATGTTGCACTTTGGCCTGGTGAAAGAACATAGTTGGGGTTCGAAGAGCCCCCTACTGCTGCCCAACTTGGTGAAAGGTCTGCAGCACCTTCGCCTACTAATGCAAGTGTGCCAGTCAGGTGTTCATTTCCATCATTCTGCAACACTACAGTTAGTACGAGACTGCCTTCGTGTGGTAGTGTGTTTTCTCCACTACCTGTTACGGTTATGGATAGGCGCGGTTGCCCGTTGACTCTGTCTTGTGGTATAGTGAAATTGAGGCTCGCTGTAGCACTAACTGATGGGTCAGCTAGAGATGTCACACTCGCTGAAAGGGGAGTTGTGCCAGCAGGCGTATTCTGAGAAACGGCGCATTCCAATAAAACTGGCACTGCTGATGTAGAAGGGGGAAGAGTCAGAGTTGATTGTGCATTGCTACAATTAAGACCCGTGATTGCCAACTGGAAAGTTTGGTTCGCATTTCCTGTATTAGTTAACCAGAGGTAGGCTTGGATGGTTTGTCCAACTGAGGCAGTTGAATCGGTACTTGTCAAAGCGGCAATAACTCCTAGATTTACTTCACTTGCTCTGAATGAATAGGAATCGGTGACGGCTGCATCATTGGAGGATGTGGCCACCAAAGAGAAGTTCACTTCACCGGTAGCTGTTGTTCTCCTCATCGATACTGTGACTATCTGTTGTTCACTCGCTGCGAGAGTTATCAATAAGGGGGAAATTGTCACTTCAAAACCATCTGTTGAGGGTGAGAGGGCGAGGGCGAACTGATCCTCTTCATTCCCATCGTTGAGGATAACGAAGTCCATTGAACTGATTGTATTTTCACCAACTGGCAAAATATCTCCGGATGCAAGAATCCGCACACTTGGAGAATGACCCACCTCAATTGTGAAGGATGTTTGTGCAATTATTTCTGAACTGTTGACCAACTTTGCATAGAGAGTAACTTGATGGCTAGTTGCAGAGGATGAACTACCCGCTACAACGGTTATTGGAATACTATGTGATTGGCCAACCTCAACAGTTGTGGTGGGTGGGGTTGGGTCAAAGGAGAGCGATGATGGTAAGCCACTCCAATCCAAAACGAAAGAGAGAGCTGAGGTCCCCCCATTAGTTGCCATGACAGAGAAATTACTACTATCACCCGCAGCGACCAAGACATTGCCACCTTGCGGTGCGATCAAATCAAGTTCACTTCGAGCACCAATAGTGATAGGAATTGTCACCACTTCTTGCTCGCCACCATGAAGGCCAGTAGCGGTTAATGTTAGATTGTGTGAGCCGATAAGGTTCGTGTCACTAGGAACTTGGACTTGGAAAGATACAACATCCGATAAGCCACGACCAACAGTCACCCAAGTAGGTGGCCCTGTTGCTGAGATAGAACCCGGCCCAACCATTTCAAATCGGACTTCATCTTGCTCTGAACCAATGTTTCTCACGCCAACTTGAATTGTTGCGGTTTCCCCAGCATCAAAAGTTGTGTTTGATGGGGGAGTTATCTCCCACCCCCAATCTACACCGAGTACGATAGTGTAAGCG
>NYYK01000097.1 GCA_002685895.1 Methanobacteriota archaeon
AAACTGGAAATTCCATTTACCAAAAACAGCATTTAGATTGTTTATCTGAACTTCAGTCCAATCCGCAGGGACGTCATCAGCACTAACATTGAGATAGACCCAACGAATACCATACAGCCTGCTACTTGGAGCCTCAGCATAGTTAGTGGCACAGAAAGATTGGTTCTCTGCATCCATATCTCCGGCATTGTTGCCAGCCCAGCAATCTACCCATGTCAGTGAACTCTCGTCGTCTACATAATCGTCCAACAATGGATCTGCGGAGTCAGTTGGCTCAGTCGCTTGTGTAAGAGGCAGAACTGATGTCAGAAGTAGCAGAGCAACTAGCACTATACTTGAACAAATTCTAGTATTCATGATACTGCACAGGAGCAATAGAACATGAAACCATCGATATAATGTGATAATTATGCTCAATAACAGGATTTTTCGAGATTTGCGTATCTCAAAGCCGCCGTTGAATTGAAGACAGGAGCCCCAGCCACACCCAATTGGGAAGGGGTAGCATGAGAATTGGAATGACCATTCTGCTCTCATTATTGATGCTAATGACTAGTTTTTCTGGCTGCTTTGGAAGTAAAGAAGAAGCCCCCACGATTGATGATTCTCCATTCAACTTTGACCAAGAAATCCCATCAACAACTTGGTATCATTATGCAGGAGGGGTTGATGCACTGAACGCAAGCGCTGTAGCAGATGCAAACATTACTGCAAATCTAACAGGAAGCAATCTTCCTTTCTGGACCAACGGAAGTTACTACGGAGTTGGCGTTAGCACCTTTGAGCCAACGATGGGAATCACATCAAGTGACAATCTGTATATGACCAGTTGGGGTAATGGTCCGGCCGGTTCTACTGCTATCGTGCAATGCTCTAGCCTCATCGAGATGGCAAATCTGTCCGATTATTCTTGTGTCAATGTCTACGACCCGATTCTACCCGTACCAAATAGTAACGACCCCTATGTCTATGTTGACAAATGGACCGATCGCATCATGAAGTTCGATATGCATGCCCTGCTTGGAATGACTGTAGAGTGGTCAGATAACGAAGGTACTTCTTGGTCATTACCAACCCCTGCCACATCCTATTCAGTACAAGACCATCAGACCATATCTTCAGCACCCTATCCTGCAGCAGCGCATCCAACCACTTGGGTATTCTGTATCAATGGGAATTGGGAGGCACCACTTTGCTCAACCAGTTTTGATGGTGGGAATACTTGGAGCCCTGAGGTTCCTGGAGCCCCTCTAGGATGCAGTAGTGGCGGCCTCAGCGCGCATATTGAAGGTGGGCCGAACGGTAATTTCTATCGAGGAAACATTGGTTGTAGTGGTAGTGGTTACTCCATTTATCGAAGTACCAATGGCGGCTTCACTTGGACTGAACACCCTTTGCCAACCGAGGAATCTGGTACTGCGGATACTTGGAACTTCGAAGAAGCTCAAGTTGGAATTGACGAAGAAGGTAATGTGCACGCTATGTGGCTTGGAGCAGATAACATGCCATATTATGCCTATTCACGCGATGAGGGTGACACTTGGAGTGATGCCATGATGATTGCTCCTCCTACTGATTTAGTTGGAACAGGCTTTCCTGCGGTTACTGCAGGTGGAGATGGAAGAGTTGCTTTTGGTTATCTAGGAGATTCCGGTGGAGACAATTGGAATGGATACTTGACAATTCTAACTGATGCATTTGGTGATACGCCATTGTTCACCACTGTTCAAATCAACGATGTTGGCGACCCATTGGATACAACCACTGATTGTGGATACAATCGCTGTGGTGGATTTGGAGACTTCCTTGACATGGGGGTTGACCAATATGGCCGCCCTTGGTGGAGCCTCTCTCACAATGAAGGTGGCGAGGTTGGAATCTTTGCAACTATCACAAATGGGCCAAGCCTGCGTGGAGAAATTGAGCAACTAAACCCAATGCCAGCAGGTGGCCCACAAACCCTGTAAGGCATTTATGCTGAAGCGGAAAGGAGATGACTAAGAGACTTCTCGCAGAATTACCTGCGATGATGAATACTAGAAGCCGACTGCTGTTAACAAATGACGACTGATGGGCGAACTGAGCGGGTATCTAAACCAAATTAACCATGTATTCATGGGCAAAGACCTCCTCGTGACATTATGCAACCCGGCGGAGGAGGTTATCCACTAGCCACCCAAGGGTATCAGATGCCAACGGTACAGGCACAACAGGTTGCAGGTTCAGCACCTTTGGGACATACCTATGTGATGCCTGAAGTAACACCTCTAAGCCCACCACCTGAAGATCTCCAACTCATCAGACTAAGCAAACCGTGGAAGATTTACGGGCGCATGTTAGGAACTGTGATTGTTGCTACATTCATTGCTGAACTGATTTTTCTAGTGCCATATGGACTTGCACTTGGAGAGCCTACTATGTCTATCTGTGGAGGTATTTTCGCTGCTCCATTTGTCTTCCTCCTCACCTTTATGCGAAGGCCAAAACTGGTACACCTACAACGGGCAATACCCGACGAATTAGGAACAAATGTGCACAGGTTACCCATGGGTGGTTCACTGCAGACACCAACTAAGACTCGCTTCTCACACCACATAGTAAGGGATGACTCACTTCTCGACACTCCACCCAGTCGAACTGCTTGGATAGTTTTTGCAGGACTATTGGCCATCACCACATTGCTAACCATTCTTTACTTCACATCAGAAGCCGGAGCGATTATTGCAATACTTCTTTTCATCATTATTGGGATTCCAGCTTGGCTACTAGGATTCTCAATTCCAGTGGTGGCTTGGTGGTCTTGGTGTACTCGCAGGCTAGGGCTTCACACGCGGCAGCGTGAGGCAGAATCGTGGTTAGTTGCAGGGATGCTTTCAGCGATTCCAGCTCTCACAATCAATTCGATGATATTTCCAATAGTTGCCGGTACTATCTTCTCTGATTACATGGTAGAATTGCTTCTTCCCGTAGTTTCAGCACCTATTGGCGAAGAAATATGTAAAGGGCTATTTGTCCTCGCATTCTACTCTTCTATAGATTCCCCTAAGCGTGGTTTTCAGATTGGCTTCACTGTGGGGCTGGGATTTGCCATGCTTGAGAATCTAATCTACATTCTATCATCAGCATTTGGAGGCCCAATCGCATTCACCATGACTGCACTGGTGCGAGGAATAGGTTCAATTCCAGGTCACGCCTTCTGGACTGGATTGACTGGAACTGGGCTTGGATGGTATCTGATGACTCAGAAGGCGAAAGGTAGCATGGGTGTTCAAACACCTGAAACAGTGGGTGAAAAGAAAGATGTTGCACAATTAGATTGGAAACTCTTGGATCCAAAAAGTGGTGAATTTGTAGGTGAAGACGAATCAAATAGTGCGGTGGTGGCACCTGCAACCCAACTATTAGGTGAATTCAGACTGCCACTTCTTGAACCAATGAGCAAATTGGAGGGATTGGGTGGCCTTCCAACTCCAAAACATCCCATCATTGGCCTATTGCTTGCTATGGCAGGTCACGCGTTTTGGAATGGATCACTGACATTACTAGGACTTGTTGCAGAAGCTGCAAATCTAAGTGAATTTCAAATCGGGATTATCTTTGTGATTTGGTCTGCTGTTCTTGTTACTGGAATCCTTCTAATTGGTTGGGGGATAATACGGGGCGTCATCAATACTCCCAATCCGCATAGCGGATAACTTGGCATCGGAAAAATGCTGAAGGTTGTCATTCGCGCGGCTTGCCGTTTCATCATCAGACACATTATTGAACTCAACCCTATGGCTGGGGCTTCTGTAAGGGTGGTTAACCTATGGTAATTGATTACTTACTGAACGGTGTTCAAGTTGCCGCTACAGACCTTACAGAGATAGTTGGAGGTTTGGATAAGACCAACCTATTGGTTAGCGTTTCTCTAATTGTAATCCTCACTGTTGTTTCTAAGTTACGAAATATATTGGACGGGCCCGGTATTGCCACTGCAATCATATTGGGTTCCATCGTTGGCATCATGGGGCACTGGACTTGGCTCCTAATTTTGCTTGGCTTTCTTGCTGCAGGTTCAGCGGCCACCAAATGGCGTTGGGAAGAAAAATCAGAGAAGGGTTTTGCTGAGTCCGAAGATGGGCACAGAGAATGGTCCAATGTGGTAGCCAATGGTGGCGTTCCGGGTGTGATTGCAATATTTGCATTCTTTAACGAATCTTGGGATATTCTACTCCCTGTTTACGGGGCCGCCATTGCTGTTGCCGCTGCCGATACCTTTGCTAGCGAATTTGGCTGTGTTGACCCTAGAGTTCGCATGATTACCACGATGAAGCGATGCGAACCAGGCCTCAATGGTGGATGGAGTCCAAATGGTCAGATTGCAGCATTTGTTGGAGCAATACTCATCGCTATACTGACATGGTTCATTGGTTGGATACTTCAAGGTGGCACAACTGATGGCGCTTTCACATTCATTGCAGTGGTGACAATCGTTGGATGGATTGGCTGCCAAATAGATAGCGTGCTAGGTGCCACTCTTGAAAATCGTGGACTGATTGGTAAGGGGCAAGTGAATGCACTTTCAATCGCTTGTGGTTCCCTCATCGCCTGGCAATGGTTTGCAAATATCGGTTGGCCCGCATGAATCACGTATAATTCCGCACCCTAGGGTGCGGGCAGGTTGAAAGCAAGGGGATGCTTCACATTCAATGATGGGCGGGGAGCGGCGGTACAAAAAATTGCGAGGCCTCTTGCCTGCAATGATTCTCGTCACCCTCCTAATCTCCTCGATATCGCTTTCAACAACAATAGCTCAAGAGGGGGAAAATACTCCTACGGGGCCTGGTCTTGATTGGAAAATTCCCACCTCACACCACCTATTTGTCAATGGCACTAGTAGCCCAACAGATCTGAACAGAGAATATCCTTACTTCACTGGGGAGCCTCCGTTCATCACTTTCGGAGGTGGCTCAACAACTGTCATTGAGGTCGAATCTGCCCCCGCAACTGAAACCGTGGTGCTATCCGGAGAAGCTGATGTTTACGTCTATGCCTCACTTATTTCCGACAATCCATTTTGTCTGATCTCTCAAGGTCCTGACGGAACTTCGGGAAAAACTTCCTTCACGGTGTGGCTTGATATTGGCACCACCACCATCATAGATGGCGAACAGAGTGATTGGCAAGTCATGGAGGATGGATGGGAAAGGCCGTACGAGTTCCATGTCAATGCTACTTATGACAATGTCACACTTGGGGAAGGCGATGTTGTAAACATGGTCATACAGTCAAACCACAATTGTATGATACAGGGTAGAGTTTATTGGGACGCATACCAATCGGCAACAGGAGCAATTCTGCAAGGTAACATGCTGCAACCAGAGATGTCTGTCACTACAGATGCAAACGGTTTGGCTCGCATAGAATTCACACCAATCAGCCCTTGGGGTCCTGATGACTATGATGCTCAATTTATCGATATTGTGGGCCCCCTTGGAGGATGGGATGAAGGGCAACACATGCGAACAAAACCAGCCGAAGATAGTCACATTGAACACTTTGAGACGCCACATGGAAGTCGATTGGTTGAAGCGAATAGAAGTGCTTTGGTATGGATTAGCAATGCTTCTCTAGAGCCTGGGAAATACATGGTTGATGCCTGTTTCATTCTCAAATCTGGAGATTACAATGAAGATTGTAATTCTGAAGATTCAGACCACATCATAGCGGTCTATAGGTTTGAAGTGCCCGCTCAATCAGAAGCAGTTGCAGGTCCGGGTTGGTTCTGGTTCATATCTATGGCTTCGCTTTTGGGCTACCTTGGAGTGCGTCTGAAAAATCGCTTGTTACCTTGGCCAACCCTAGTCCTTCTCATCGTCTTGGCATTTGCTACGATGATTCCTGCTGCAACCCTTCCTGAATTGGAGCGAGGTGCTACTAGAGACGAATCAGCAGCGCCACCATTCTCGCTACTACAACACCCCTCAAGCGGAGGTGGTAGCATCAGTTTGAACGATTTACTTTCAGGACATGACGCCTTGGTACTAGGAGTATTCACATCAGGCTCACCAAACGCCGAGCAACAGAAAAGAGATTTCGATAATGCAAGTGAGCGGCTCGGGGACAAGGTTGCATTCGCTCAAATCGCAACAGGCCTCGGGGTGCAACCTACTGATCTCGATTACTATGCTGAAATAATGAACGGCAGTTGGCCGCTTCTGATTGACGAATCAAAGGGTGAAGTTGCCGACCAACTGCCAACTAGAATAGCAGATGGTGTCATCATCATCGATTCTGCCGGATTCATCTCAAGTATCTCAGCCGGTTCAATGTCCGACCAAAGAATCGTTGAATCAGTAGAAAAGAGTAAGACCGGTTCTGACCAGTCCATGCTTAATCTCTTATCCCTTCTCATCCCCTCATTCATAGCTCTCCCGTTACTTCTCTTGTCATTCCCCCGGAAGCGTACGGAAGTACCCGAAACAGCACTGCCCCCCGGAGCGGGCCTAGGCGGTACCGTATTAGCAGCGGGAGTCGGTTTTGCAGCGTGGAGTATACCAATTGCCATCCTCTCCTTTTTCACCGGCTCGTATTGGTCATTTGTCGAGTTCTTGCTCATGGTTTGGCTCGGTTGGCAGGGCTTGAGTCTAGCGATTCATGGTGAAGTTCATGAAATTCAATTCATTGCAAAAAATATTCACAAAAGGCTACCAGAGAGTTACCGGAAATGGAGATTACTGCCCGACTTTTCGCGTGACGTCATACTTGGGCATTGGCTCGCTTGGCTCTCATGGTTCGCCTTCCCTCTAATGATTCCACAAGGAATTGGTTCGCTTGCCTCAGCCTCTTTAACGGGGATGATTTTGGCGCCTCTGAGTTTAATTGCACACTGTTTGATCGCTGGATTAGCCGTCTTACTGCTACGCAGCATTGCTACTATCATGGGCCCAATATCTCGACTCATTGGAATGCTTGGTCACAAGGAAGCGCCCCGACTCTGGGGGTGCCTGCTTATCGGCATGGCTCTATGGTGGGCAATCTGGTTATTGGTGGGTCCAATCAACAACACACTCTTCATTTGAAGCAAGTTTACCTCAACTCAGAATTACTGAGTCAAATTTTTCAGTAAGGGGAATCATATCTAGAAATTATCAAGAACCCTGACTTTTAGGAATCTGGGCTATGTCGAAAAAAACGATTGTATGGAGCCCAAGTAGAATAAGAACGCTGAACGAATGCCCCCGAAGGTATGTCCACTTTCATGTGGTTGGTAATGGCGGGTGGCCGGGAGGGCCACGTGCTAAAGATCCGAAAGTTGCCCAAGCTTGGCAGTTAGGAAGCAAACGAAAAAACAGTGATTTGATGTTACGCACCATCTCAGATGGTGTGAAAGATTGGGTTTTGATGAAATTTCGTGGTGAGAAATGGGTTGAACATAGTGCGAAAAACGAGATGACTGCGCGCATGAGGTGCAACTTGAAAGAAAATTGTGGGGAAGTTGATGATGACCTAATCAAGAATATGATTAGTGACGGATTCCCTAGACTCTCTGCACTTGAAAGGGCGCCTCTGCTATCGCAACTTGGTAGTGAACGAGTAGATGAGTGGATGCCACTTAATCGGCTAGAGCCGCACTGGGTAGGCAACTCAAGAGTGTACACTGTGCCAGATCTAATTGCGAGAATCGGTGAGAAGTGGCACTTGGTGCGGCTGGCATCCCAAATATGGCGTAGAGTGCCGAGTGAAATCCAGCAATTGGAACTAGGTGTGATGCTAAAGTGGGCACTTGAAGAACCAAGTCTACCCAACTCAGCTGATCAATTCGTCATTCATAGAATTGGTTGGGTCAGCCACCGTTGGCTCGGATGGAGAAAGCGTGGTAGTGCAGTTTGGAACGACGCTAGCAAAATAATGCTGGCACACGATCTCAAGGAATTGCGGTTCATGCACTTGGCAAGTCAAAGCAATGCAAGTCTAGATGACCTAGCAACCAATGAAACAAAGCAACATTGCTCCAATTGCGGTTATAGGAAAGAGTGCCCCTCATCATGAAATAGAACGCGTGGGTACCCATCCAACTGATGGGTGTTGAATGGGGGTCCCTTCCGATTTATTGCTCGTAATATATACTGATTTAGGACTCGTGAGCGCAAGTGCGATTGATTTATTGTTACGCTCTGATGTGGTGTCTTCGTGGATGAAGTTGAGGAGC
>NYYK01000098.1 GCA_002685895.1 Methanobacteriota archaeon
AGTGCCATGCGTATCGATTTGTGCGACTAGTCCTTATTATGTTTAATTTACTTGACAGCATCATGAGACAAAACTTCATGCCACCCGTTATCTTGGAAATAGTTGGGACTCAAGTATGCGCGTAGTTACTTGGAATTTGAATGGTATTCGAGCAGCACACCGCAAAGGTATGGATGATTTCGTCAATGACATAGATGCTGATGTTTGGCTGTTCCAAGAAGTGCGCGCTTTACCTGAACAGATGCCAAGTGGTTGGGGTGCAGCTCCGGGTCATGAAGTAATTTGGCATCCCGCTGAAAAGAAAGGCTACTCAGGTGTATCCACGTGGTCTAGAGTGGGGATGTCCGAACAAGGTCGTGGAATTGCCACTAAATTGGACCCCCAAGATTCCGAAGGAAGGGTGCTTCATACCAAGCATGGAAAACTGCACTGTGTCAATATCTATTTGCCAAATGGCGGGGCTAGTATTGAGAGGCAACAATACAAAGATCAATGGCTGGAAGATTTATTGATTTGGTCTCAGAAATTTATTGATTCTGATGAGCCTGCATTGCTTTGCGGTGACTTGAATATAGCGCATACAGAAAATGACATATGGAATCCGTCAGGGAATAGAAACACGTCCGGTTTTTTACTACATGAGAGACAATGGTTCACACGCTTTTTATCGACTGGGTGGCACGATCTTCATCGCATCCATTTTGGCGAGCGTAAAGGACCCTATACATGGTGGTCTAATCGTGGTCAGGCAAGAGCCTTGGATAGAGGTTGGAGAATTGATTATGTCCTTGCCAATGATGCTGCATTTGCCGCCTTCAAGTCTGCAGAGGTAAATCGTCAAGCCGGTTTAGCAGCATCAGATCATGCACCTCTGATTGTTGATTTGGACATTTAGATTTGCTAGGGCACATACTTTAGCGTGAGTGCGCCCCCTTAGGGGCGCAAGGGTACTAGTATGACTGAAATGGGTATCGAGGAAATGCGAGAAATGCGCCTCAAGACACTACTTCCGACCGGCCGTGGAGTTTGGATTCCGATCGATCATGGTGCTTCTGATTGGCCGGTTGATGGATTGCAGGATACCGGTTTGTTGGTTGAAAACCTCACTAGAGGTAGAGGAGCAGATGCAATCGTTTGCCAGCGCGGCCCATTGAATTCTCATTTCAACGATGCACGCGAAAATTGGCGTGGGGGTTGGGTTCTCCATCTCTCAGTATCAACCCGTCATGGAGGGGGGAAAACAGGTTGGAAAGTGCTCGCTGGGGAGGCTTCCAATGTTGTTGTATCAGCTGTTGAGAGGGGTGCAATGGGTGTTAGTGTTCAGGTCAATCTCGGTGATGAACACGAAGCGGAGATGTTGGCAACTCTTGCATCAGTGGCTGATGAATGTCACCTACTTGGAGTTCCTCTATTGGGTATGATGTATCCAAGAGGCCCCAATCTCAACATCATGGAAGGCGATGCAACACTAGGTGTAGCCCATGCAGCACGTATTGGATGGGAATTGGGTTGTGATGTGGTGAAGGTGCCATGGACTGGTGAAATCGAAACTTTCCAACAGGTGACTTCAGCAGTTCCAATCCCTGTACTTGTTTCAGGTGGTCCAAAAGAGAACAACTTCCGAGATGTGATTAGAATGGTCAGAGCATCTATGGCGGCAGGCGGCGCAGGAGTCTGCATGGGTCGACAAATCTTTGCAGATAGTGACCCAGTAGCAAGAATTGCTGAAATCATCGAAGTTGTTCATGGGATTCCTTGGGATGCCGATGGCCGCTTCAAGTTCGATTCAGAAGATGCGGATGAAATGGAGGATTTGTACGAATCCTTCCGTGACCGATTAGACAAATTTGGCAATTAAGGTGATACAATGGAACTTTGGCTCTTTTATCAAGATGGTTCTGCCTCAAAACCGGCGGATGCTTTGGTATATGCTGACGGCTCAATACTTCCTGAATGGGCTACTAATGATGAGTTATTGAGAACTTATGCTCTCGATGATGGAGGTGTCGTGGACAGTTCGGGACGAGCAGTCGGTGCGTTCATTCACATCGAAGATGATGAAGGTCAAGAAGCAGCACTGGAATTCATAGGCTTGGCTGAATGGCTAGTTGTTGATTGCGCCGATTGGAAAATGATTCCTTTGGAAAATCTAGTTGCCGCCGCCGATGGAACTGCAACAAAGATAGCAGCGTCAATATCGAATCCAGATCAATTACAGGGTGCCGCTTTCGCTCTGCAGAGAGGCGTAGATGCGCTTCTTCTACCCGATGATGCTGAAATGTGGGGGGTGGCACAGGAACTCGCCGCTCAGCGGCTTGCAGATACGACTGGAGCAAGTGAAGCCAGTGCGATGGTACTTGACCAGCAGATTGAGTTGTACCCACTTGAGATTCTTGGGATTGAACCAGGGGGTATGGGTGACCGTGTTTGTGTCGACCTTGTGCAGATGTTGGAGGTAGGAGAGGGCCTTCTTGTTGGTTCTAGCGCCTCCCTTCTAATTCTGGTGCATGGAGAAACTCTCACCTCTCAATTCGTGCCTCCGCGACCATTCCGAGTTAATGCTGGGCCAGTACACTCTTACGTGATGATGGCCGATGGCTCCACCAAATATCTCTCTGAGTTGGTAGCAGGAGATGAGGTGCTAGTAGTGTCCCCTTCTGGTTCACGAGTGGTCTCTGTTGGCCGTTTGAAAATTGAACCCCGTCCACTATTATTGGTGCGATATGGGGATGATATTGGCAGGTCAGGTCAAGTCTTTTTACAGCAAGCAGAGACAGTAAGGCTTGTATCAAACATTGAAAACCCCCTCTCTGTCACGCATCTTGAAGCGGGGATGAAAGTTCTCGGTGCCGCTGGCGAGGCGGGAAGACATATTGGCAATGCAATCAGTAGTGATGTGGAGGAAAAATGAATGGCATTGATTGGTGAAGGAGAAGGTCATGGGGGTTTCACCCTCCTCCATGCTCTCGGTGCCGGTTATGGTTGTTCAGTTGGCATTGATTTGAGTACTAAGGTTAGATTGAGAGATAATGAGCCAAAGAAGAGTGCCGATGATCCTAGCGGCGTTTTGGAGGCGGTTGTTGAAGCTTGGGTGGCCGCTGGATTAGAGAAACCGGCAGAGGAACTTTTCTGGCAGGTAAGGAGCACAGTTCCTACAGGTCAAGGTCTGAAGAGTTCCGCTGCATTATCAGTTGCCGCCATCAAGGCTCTTTGTGAAGCCGGTGAAGTCGAATTAACCAACGCACAAATTGTAGATATTTCAGCCAATGCACAGATGTCTTCAGGTGTTTCAATGACCGGAAGTGTTGATGATGCTTGGGCTGCTATTGAACCTGGTTGGAAAATTGTCAATCCAAATTTGCCAGCAGCAGAAGGTATTCTTATGGAAGGAGAATTTCCCTCGCCCGAAGATTGGAAGGTCTTGATAGTAATGCGCGGTGATCGTGAATTATTACCTGATGCCCAGCGATTCGCACAGGTGGCGCCGCAGTTTGAGAAGGCTATTGTAGCAATGGAACAAGGTGCCCTAGGTGTTGCTCTAACGGAAAATGGTAGAGCTACCTCAAACGCTCTTGGCGATGGACGAGGACGTCGTTTAGCAAATGATTTGCTTGTTTGGGGTGCCAGATCAGCAGGAATTAGTGGTTCTGGGCCAGCAATTGCTGCTCTCGTTCCATCTTTCAATGAATCAGTATTGAGGAGAATCGAACAGTTGGCAGAACAGAGAGGGCACGATACCATCGTAACAGATCTGTGGACTGCTTAGAAATGGTGGTGAAACCTTGTCCATGCGCCTAGGCGAAGAAATTGCAGTCACTCTCTTTGGTGAGAGTCACGGTGCAGTAGTGGGTGCTTTGGTCGAAGGAATGCCAGCAGGTATTTCTGTTGATGCACAATCACTTGCAAAAGACCTCTCGCAAAGAAAGCCGGGTGGGGAATTTGCTTCCAAACGGCGAGAGGATGACGAATGTCACATTTTGTCTGGTGTCAACGAGGGATTCACAACAGGTTGGCCAATTCTATTGTTAATCGCAAACAAGGATGTACGCTCTTCGGACTATTCTTTCCTACCGAATCACCCTAGGCCGGGGCATGCTGATCTACCTGAACTTGCGCGCACAAGAGGTTACTCAGATTTACGTGGGGGTGGTGCGAATAGTGCACGTTTGACTGCTGGATTGGTTGCCGCTGCTAATATTTGCCGCCCAATTGAGGCAACTTCTGATTGGCAGGTCGAGGCTCATGTTCATTCAATAGGTGAGGTTTCATCTGCTGAAATTGAAACACTTCCTCTCGGTGAAGGCGAAGTGTGGGATAGAATCCGTTGCCGCGATAGCGCCGCTGGGGTGAAGATGATTGAACTCGTTGAGCAGATGAAGGTTGAGCAAGATTCCATTGGAAGTTCAGTTGAACTTAGAATATCTGGTTTACCACTTGGTTTTGGGGAACCTTGGTTTGAGGGCCTTGAACCTGCTCTTGCCAACGCTTTGATGGCTATTCCTGCAGCGAGAGCTATTGAATTTGGTAGAGGTATATCTGCCAGTGTAATGCGCGGAAGCGAGCATAATGACACGTGGTTTAGAGCATCTGATGGCCCATTACCAGTGGGGGAAAAGGCAGACGGAGCACTTGGTGGAATGGCAACAGGCGCCGATATCATTGTCAAACTTCATTTCAAACCACCAAGTAGTATCCCGCAAGAACAGGTCACACTAAATCTCGATTCAGGTGAAGTCGAAACTCTATTCGTGGCTGGGCGGCATGACCCAGTAATTGCGCCGCGCGCAGTGGCTGTAGTTGAATCGGTAGCTAGGCTTGTGTTATCCGATTTAGCAGTGAAAGGAGGATGGTCACAAGATGAGTAATTCTAGAGTTTTCAAGTTCGGCGGCTCTTGCCTCAAAGAAACTCATGACATCGACGCCATAATTCAGCGAGTCAAGGAATCAGAAAGCGAGAGAACAGTTGTTGTAGTCTCTGCACTTCATGGCATCACGGACAGGATTCTTGAGAGAATTGAGCGAAATGAGAAAGAAACCATCTCTGCATTTGTTGCCTCTATCGAGATGTACCATCTGGAAATTTCACCAACACTCGTTAATGCTCAATTTTATCCAATTTTCCAATATGCAGTCGAAGGATTGGCAGATGCCCTAAACGCCCATTGCGATAATCCAATTGAGGAATATAGAACCAAGGCATTGATTGCCGGTGAGAAAATGAGCAGTGTGGTAGTGGCGTCATCACTTGTAAAATCAGGAATTGATAGTGCACCTGCTTGGGCCGAAGATATAGGCATCCACATCAATTCCATCAAAGGTTCGCCAGTCATTGATATCAAGGCGACAGAACAGAGTTTGAATCTTCCAGATGTCAAGGTACCAGTAGTAACTGGTTGGTATGGTACGGATGGAGATGATTTGGCTTTGCTTGCTCGTGGTGGTTCTGATTTGACAGCAACATCTCTTTCATCAGTTCTTGCTGCTTCAGATGTGACAATTTGGAGAGATGTGCCCGGTGTGTTGGCACTTGCACCACGTTGGTCTATTCCCTCTCGTAACCTACCCTATCTTTCGTATACAGAGGCTCAAGAGTTAGCCCTGTTTAGTGAACCAATGCTACATCCATTCGCAGTTGAACCCCTGCGAGAAGAAGGAATCCCCCTTCACCTTCGCCCACTTCATGATCCGAGTAAGGTTGGAAGTTGTATTGGGCCGTACATTGCCACAGGCTCTCCGCAAGTGCGGGCTGTAGGATGCCTTCCACATTTGGTTCCACTCACTCTGAAGCTTTCAGGGGTGATGTCGGTAGCCAAATTGGTTAGTGACGCAACTTCCTTGTTGGAGCGCTCCCGCATACGTGTCTGGTCTCTGCGGGCGCGACCGAGTGAAGCGCGGTTTTTGGTTTCTGAGCGATTTGCTTCAAGAGCCATTCGCTTGCTTTCAGAATGCCCAAGTTTACCCACTCCCTATAGAGGTGAATCGATAACTATTCTCTGTTTAGTTGGTGAATCTATAGGAGTAGGTGGTGATGTTGCTCGAGAAATTGAGGATTTAGCAAGCCATTCAGATCTTGAATTCACTTCCCTAGATGAAGGAAATCGAGACCATGCACTGCATTATACCGTTCCTGATAGCCAAACGCAAGTTGCCCTCATGTCATTGGCAGAGAAACTCAATCTTCTCGTATCTTAACCAAAAGAAGTGATTATTCATCTGTGCTACTAATGCCTTCACGCATCTTCTGGTAGCGGCCAGGGAGGTCAGCAACGAAGACAACTGCAACAAGTAAGAAGACAATCATGGTTCCAAGTGCTACACCATAGACACTCTCTAGTTCCACACTTTCTTCTAGCCGTAAGGCAGTAATTTCAGAGAAGATACCTACTGCACCGGATATGACATCTTTGAACAGCAGAGTGATAGTTGCTACAGCAGCAGCAATTAGAGGAGTAATTACGAGGCTGATGTGGTATTTTGTCAACACTTTCTTGACATTCATAACATATACTTCTCCGGTACGGATGCTGGTGTCCAGCATCGAGAAGCGAATTACACCGTTAGTTAACTCAATGTACATCACAAGAAGAACTGCGTATGCAACAAGTGCAATCTTCTGAATCAGTTCATCTTCAAATACAAGCCACTCAAAACTGACTTTACTCGCTGCGAAGCGGAATGATACAACGATAAACAGTACATAGGATATCAAGATGAAGCGAGAATCTCGAGAGAATATCCCCCAAAATCCACAGCCAATAGCGGAGAGAACGAGCAAAAGGTGGATGGCGAGCCCAAGTACTTCAACTCCAATCATTTCGCTAAAGGAAAACCATGCAGTTCCTGAGACAGGGGTGACAATGTAGGTTAGGACACCGAGCATTATCATAACAGCACCAGACCACATCTGTAAGGTCTGAACCATCTTGTCAGCAGGTAAGAATTTCATTTTTGGAATAAGTGGGCCCCCAAACAGACTCTCAACGAAAGAGGGAATATGGACATCGGGGATAGCATCCTTTGGTATTTCTGTTGACCCGCCGGTCATCTTAGCAGCAAGCGCCTTACGGCTTGGCGCCGATGAGCGTACGACCTTGCCATCATAGAGGTGGCTAGTATCCTTACTTACTCTCTGCTGTGCCATATCAATACCCCCTTAGAATCCTCTAGCACCTGCCAATGCGGTTGAAAGCATCATGTCAGGTTCCCAGTCCATGACAAATGCACCAAGTCCTCGTAACTCACTGATTAGTATATCTCGTTCTGTCTTGAGAACTTCGTAACCAGTTCTGTCAAGGCGTCGCGCATCGAATTCAAATTCAAGACTGGATGGAGATAGAATGGTTGTATCGAAGTCGCGGGCGCGTAGGTCACGCACAGCGGCGACAATTGTTGGATCGTCCTCTAGACACGAGAGAATAATAATTGGACTTCCTTTGTTGATGTGGGGGAGAATACGGTTGGTTACCACTTGCATGGGTGTAGAACCACGAGCCATTGCCCCTGCCAACTTTGTTAGAATAACATAGAGCTGTTTCTTTCCTGTATCTCGATCGACAGATAAAATCTCATCAGAGTATGATACAAGGCCAACGGAGTCTCTTCTTGCGAGGAAGAATGAGGCCAAAGATGCCGCTCCTCTAGTGCCGTAAACCAGTGAGTTACGGCTAACTGGCCCCGTTTCAGCGACTGCACGGCTGTCGAGAATCAAGATAATGTCACTAACAGCGTCTCTCTCACGTTCGTTAACCATCAGTTTTCCAGTTCGCGCGTATGCAGACCAGTTGATTGATTTCATTGGGTCGCCCGCAATATACTCGCGTAGGTTGTAGAACTCTGAACCTGGTCCGGGTTGGCGGATGTTGACTGCTCCAGTGAAAATCTTTGGAACCTTGCTCTTGACAAATGCATCTTTTAGATCCTCTGTCTTGGGGAATACCAAGAAGTCATCATAGACATGCAATTCCTTTTCTTTGTGAAATAACCCGAAGGAGTCTTGGATGCGAATGCAAACAGGACCAACAGTGTAAAATCCTCGTAGTGGACATTCAGCTGTATATTCGATGACAGTTTCTCGGCGGGGTCCTAATTCCATCAGGATGTAGTTTGCGCCTTGCTTGATACGCATCACTTCTGGCAGACTATCTCGAACTTCTAGAACTTTAGAGAGTGGTGACATATTCTGAATTTTCAAGGTGACATCGACTGTTCCATCTTCGAATACACGGGCAGTGCTAAGTTTACGCATTGCTTCTAAACGACTGAGTGAAACTCCTGCTTCTTCATCAACCCGTTCTTCCATCCTACGTCCACTAGCAGATACGTCTGCGTGTGCTGCACGAAGCGCCGCCCATGTAAGGAACGAGAGCAATACCACTGCAACGGTAACAAGTTGATGGTTTCTTAGAGTGAGGCCTAGAAGATAAAGAGCAATTGCAAGGCTACCAAACATGGCAGATTTACGGCTCCATGCCATCCAACCTTCACCTCTTTGTCCGCATAGACTTTATCAGAATCTCAGACCGTTGGGACAGGTACCTGTCCGAGAATAGTCTGTATGACCTCGTCATTTTCAAGACCCTTGATCTGATGCTCAGGCTTAAGAATCAATCTGTGCGCAATTGCAAGAACTGCAACCGACTTCACATCATCCGGTGTTACGAAGTCACGACCACGCATTGCTGCTGCGGCGCGGCCAGTCTTGAGTAGTGCTTGTGAACCTCTTGGTGAGGAACCGACTAGGACTCTAGGGTCCTCACGTGTGCGCGCTACAAGTTCAACCATGTACATACGAATCGCAGGGTCTACATAGACATCCTCAATTGCTTGCTGCATAGCGATAACTCGCTGTGGATCGGTAATCACTTCAACATCGACAGCATCCTTCTTTCGAGTGATACGTCGGGCTAGGATTTCGTCTTCATCAGCACGGTCTGGGTAACCGACACTCATCTTGAACATAAATCGGTCAAGTTGTGCTTCTGGTAGTGGATAAGTTCCCTCTTGCTCCACAGGGTTCTGAGTCGCCATTGTCAGGAAAGGTGCTGGTAGTTTGTGGGTGACTGTTCCAATGGTCACTTGCTTCTCCTGCATAGCCTCAAGCAGAGCCGCTTGAGTCTTAGGAGGGGCACGGTTAATCTCGTCAGAAAGTAACAAGTTACAGAAGATAGGTCCTGGCTTGAAAGTGAACTCTCCCTTCTTTGCGTCGTAAATGTTTGTTCCTGTAATATCTGCAGGTAGCAAATCGGGTGTAAACTGAACACGCTTGAAGTCACAACCGAGTGCGTCAGCGAATGTATTCGTCATCAAAGTCTTAGCTAGACCCGGATAATCTTCGAACAGTAAGTTACCGTTAGCAAGGATGTTGACCAACACATTGTCAATCACGTGCGACTTACCAATAATCACTTTTTGGATTTCAGCGGCGATGGCTTGTCCAATAGCGCCTACTGCGGCTAGTCGTTCCTTCACTTCTGGGCTACTCTGGTGTCTTGGAG
>NYYK01000099.1 GCA_002685895.1 Methanobacteriota archaeon
TCCTTTAAATCCATATGGAAGGAAAAGAGCGTTGGTAGCACCGAGTTCAACATCTTCGTTTAATTCAACTCTAACATAACTTGAATTATTATTATAAGTCCCATATTTTAGTGGATTTCTGTCATCTGTTATTTCTACAGAGCCGTTCCACATTGTGATTTCTGCATCACTGGGCGCGATATTAGTGACCACAAGATCTAATTGTCCTGTAGTGAAAGCACCATCGTCATCCTGAACGGTTACTTGTGCTGTGAAAATACCTTCTTCCATAGGGGTTACCGTGCATGTCGCTTCAACAAGAAGTCCGCTCTCACACTCATACTGCGTGCCATCGGATGCTGTGGGTAATTGCCAAAGGAAATCAACTGGCGCTTGGTTATTCAAGGTGTCAAGATCACCTGAATCTGAAGCGAAGAAAACATTTGGAGATTCCACCGGGATTGTAGGGTATTGTGAAGAAACGTTCACCCAAGGTGCACGATTGAGGATTTCAACATCAATATAGGTTGAATCTTGGTCGTTTTCATCATCTGTCACGGTCAGCCAAACACGGTATGTACCATCGTCATTCCAACTATTTTCAAGCAGACAATCTTCTTCCTCGAATGTCTGATTTGTTGCCACATCCACCTCCACTACGAATGTGCAGTGAGGCAAACCGCCACCATCTGGGTCGTTGCTGTTTCTAGCATCGATGTGAACTTCGGTCAATGTTTTGGTAGCTTGAGGTTGAATAATATCTGCAGTTGGAAGGCGACCGATGAACACTGAGAAATTAGCCGCATCATTACTCTGATTGGCATCCATTGTCATCAAGCCATCTGGGTCAACCTCAAAGCTCAATTGAACTGCACCAATTGGCTGGGTAGTTGGAATAATCCAAGTTACTTGGGTATACGCCTCCTGCAAACCGCCCAATGAAGGAACTGCACCCCTACTGGTAGAACCATCTGGTGCAGTGACCTCTAATTCGGTAGCAGGGCCAAATAGGAATCCAGCGTTCATTACAGGGATATTGAAAACAAGAGTATCTCCTGGAATCGCATTATATCCAACTGTCGGATTTAGTGAAACACTAGCCCCGTCCCGAGTTCGCTCGACCGATACGCCACTGGGTCGAGGAAGATAATCAACCGCTGTCAAATGTTCATCCAAAACTATTGTGTCCACACCCAATGTCTTGCTACCGCTAATCCAAGCAATTACGCCGTGACTGGCATATTCAGCAGGAGTAATCCAACTAGGGGAGGGGTCCAATGCGTGGCCTGAATCAAACCTGATGAAGGCTGAGCCGTTGGATGCAGTAGTGAGCATGGCAGAGAACCCAACGCATTCGTAACGGAATTCAATCGTTTGACTACCTAAAGGATTTCCAGAGCCATCAGTAATATTTACCCAAGTTGATAGATTCGTGTCTAGGGGCCATGCAGGATAAGCGAACTCAACATCAATGTCCGTATTTCGAGTCACCAGATCTACGCTCTTCAATTTGAAATCAACTGTCATCCCCAAATCGATGTAGATGTGCCTCCAAGCATTGTTTTTGACTGCTGGGCACCACCATAGGAATCCCTCTGGGAACCATGTTTGGTTGTATGTGGTAATGTTATAGGAACCACTACAGCCACTGTATGGCACACCAGGATCGCCTTGACTTACTACGCTGTGGCGGCTGGATGAATGAGAGGATGAATCTTCAGGGATTGCGAAATAATCTGATGAGCCAGACCAAGTTACATTGTTGGTGTAATTATTGGTCCATGTATCACCAACTCGTAGTGGAAAATCATACTGCTCTTGCGGAGGACTGTAATCGTTGGTGATGATAATATGACCTACATCGATAGTGATGATGAATACTTGGAATGTTACATCAATATCCATGGTCATCTCGATTACAGCAAGGTCACTCACGCGGATGTAATCTATCTCTAAATAATCTACATCGAGGTTACCGTTGTATCCAGAAAGTTCTACTCCATTTGCCTCAAACAAACCCTCATATTCCACTTTGTAGACCAGTGTACTTTGGTTCTCAACAGTCATCGTGAGAATGTCCTTAACTTCCATTTCCATTTCACCAGTAATGGTCTGTATGTTAGAAGATACGCCATTGTCAGTTAGCAGTGTACCAACATCCATGAAACCGTCATAGGTCCACTTATCTCCTATTCTCCAAGAAGGAACATCGACGTCTCCGCCCGATGACTTTGAAGAAGAAACGAAAAAGTTAGGTGAATTATCTAATTCACTATCACTATCGATATCAGAACAAACCATAAGTGCTAGGTTACTTAACAATAGAATTAGAATCAAAATGAATGTTTGCGCGCTGCGAAAATCCCGACTAGATATGTTGCCCATGCAATGGGCAGAATGCTTTGCCTTCATCAATGATGCCCTAACAAAAATTAACACTTCGGGTACACAATTTCGCGATAAATGCCCAAAATAACTAGATAATCAAGCAAAATCGTGTAATAATCTAATGCCGCTTAATAGTGCTGCAGAATACATCCACCCCATCATCAGACGACGCACAAAAGTGGTACTTGGACGCCATCCAGTAACAGTCTCAAACACCTCTTTGACGAACCACCCCTCTTCATGATCCTCAACAAACTCCTCTCCTTTGAGTTGAACCTCCCATGTAGTGAAAATGCATCTGCGATGATTCATTCGCCAGTGGAGCCTAGTGGCCAATGTTAGAGGAAGATGAACAAGCCATGCCTGCCACCAAGGTAATGCCCAACCAACTATGAGAAAAATGAACACAAGATAATGCGCAAGTCGAACCAGTTTTGCAGCAACGGCTCTCATCAATACCACATCAAAGCACGAAAAGTCTGAGCGCAGAAATTACCCAACATACATACATGCCAATTTCTGACGTCTTTGTTACTATTTCTTCAGTAGGGGTATATTTTCCAAGCATGGCTTTGGTCAATCGATAAATGAAGCCAATTTGTTCTGTTGTACCTGCTTTGGGGTTGCCTCGAAGCTTGTGTTCCAATGTGGTGAAAAAGCAGACTCCATTATTTGTTAACCAATGCAATTTCATTGTTGGAACAAGAACAAGATGAAGTTGCCATGCTTGCGGCCAAGGCAACATCCAACCAATGCCAGTGAAAGCCACAATACTGATGTGGAACCATTTCACCAATTCTGCAAGCAGAATATGGGTTTTAGGTATGTCAATTTCTGGCAGAACATCTTCAACGGTGGTCTGCACCATGCCTATCCGAACAGGTTAAGCGTTATCAGAAATACCCTTGAAAGGTAACTCTGAGGCAATGACGGACTCTGATTGTTCAGAGAAGATCAGCCAATTCGTCTTGGATAATTTGTACGGCCTCAAGAATCTCGTCCTTGTGGCGTGCACCGGTAATCACCATCTTGCCACTTCCGAAGATTAGACAGACAACCTTGGGGTAATCGAGACGGTAAATCAAACCAGGGAACTGCTCTGGCTCGTACTCAACCTTGTCGAATGGAAGGTGGAATGTCAAGTTGTTTAGATTCAACTTGCGAGGTTCACCTGCTTGATCCTCACCTGTCCACTTATCCTTACCATCGTAATCCTCTGGGTAGTGAAGAGCATAGGTTGCAACCATGTTCTGGACTTCAATCTGAACATCAGATAATTCCCATGTTTCGATACCTGCTGCACGTAGGTCACCAATCATTCTCTCAATTCCAGTTTGGATGTTGTCCTCGTTTTTCCCACCTGTGCAAACAGCACGGCCAGAACGGAACATCAAGATTGCAAGTTTTGGGTCGACAACACGGTAAACTACACCAGGAAATTGTTCCGGTTCATATTCACAGTTCAGTTGGATAGCAATATCCGGGAGATTCAATTCTTCTGCCACCCTTGTGGAGGCGACGACATTCACTACTGTTAGGCGGTCTTCATCACTAGTCATAGCCGCCGCCACCTACCAGCCCTATATAAAGCAACGGATTTGCTCATTCAAAAGCAAATGCAAATTTTCCAATTGGAAAATCAATTTTTAGAGGCCTTTTCAACCGTTACCCCTGGAGCACCCAAAGGAGTAACTAAAACGCGCCGACCTCGCATCTCAAGTGCAGCCGCTGTTTCGTCTGGTTTGTCTGTCAAGGCAAGCATACATCCACCACCGCCTGCACCAGTCAATTTAGCTCCAAAACTAGTTCTTCTAGCAACTTCGACCATATCATCTAGTTCTGGGCAAGAAACACCTAGGCCGGCAAGTAATATGTGTGCTTCATCCATCAGTTCCCCTACTTGGATAAAATCTCCAGCAGAAAGTGCCGCTACCCCATTACGGGCGACTTCCCCCATACGAGTAATGTCTTCCATCTTAGCAGGATTACGTGTGAGTAAATCTGCCACTCCTTTCACTAACTCTGCTGTAGGAGCATGAATGCCAGTGTAGCCAACAACTAACCACATTTCGCTAGCCGAAGGAGGGAGATTAACCGAATGAATCTCCCAGACCCTTTCGCCCTCTGGCGTTTCAAGCGATCTAGTGTACTGCCAGTTGGCCGACTCCTCGCGCTTATCTGAAACAAGAACACATCCCCCTAGTGTTGCAGTTGATGTATCAGTAGGTGATGCTCTGCCTGCTTGTGCTTGTGCTTCAGCAAGGTGCGCAAATGTCGCTATCTTTTCTTTATCTAATGGCTCATTGGAGATGGAAAGTAGAGCAGCACAACCTGCGGCTGAGAGGGCCGCCGATGAACCAAGACCTGCTGCTGGAAACAAATCGCTCCGAACCTGTATTGCATGAGATTGGAAATCCTCACCTAGAACTGCATCTAGTAGAGATGCCACGTGAGGATGGCGGTCACCATCTAGCGGGTAGCCGTCCATCTTCCACGCACCTTCGCAAGGCTCCACTGTAATATGCACCCTAGCATCAATTGCAACTGCCACGGCAGGCTCACCGTACACCACTGAGTGCTCCCCAAACAGGATTGCCTTTCCAGGGGCAGAGGTGGCCACCATGATAGGCGGGTGGGTGATACGCCCATTAGCGATTGGGATGTGGCGGTTGATTCAAGGCCATACTGCCTCTGGACGGTACGGGCTGAAGCCGCGGCACTGGAGATGAGATAATGGAACATCCTCTTTTACTCGACTATGGCGGAATTTCTGGCTGGATTATTCTATTGCTATTGGGTGGTGGCTCAATTGCTTCTTTCATCTATCAGGTTCAGAAAGCGAGCCGCCTTGTCATGTTGGGTGCTTCCGATAACCGCTTCGACTCTTGGGGTGCTCGATTTGGTGAAATTCTCACCGGTTGGCTCGGTCAGAAAAAGGTGCTGAGAGACCGGGTCGCTGGCACCATGCATGTGATGATGTTCTGGGGGATGCTGATGCTCGCATCCGATATGTTTGACCTAGCAACTGCCAATGCCTTCTCGACAAAAGTACTACCAGAATCTCTGAATGGGCCTTGGAATGGCATGGTTGAGTTTGGATATTCAATTGCTCTGCTCGGCTGTATTGCGGCATTTCTTCGCAGAGCGGTTTTCACCCCAGAGAAATTGAAGGGAAAGTCACAACTTGAAGGCAACTTCATCCTCTTCCTAATTTTTACAATCACCACCACCTGTTTCATTGTAGAGTCAAGTGAAACGCCATCAACAACTTGGGAACCAATAGGTGCGTGGGTTGCTACCTTTGGATTATCTGATGGAGTGGTAATCGGTTCCTACTGGGCTCATATGTTGGCAATCTGTACGTTCCTAGTGCTTATCCCCATTTCCAAGCACATGCACTTGGTGATGGCTTTCCCCAATGTCTTCTTCCACGACATGAACCCCATGGCGAAGATGCTCCCCCTATCTGTAGGAGATGATGGCAAGGCAGTACCACTAGAAGATCTTGATATCGAAACCTTTGGAGTCAGCCAATATTCACAATTATCTTGGAGACAACTGATTGATGGGTGGGCTTGTACCACCTGTGTGCGCTGTCAAGATGTATGCCCCGCATACGAGTCAGGAAAATCATTGAATCCAATGCAAATAGTTCACGATGTCAGGGCATATGCCAACGAACACGCACCTATTCTACTGAAGGGAGAAGTTCCAGAAGAGAGCATCATTGCACGTTTCACCCCTGAAGCAATTTGGGCTTGTACCACCTGTCATGCCTGTGTGGATGCTTGCCCGGTATACATTGAGCACGTACCCAAAATTACTGATGTACGCCGTCATATGATGATGGAAGCAATGGAATATCCCGAACAGTTGAATGTGGCACTTGGTAATCTTGAGAACAACTCCAACCCGTATGGTTTTGGCGCCCACGAGCGCGGTGACTGGGCCGCTGATTTGGGGGTCAAGATTGGTGAACCTGCCGAGTACATTTACTTCGTAGGCTGTGCCGCTAGTTTCGATGAACGTAATCAGAAAGTGGCTAGAGCGACTATTTCTCTACTCAAAGAAGCTGGGCTAGATGTAGGTATCCTCGGCATGCAGGAAGGATGTTCCGGAGACCCCGCTCGCAGGGCAGGTAACGAGTACCTGTTCCAAATGCTGGCTGAAACCAACATGATGACCTTTGAAGAGTTAGGAGTCAAGAGAATTGTAGCATCCTGTCCACATTGTTTCCACACCCTAGGAAAGGAGTATGCCGACTATGGTGCTGACCAACTAGAAGTGCTTCACCACTCAGAAGTGATTGCTAAACTCCAAGATGAAGGGAAGTTGCCAAATCGAATCAAAAATGGGCGAAATATCACCTATCACGATCCGTGCTATCTTGGCCGAATAGGGGGGATACTTGAGGAGCCTCGCTCTGTAATAGGTGGAGTGAATGTCGAGGCTGAGCGTTCAGGTCAGGACTCTTTCTGTTGTGGTGCTGGTGGCGCTCAGATGTGGCTTGAGGAAGATGCCGACAAGCGTGTCAATGAAATTCGCGCCAAGGAGTTGGCTGCTACTGGATGCGATACTGTTGCAGTAGGTTGTCCGTTCTGTTCAGTAATGATTGGCGATGGGCTCAAATCAATTGGCAAAGAAATGGAAGTGATGGATATCGCTGAACTGCTTTGGGATCAAATCAAAGCGAAGGATGAGGAAATCCACGCTACCAGCGAAGAAGAATGAAAGAAGGCTATTCCTCATTACGAGGCTGCCGACTTAAGATGATACCAGAGAATAGTTGCGTGTGACATTATCCCAAGTGCTAACATGACGTGAAGCATTCCTGACCAAGTCATTGATGACATCATGTAACCTAATCCAATTTGCACTAGGAACATCACGGGAAGACCAAAGGCCATTCCCTTTAGTTGAGATGAATCTGTTTTGGACCTGACAACCATGGCTACAATTGCAATTGACACAAGGAATGCGAATTCTCCACTATGCCCGTGACTACTTCCAAGATTCATATCTCCAATGGAATAACCAAAGTTGGCAATTCCCGACGCACCTTGCCATAGCACTAACACAAGCAGAACAAGGGTGGCCTTGCTTGCCCAATCCAACATCTTTGCATCGGTTACTGATTCCTCAGACATGTTACTTGGCGATATGAGTCGGCTTTTCAACCATCGTAATCAAATGCTAGACAAAAGTCACCAAATATCTGACATATTAGTCATCTCTTCAGAAAGTGCCCACAACCTAGTAGCATCATCCATGTTCTTTGCTGCTTTTGCTAATTTGCCGGGCTTGCAATTGAAGAGATACTCCCCATTGTGTTGACGGGCCGCATCAGAAGTTGCTAGCCAAACAATTGTTTCAGCGCCCTTAGTGGGGCTACGTTGCACTGGCCACGACACAGTCATCAGGAATCTACCAATTATTCCGTTATTGCGTGAGAATCCTGTATTTACGAAGCCGGGGTGGATACAGTTTGCAGTTACAGATGTACCTTCCAATCTCTTAGCTAATTCCTTTGTGAAGAGAACGTTTGCCAATTTAGATTGACAATAGGAAGACCAACCATTTCTATTTCCTCGCTTCTCGAACTGCAAATCATGCCAGCCCATTTTACCTGGCCTGTGGGCTTCTGAAGCGGTAGAAATCACTCTTGATTCTGGTGTGGCAACGAGTTGGTCCTTCAACAGTGATGTGAGTAAGAAATAGGCGTTGTGATTGAGAGCCCATGTGCGCTCAAAACCATCGACAGTTGTGATCTTCTTGGTGAAAATTGCGCCAGCATTGTTGATTAATACGTCGAGCCTGTCAAATTGTTTCTTGATGCGGTCTGCAAGAGCATGGATTTCTGCTTGTACTAAGAGGTCACATACCTCGCCATGTACTGGGCCACACCCCTCTATTGCCTTCATCTCGGAAATCAGGTTATCAACTCTTTCTTGACTCCGGCCAACAACAATCATCGTGGCACCAGTTGGTGCAATACCGTGGGCTGCCATCCTACCGATTCCACGTGTAGATCCAGTTAGAAGAACCACTTTTCCATTCATGTCGGAAATTGTGGAGGTACCCTTCAACCCCTTGACCATGGCCTTGCCTTGCCGGATGGGGTTATTACCATGTGTGGAGAGCGGATGGGCGGAGGAGCCGCAATGACACTACGGGTTTACGATACGCGCCGGCGTGAGAAGTCCGATTTTGTCACCATTGAGCCTGGCAAGGTTCGCATGTATGTTTGTGGCATCACACCATATTCTCCATCTCATCTAGGACACGCTCGTTGTTATGTCGCATTCGATATTGTACATCGCTGGCTGGAAGCCAAAGGTTACGATGTCACCTATGTACAGAATTTCACTGATGTTGATGACAAAATCATCAACCAAGCAAACGATGAAGGAATAGATTACGCTGAAGTTGCAGAAAGAAACATCGTTGACTACTACGCGGCCATGGACTCCCTAAATGTACTGCGTGCTGACCACTATCCACGAGTTACTGAGACGATAGATGGTATCATCTCAATGATTGAAATTCTTCTTGAGAAAGAACACGCATACACTGGAGACGACGGTGTCTATTTTCACATAGAGTCGGCACCGGAAAAATATGGACTTTTGACCGGCCAGAATATCGAGGCTGTCCGAGCTGGCGCTGGTGGAAGAGTTGGTGGCACGGGAAGTGGAAAACGAGATCACAAGGACTTCGCCCTCTGGAAATTTGCAAAACCGGATGAGCCTCAATGGGAGAGCCCTTGGGGGGCAGGACGACCAGGGTGGCACATCGAGTGTAGTGCCATGAGTTTGCAGTATTTTGGAGAACAGTTCGACATTCACGGAGGTGGGGATGACCTAAGATTCCCTCACCACGAGGCCGAAATCTTCCAATCTGAATGTTGTACTGGAAAATCGCCTTTGGTCAACCACTGGATGCATAACGGATTTGTCAATGTCGATGGTGAGAAGATGAGCAAGTCGCTTGGGAATTTCTGGACGATTTCCGATGCTTTGCAGAATTATGAGCCGCTCGTTCTGCGTCACGCACTGCTCAATGCACATTATCGCAACCCAATTGACTTGTCTGAACAATTCCTAGAAGATGGGGAGAGAAGTCAAGGCCGACTTGAGGATGCTTATCGAGAGGCATTGACTGCTTGGGGGGATGTTGCGCGTGATTCCTTGGTAACTTTACCTCGCCCACAACTTGGGGGTGACGGGCTTGCACACACTCTTGGGATGTTAGAGAAGTTAGGTGAAGAGTGTGCTGTGTCAATGGATGATGACTTCAACACGCGTGAGGCACTAGCCAAAATTACCGCTGCTATCAGATTGATGAACAAGGCGTTTGGCTCTGATATTGACGCCAATGACCGCGGTGCACTAGGTTTCTACTGTGTTGAATGGCTAGAGGAATTCGGCGGGGCTGCACTCGGCCTGCTTCCAAGCAGAGAAGATGCCTTGGCTGAGCCGGAAGATGACCCTCGAAGAGTCGAACTTGAACCAGTTGTTGGCGAACTTCTCATCAAACGTGCTGCAGCAAGAGAGGCGAAAGATTGGGACGCAGCAGATGCGATTCGTGATGAATTGGCTGCTCTTGGAGTAACAGTACAGGATACTGCAGATGGACCTGTTTGGGACATTAACTAGACGGGCGCAATACCATCCATACTGCAACGCCGCTTCCAAAGACGACTAACAAGGCGACAAAGACCATCACCCAGTATACTGGAGATGATGGGTCGAGTAAGGATGACGCTAAACCGTCATCTTCAGAATTTTGCGAGCCGCCGCAGTCCATTTCAGTACAAACCCAAACTTCATCGGAACAATAACAAGTATTGCATTCAACATTCTTGGTATCATCTTGAGTGCATTCTGATTCAACTAGCGGCTCATCATCATCATCATCATCAGGTGGTTGCACGGGGTCATCATCAGGTGGCGTGAAGGTTTCACTACGATTACCGTTAGCATCGAAGGCGACATCGTAGTACCTCGAATAGAGGTCGATTGTACCTTTACTATTGAATGTCTGTGAGCGGTTTAGCACGTCGAAATAGCGGTCATCCCCGTAAGTGAAAACGGGGTCAAGTGGCACCGCACCAAGTGACGAGTGTGATTGATCCAACCAGTCATTGAATTCGCTCCATGTGTAACTCTCATGACCCCAATCATCGAACATCTCTTGACGGTCAAAACGCATTGCTTTGGTTAATTCTGACTCTAGAAATGAGAATGATTGGGAGCCGTCTTCTACACTATTATAAGTTATATCAACTGCTTTTTGGAATCCACTTCCATTGATGAGTTCGTAATCGTTGCCGTTCATAGCCTGCATCAAATCCACATCTCCAAAGACTGGCAAACCGCCTACTATTGAGAGTCGCACATCTGGGTCGATTGCCTCAATCAGTGTGCGATATGGGTCTTCAGCAATATTGTCAACAACTAGTAAATCAGCTGAAAGCCCATCTTGAATTCTACCAAGATGAGTATTCCAATGCATCGCATCTGCGGCATTGCTGGTCACCATTTGGGCTAATTCATAATCACTAAATTTACCATCCATTTTGTTCTGATTCCACCAATCCGCCATCTTCAACTCGTGAAGAGGGCTCTTTGCACCAGATGGAGCCCAATCAGGCGCCAATGTGATTCTTACTCCTGCATCTTTGGCAAGGTCAGGTCGGGCAGTGTCGCCATAAAGCAACATATTGGACATTGGTGACCATACTAGAGTTGCATCAGCTGCTGCCATATCAGCAAACTGCGCTTCACGTAGGGGTACACCATGAATCAGAACCGTTTCTCGCAGAAGCAAGCCTTGATCCTTGAGAATCTGAAATTCATTGAGAGAAGACCCATCTACGCCTTCAGCAACATGAACAAACCAGCCGTCTAGTTCTCCAGATTCAGCATCTTCAATGATATGTGAGCCATCATATTCAGGGTCGTAGGCCGCATCACAAACTGCACAAGTCTTGACATCATCATCACCGAAATTGTAGTGCTCAATGTTACGCGCAAGGATACTATCCCATGCATCACCACTGCTTGAGGGGCCACCTTGAATTGATGTAGTTCCGCCTACAATAGACTTGACCTCAGCATATTTCACTGCTTCATCAGCAAGCCCCCACATATTGCCTTGTAACATGAATACCTTGGGCCAAGAAACTTGAGATTTGTAGGTTGGATTGTCCTTCCATTGGTAGCGATTTGTGTAAAATTGACCATTTTCAGGGGTATAATCCCAAAGTGGGAGATAGTTGTAATGGTAGTGATTGTGCATATCTATTAGGCCTGGGAAAATTGTACCATCTGTCTCATAGAACGGTACTCCGTCAAGATTCAGGTAAGAGGGATTGGGCCCGCTCCAGACATCAATAATCATTCCATCAGTAACCAAAATGTGCCCATCGTTCAGTACTCCCTGCTCAGAGGTCATGGTCGCTACTCTTCCGGCTAGCACATAGGAGCCGTCGTGGAGATGGTCGCGTGGAGTGTAACAGGAGCCTTGCCAATGAGTTCCTTGAGGCCAACTTTCGTCGTTAGCCAAACCGGGAGTCAGGTCGCCAACCTTACCCCAAGCGCCACTCGATGAGCGGCCATACGATACGCCGTAATCAGAATCAAGTTCAGGGAAGGAAAAACTGTCAATTTCAGTACCATACTGGTTGGAAAGATGTGCTGTGTCTCCATCAAAATATGAGAACTCAAGTCCGGTTATTGAGCGATAAAAGACTATTCTCTCGTCTGGTGAAAGATTAGTGTTCCAGCCGATGGCACAAGGTGGTGAGCCACCATTTGGGTCGTCATCCAGCCACCACCCGCCTATGTTTACCTCCTGATCTGTCGGGTTCCACAATTCGA
>NYYK01000100.1 GCA_002685895.1 Methanobacteriota archaeon
CGAATAGCAACATTGAATGAGCCAGCAGCAAGTTCTGTGATGATTACACTTACAGGAGTGATAGGTGAATTATCATTTACTGCTATTGTTCCAGAAAGAGGAGCAAGCCAAATATCAGCAAGTGCATCACCCGTTGCAAGATTTACTGAGATATTGTCTAGTGAACCGATTCCATTGCCATCGGATAGTGAAAATGAAATCTCATGAGTTATACCCACAAGTAAGTTATTCCCCCACCTATCTAGTTTGATAGAAGGTAGTGACAGTGTGGTTGGTAGATCTTCTTGCGTGATGAGAGTAGCCATGTCATTATCCAAACCTGGGCCACCACCATTCTCAACCGAGTGTCCTGCTAAGTCTGACCCTGTAACATAGAGTGAAACCCTGTTCAATTCGCCATTACCGATAAGATCGATTGCTGGAAAGTCTACTCTAACAGTACCTTGTGCATTGATAGGTGTAATTTGCCTAGAAATCGAGTACTCCCCTTCATCTGCCTCAGAATCGCCGTCGTGATCATCTAGCCCCTCTCGCCACACGCGGAGTTCTAACGGGCCACCAAATGCTTCAATTTCAGTTACTTCAACAGATATAGGTAACAGCCTATCTTCGGGCCAAACATTGCCATCTGCCAACCTCACGCCACTCGGTGTATGAACCATTAATGGTGATAATGTAGGCGGGTTTGCATCGATAATCAAAGTGACTGGAGTTCTATCTTTTGTCGCATCAATTGCACCATTTAGAGGCACCCCACTAGGACCTGGCCTGAGAATCCATGTTGTGAGATTGACTTCACCACTATCTTCATTGAGAGGAACAGTTGCACTCCAATGCCCATCATTGCCACTCGAAGCGGCTACCTGATAAATTCCTGACTCACCTTCTATTTGTACAGTAATCAAGAAATCATCGTGTGAAGGGCGCATACTGGAATCTTCAAAGCGGACTGTTCCTAATACTTCAACAGTTGAGCCTGCCGCGATTTGAAATGGGTAAGAAGGTGAGCCGCGAGTGGAGAGTAAACGATTGCTAGGGCCCCTTACTTCCCATGAATCTATTTCCATATCATTCTCAACAGCTTTGGAACTAACACCTATTCTAACGATGTCGGGAGATAAATAGTCTCCATTTATCCCCCACGATTCTGATTTAACATCTATCCAATCAACATCATCCCAGCCCCATTCAGTTTGTAATTCCCATGTTATTCTCCAGCCATTATCAATAGGTACAACTGAACTATTAGAAAGATCGATGGCTACTTGACCGCCGCCACCTATCTGGGAGAAAATTCCTCCCGAGGCAAAATCTGTTGCAGAAAATGAGATTAAGAAACCTTGTTGTGTTAGAAGAGATAAATTTGCACGCACTATTTCAGTTGCTGTAAATAGGTGGGTATGTTCTGTAGTTACAACTGTGGTTCTATCGGGAATCCAAGTCTGAGGTACTGCTACAATTTCATTGGTGATGAGTGGCTCGTGTTCCACTCCACCCCACAAAGAAACCCCACCCGCATCTGACGTTACTAGAACTGGAATTTCATGCATGCCATTTACAGCAGTAGTGCCATCCATTGCATTAGCAACTACTGAACCGAGACCTGTTATATTCTCTGTCAAGATATAGTTAACACCGTAAATTTGGAATTGGGTTGAATCGGTTGTATCTAATGAAATTGCAACTTGCTTCCAATCTCTTGTAGCATTTGACCAAGGTTCTGCAGATTGAGCATTGATTGATTGAATAACTGCCCAGTTAAACGGTACCATCAGCCCTAGACCGTTAGATACAGTATGCTGATTCAGTAGTGTGGAGCCACCTATTGAAAGGTTAACCACTACAGACTCCTCATTAGTTTGTACACCTACTAATCCACCTGTCACAATAGCCCCGTCGGGGATGAGTATAGAGAGGGAATTCGTGCCATTCGATTGACTATCAGTATTTGCGTCTCGCGCATTGGATGACATGAGAGAATCCTGCCACCCTAATTGGCCGCGGCCATCATTTCCTTCAGAAAATTCCCATTCACGCGTACCGTCGTCGCCAATATCGACGGAGACATTTAATCCGGGTTGCAATATTCTACCTTTTACTTGAATAGAATGAAGCCAACCGCCTGGCTGCAAGTCAATCTGAACCCTATAAGCGGCAAGTGGAATATTTCTTTGAACTGTTACATTACTCAATGCTCCAGTGTAAAAAGGAACGCCCATTTGATCAATTAGATTGACCATAGCCCCGGAGCCATAACCTGAAATCTCAAATGTCTGTAATGGATTATTACCATAGATTAGTGCACCCGTAATTGACTGAATGGATAGAACTGGATTCGTCACATTGCCTGATGTTTTGTTCAAATCCAATTGTGGAGATACTACCCAACCGTTGGTTGAGTCCAAAGTAGAAAATATAGTAGCGGCACCAACATACAAAGCGTGAATCTTTGGAGTTAATTGTGGAATATCTGTGCCCATTTCCAATTTGATTCTCATCTTGGAATCTAGAGAACCTGGTAATGGAATTACAGGGAAACTTAGATTCCTCATATTTGGCACAGTGGTACCGTCCTCGTATAACAAAGTGCAACGAACCCATGTTCCATTGGGAACGGTCGCATCGACATCGATGGTTCCCAACCCATTCCGGCTGGTATCAATTGGGTCTGAAATCCAAGAGCCATTCTCCTCAAACCAGTCGACATAGAGGCCCACATCATCGAGATACCATCCATCTGATTCGATGAATTGGTCTGTGAAAAAGGAGAAGCGAAGGCGGATTCCTTGGCCACCAAATTGACTAACATCAGCCTGTTTTGTAATCCATGACTTGTTGACTCCTGCACCTCTTTGGCCATGACAGGTTGGTTTTGAATGACTGCCGTCAATTGCCCACAGATTGTATATTTCTGAAGTCGGATTCAGATTCTGTAATGTTTCATAGAAATAGGGTTCATTAGTGCCGTATGGCATCCAACTACGTCCATCGTCTGTAGAAATATAGAGAACTCCTCCATCCCACGACTTCTCTGCACAAGCGAATTGCTTGAATGATATTCGTGCGTGGCTATTTGCCGGGATGTTCAATACAGGCGAAGTCAGATGGGTCCATGTGTCGGGTTGATACAAATTGCCGAATTCAATACCAGCATAGTGTGAACCATTAGTTGGTGCGTCAGGACCATAACTCCAGTTCAAGTTATGAGAGCGAAATTCCCAGCCTGAGCCCCTAATAGTTTCTGTTCCCCAGCCTTCAGGGAGAAGAGGTGAATCCTCAAAAGAATCATACTGATAAGTTGGACCATTGACTCCATACAAAGGCAAATGTTGCCACTCATCAAATCCTGTTCCGATGCCACTATGTATGACATTCCCATTGTTGATATCTGTGAAGTTCAAATTCAAGTGTGTGGTTTGGTTACCTGTTGTACCTGAAGTAATTTTCACATCATCCAAGAACAATCCTTCTGGTGGATCAAGTGTGGTTCCACCAAATCCTGAACCGGGAAAATTATCGGTCTCCAAATAGACTCGGATGAAAACTGATGAATTGCCAGCAAGTGTTTGTGGAAGTGGATGGGACAGATGCTTCCAACCTCTTGAATCATCAATATACATCTGACCACCTATGAGAACTCCAAAAGCGGGCATGTCCACAGAAAATGGAGTCCAGGGTGGCCAAGCACTGGAATTATTGAGCGACCACTCCCAACGAAAGTTGTCGTAGACATCTCCCTCCATGTCAAAATCAACAGCGTAGTCGACCATGATGGGGCCGCTTGCATTTGAGAGGTTGACTTCGAACATCAAGTAAGATTCAGCGTTATCCAAATATGTACTTGTGAGATTGCCGTGGAACCATGCACCACCATCATCTCCAATATTTGTCAGGTTCACGTTGTCAATGAACCAACCTGGACGCTGTACAGTTGAGTTGATGTCTGTCCAAGCTACGAACCTAAAACGGACTGTACTGGCATTGATGATACCGGGTTGGTTATCGAGGTGAAATACTGCTTGCTGCCAACCAGTAGCATTAGGTGAAGCCCATACTTCAAAATTAGATCCGCCACTTCCGTTTGGTGATGGAGCGGCAGAACTGATGTGATTGTTGTAGCCTCCTTCAGGAGTAATGTAGTCCCATGATTGACCGCCATCAATACTCATCTCAACCCAAGCCCCATCAGCATTACCAGAGCCCAAAGAAGGAGTGTACATATGCTGCCAATGTGAAAAAGTTAGATTGAAATCATTGATGATTGTGGGAACATAAAAATCTGGAGATTCCATCCATGTGTGTACCCCATTTGGTAACGATTGATCTGCCATAGTGGCAATGATGTAACGACCAGTTACAGCACCAATCGGAATTAGGCCACCACTTGATTCTCTTGCAGAGCCATTCAATTGACCTGGTATCCCAAGCATATCGCTCACCTCCCAAATTCCCGGTGTACCACCCATATTCCAATCTTGTAATGTGCGAGTGAGTGTTTCAAAATCATTAATCCGTCCAACCGAATGATTGGCGTCGAGACTCAAAGCACCATCAAAGAATTCGGTTGTTGTTGAATTCCATAAACCCCAACTGAAATTGAGTTTGCCAGCAGCATCTTCCTCCCATACAATACCTGTACCGAGATCTGAATCACTATCTTCACCAACTTCGAGCCACGCGTTAAGAATTGTCTCGCCCTCGGGAATCGAAAACCCCGTGATAGTAGTATTACCGCCATCCCCACCTAAATCAGCCACACTAGGTCCCGACCAATTGGACTGGGTTGAAGTGGCAAACGGAGAAAGAAGAGTAGAGATGAATATCAACACGATGAGAAATGAGCGCCTCGACAACGAATTACGCAACATGGCCCCGCCTCCGCATATTCCTGTGCGTGCTTTCATCGTTTGAATGCTCTCTAACAGTGGGCATACTATCATCCTCTAACATCAGTTCTAAGTGAAGCATTCTTAGGATGCCCCTGAGCAGGGGGGTTCCGGGCGACCTAAATGGAGAGTGATGAAGGTGATATCACGCGGGTTAGCGCCGCTCAATTGCAGGCTATTGAAAACCAATTATTCAGCCTAGTTCGCCAACAAGCAAAACGTAATCACCCGATAGAATTGCCTCGTCCCGACTTTTGGACTCAAGTGGCAGTTCTTCTAGCCAGCATTGATACTGAGTTAGCAGAAATTGGAAAAAATGAAGGATGGAGTGTGAAGGCAGTAAATCTCAGTAGACGACAAGGAAATGTCAGAAGAGCAGTCGCTGATTTAACCCAACATCGACTTACTTCATTCGTTCGCCACGCTTCGGCCGATAATCTAACTTTGGCACCCCACGGTGACGCTCTTGGTGAAGCAAAGAAGAATCTCACACCACTAGATTGGCAGAGGCATGATGTCGCAGAAAGATCGTTTTACGAGGGATTAAATGAATTGATTGAGAAATACAAACACCAAGTCTCTTGGAATGTATTGCAACAAGGATTGCTTGGTGAAGTGGAGGCAACTACAACAGTAAAGCCAGGAACTACTCAACTAGACGCCTTTGTCAAGCAGGAAGGAGGACTCACTGGTCAAGGGCCACCCAAAATTAAGATTGAAGAAACTGAGGAGACTCCATACGATGATCCTGATGATGATGAGGAAGACAGAATTGCTCGAATGAGCGCCTACCCTACATCAGGGATGGTTAATCCTGATATTTCCTCTAGCTCAGAAGATAAAACTACTGCAACAACTCAAGTTGAGTTGGATAGCAGCAGTTCAGAAGAAGCCTCTGCAAATATGATTCGAATCAAGATATTGCAAGATTTGCCCGAACCCATCATTGATGCCGATGGCAACGAATTAGAATTAATGACTGGTGATATTGAATTCTGTGACTTCAACTACGCCAATGGATTAATTGCTGCTGGATTAGCTGAAAAAGCAAGCCTTTGAGAATACCAACTCATTACTGAGTGAACTAACTAATCTGACCAAGTCAAATTCAAGTTACGTTTCGTAGGGTGATTTCAATGGTCACCGTGTCAGGGATATCCAAGCCGTGAACGACCCGCGCTAATACGGCTTCATCCTTTGCTGAATTAATCTCTAACTCGATAAGACGCTTGTGAACTCGCATCTCCCAGTGATCCCAAGTCTCGCAACCTTCCCCATCGGGACTCTTGCGGCAAGGAACTACAAGACGGCGAGTTGGTAGTGGAATTGGACCTCGCATTGAGACGCCGGTCTGCTCTGAAATATGCTTAATTCCGTCGCACAATTTGTCGACATGCTCGTGATTAAGCCCTGTGACTTTGATTGCTGTGATGCTTGCCATGAGGAGACCAACCTATGAGTTATCTTCGGTTTTCTCCAAACATTATCGGCAATCACTTCTTCTCAATCTTCATGCAAACGCCAGCAGCCACGGTCTTACCCATGTCACGGATAGCGAAGCGGGATAGTTCAGGGAACGTATCTGCTTGCTCAATTGCCATTGGCTTGGTTGGTTGGAATCGAACTAGACATGCATCACCAGTGACGAGGAAGTCAGGGTTAGCTGTCTTCTCTCCCTTGCTAGTCTTCTCAAGTAAATCTACGAAGCGAACTGCAACTTGAGCAGTGTGAGCGTGGAACACTGGTGTGTATCCAGCGCCGATTGCCTTAGGGATGTCCATCAACTGAATCTGACCAATGAAGGTCTCATCGTGGCGAACATACATTGGAGGTTTGTCTGTGTACCCGCAGACGTCACCACGGCGGATGTCAGTTGCAGATAGACCACGAACGTTGAATCCAACGTTGTCACCAGGTTCTGCTCGATCAACCACTGTGTGGTGCATCTCGATTGATTTGACTTCTGCACTCTGTTCGCTTGGGTTGAACTGAACTGTCTTTCCTGAGTTTAGTACACCAGTTTCAACCTTGCCGACTGGAACGGTACCAATACCACCAATCTTGTAGACATCTTGAATTGGCAAGCGAAGTGGCTTGTCAACTGGCTTTGGAGGCATCTGAACTCCATCAATTGCTTCGAAGAGGGTCATGCCACTATACCAAGGCATGTTTTCGCTCTTGTTGAATACATTGTCACCAGCAAGTGAACTGCATGCGATGAAAGTAACCTTTGATGGATCGAATCCAGCCATCTTGAGTAGATTGCTGGTCTCCTCGACAACTTCGTTGTAGCGTGTCTCTGAGTAATCAACACCAGGGATATCCATCTTGTTGACATTGACGATGAGCTCCTTAACACCCAATACACGGGCTAGGAAAGTGTGCTCTTTTGTCTGAGCATTGACACCATCGTTTGCAGCAACACAGAGAACTGCAGCGTCTGCTTGGCTGGTCCCTGTAATCATGTTCTTGACGAAATCTCGGTGACCTGGTGCGTCAATGACGGTGAAGTAATAGTTAGGAGTGTAGAACTCCTTGTGTGCGACATCGATGGTAATACCACGCTCTCGCTCTTCCTTCAATCCATCCATTACGTAGGCGAATCCGAATCCGGCCTTTCCTCGCTCTGCAGCTTCCTTCTCGAACTTCTCGATGACGTGAGGCTCGATGTGCCCGCTGTCCAGCATTAAACGACCGACTGTGGTCGATTTGCCGTGGTCAACGTGACCGACGAACACTATATTCAGGTGCGGCTTCTTCTTATCTTCCCATTGTGAACCCATGGTTATACTCTCCTTTGAGTGAGTCGGCCGACTCACCCCCCCTATTTGAACTAAACGCCACGATAGAGCATATTCAAGGGGAGTGAAAACGCACAACTGAGTGGCAAATGACCTCATTTGTACTTGAGGATTATTTGTAGTTCAAGTATTTCTGCGTTATGTTGTTTGGTATTGAATACTTGGACAGTCCATTGACCATCCAAATGATCTCGCAAATCTCCAGTGCTGGAAGTCATTGTCAAACAGTAATTGTCTTCAGAACAATCTGAGTCTGTTTGTTGTTCATCAGAATTAGCGCTACTGTTGCGTACTTCTTCATCGGTTTGGTTGAAGAAATAGAGGTCCATTCTGTTGTCCTGCTCACAGAGTGCTCCACAACCTGCGCCGGGGTCCTTCTTCGGATAAACTAATCTTGCCTTGAACTGATTCAATTTATGAGAGTTCTCAAAATCGTAAGTTAAGGGAGCAGTGAAATCTTCCCGAGGATTGTCTGCAGAATTATTTCGCCCAATCTCCCCGATATCACTCCATTTCGCACGGGCGTTGACATAGACCCATGTGTCCTCAGAAGAGGTCATGCCTTGGTCATCGGTAACGGTCAGTTGAATCTTCCATTCACCTGGGGGTACTTCCCATTCATGGGTCTCGCCACTTGCATCAACATCGTTTGTCTTGTCACCATCACCATCTTCATCAATGTTGATGTTGAGATCCCATTTCCAACTTACTATCCAAGATTCTGCACTTCCAGCCCCACTACCTGTTGCATCGAGTGAAACGGTGGTAGAAGGGTCCCAATCCCTTTCTGATTCATCCATTGCATCATCACAAATCCAAACTAGGATGTAAGTTCCAGATGCTGAAGGAGCCTCGTCATCACAATCATCATCCTTCCATGTGGTAATAGAAGCAGTTGGTTCAGCAGCATCTTCTGCAAATATTTTGAGCCCCTGCTCTTTTTGAGTCTCAAACTCCCCGTCTGATACTGAAAGGACTACGGTGTAATCACCTGCTGAATTATACGTGTGCGATGTTGTCAAACCGGTCTC
>NYYK01000101.1 GCA_002685895.1 Methanobacteriota archaeon
CAGGCATAACAAGTGGTACAAGCCCAAATCGCGTCCGGAGTGAATCGATCTACAATTGTCTCTTCAGGTTCTTTTCCGGTCAGAAGAAGAGACCCATGTTCTCTTCCATAGTCCTTGACATCCAATACGATCTGCATGGGGTTCAAGGTCTTGCCGCTGTTATAGGCCGGACAGACATCCTGGCATCGGGCACATGCAGTACAGGCCCATCCATCTGATAATTGCCTCCAGGTAAAGTCTGCGAATTTGTTAACACCCAGTGTCAGATTGTCAAAGTCTAAATCATCGGTCTTCACGGCCTCATTAGTTTCATTGGTCTGTAGCGGAATCATGGTCCCCATTGGATCGTGGTCCTGGAACATCACGTTTGGAATAGTACCAATTATGTGAGAATGTTTTGTCTGAGGAATTTCAATCAAGAATCCACCTATCAGTACCATGTGTAGCCAGTAGCTAATGTCAACCATGCTGGCTATTGTGTCGTGGTCCATACCATTCATTTGCTTTGCGAAAAGGACACCTATTGGTTCCCATGGATTGTATTTTGTCTCTTCACCTATCATATTTCCAGCTTCAACGATAAAAGCCGTTAGCACAATTCCCAGGATCGCCAGTAGGATTAAAGGACCTTCTATACTTGCACCTTTCAGTTTTGCTGGTCTGATTATTATTCTACGATATAAGGCGATTAGGATTCCTATCGTGGCCATGGCGTACCCCAAGTCCACAATCAGGTTCCAAATTCCGTCTAACTGGATATTGCTGAGAAATGCCTGCAAGAGTCCGCCAGTTCCCAGATCCACAATATCACTTACTAGCAGCAAGAAACCCCAGAAGATCAGTGCATGTGCATATCCTGCTACCTTATCCTGAACGACTTTGCGCTGGCCTAACCAATCCCTCAAGAACTCGGTCAATCGCTGTTTCCATGAATTGAAACGATCATCATCTTTTCCGAGGCGGATCAACCTGACGGCAAATCCAACTTGGTAAAAATGCGAACCAAGTGCTATTGCAGACCAAGCCAGTAATATGAGATACCATTCTATACCATAATAATCGTGAAATGGGTTCATTCTATTGCTGCCTCTTTTTTCATTGGTTGTATCCTATTTTAAACATCTCCCAGATCAATTTGTAATACAAAGGAATCACCATCTTTGGCTTCAAACTTATCTCTTAGATAGGTTGGTGAAATAATTTCTATCACTCTCTTGTAATGTGTCCTTTTTGGAGATATTACTGCACATTCTTCTACTTTTTTGGACCCATTGATTAAGATGCATTTGAACAGCCATGCCTTTCCAAAAGTCCGGCCTTCCTGTTCGAAACCTTCAATCGGGATTCCCTCTGCAGCTTTCATGGCCTCTATTTTTGGCACTTCATCCTCGTTCAGCCTGAGGTTAAAAGTTCCCTCAAAAGGACGCCACCCCAGTTTCTTTTCAAATTGTTCCATATATCCTTTTTTGGAGATATAGTAGCCCCCCTCACCGAGCCCGGTCTCTAGGATACCTCTCATTTCTATTTTCTCTTGAGCCCCGAAGATAAGCCCATATTCGGAGAATTCCTTTCTCAGGATGGCAATTCCCTTATTCATTATGGTTACCACTTGTCCTCCCTGTGCCAATCTCCTTTCCAGATATCCCTTCTCAACTAATTCAATCAGATATCTTGATGCCGATTGTTGACTTACATGCAATTGCTTTGACAAACTGATGGAGGATATGTGCACTGGGTGCCTTGTTCCACCGTGGAGTGCCAAAAATTTGAGTGTAGAAAGCAGGACTGGCTTCAGTCTTCATCCTCCTTCATAATATCCTGGAGTTGGTCTTTTTGTTCATCACTCATATTTCCCATGGCTTTCCGTGATTGGTCGACCAAATCACCCATTATTACGCTATAAATCAGAGGAACAATGGTATTGCTCTCAACCTTTGCTTCATAGTCCACTTTGGCTGCATCTCTCTGAGTTTTGAGTTGGTCGGCTGTCATCTCACCTTGGCCCAATCCTTGACAAGCCTTGTCCGTTACAAAGTATTTCTCGCCATTGTAACCCAGAGGGTAGGCCTGACAATTGAGTGGCATATCATGATATACCTGACAGTTCTTATTTTCCGAATCATACATTGGGCACCCCGTTTCACCTTCTTTTGTCTCTAAAACCAGTTGAGGGAATCCTTGAGACATATCCATTCCAATGTTTGGTGCGATACTGCTCAGAGTTCCGTTTTTTCTCCATCTACTAAGATCATCAAAGTATACTGGGACGCCATTAACTTTGGAGCAATATTGCCCACATCTAACGCAATTGTAGACAAATTTAGGTGCATTCTTGTTTTTTTCCTCAGCCATTAGAACTACCAGTTTTTGAGTAACAGACTGAATGTGGTTAATAACAATGTTCCTCTAATTACGTTGTTCAACCCAATCCTGTTGGTAATGAGTTCTTTCTATCCTACGCGTAGGGCATGAACTCTTTTATTTACCCCCTGCAATGACGGCAAGGTGTGAATGCTTATGAAATCAAGCAAGATATTAACGCTAGCAGTGGCTTTTGCTGTCTTGGCATCAGGTGTGATGCCCATATTCGGTATAGGCCCAGTCGCTAATGCAGCGGCAGAAGACACAGTTGTGAAGATAGGTTTGTTGAATCCATTAACAGGTCCTATTGCTCAATATGCCCCTCCTTTCACTACAGCAGCTGAAGTTGCTATAGCTGATCTGAATGCGGCCAATTCTGGATATGATTTCCAGCTTGATGAGCAAGATTCAGGATGTAATGGAGATACAGCAGCAACAGCTGCTTCCACTCTCGTATCTAATGGAGTGGTTGGAATTGCGGGAGCTGCATGTTCAGGTGCTACTCTTGGAGCAATGCCAGTAGCTAGAGATGCAGGAATCCCTATGGTTTCCTATGCAAGTACTTCTCCAGCGGTAACATCCGCAGCTGATAGTGACTTTCTTTTCCGTGTAGTTCCAAGTGATGAGCAACAGGGTCAAGCTATGGCAGCTATGGCAATGTCTCACGGTTGGACAAATCCAGCAATCATCTATATGACAAATGATTATGGAGCAGGTCTAGCAGACGCATTTGAAGTTAATTTTGGTTCCAATTGTACAAAGATTGGATACAATGTTGAAACTCAAACTGATTTCCAAACTCAAGTTGATCAGATAGCCGCAGCTGGTTGTGACAGTTTAATCATGGTCAGTTACGCTACAGATGGTGCAATGATTTTGGAAACAATGGCTGCAAATGAAGTATACGGTGCCCCAACTGCAGTCTGCTCTTCAGGTTGCCCGTATCCAGTAATGGGTGCAGATGGTATTGCCGATATGAGCTTCCTTGGTGACTTTACACCAGGTGCAGCTGGAGCAGCAGCGTTGGTTATTGCAACCAAGCCAAAGGCAGGTTTTGACACTGCCGAAAAAACAGCATTCAATGATGCGTTTGTGGCAGCAGGAGGTAACACTTCTGGAATATATATCAATGAAGTGTATGATGCAATATCCATAATCGGTAAAGCAAAAGTCGCAGCAGATGCTGCAACTGATGGCAGTACTGTTAGAGATAACATCAAAGCTCTTGGTAGTGGAGCAGGATATACTGGAGCCAGCGGTGTTCATGTTTTTGATACTAATGGTGATGTAGTAGGTTCAGGCTACGATATCTGTCAATTCAACCCAATAATAGTGGATGGTGCCCCTTCGTTAGCATTAGCATGTAATGCAGAATGGGGTCTTTTGACGGGCCTTAGTTACGACAATCCAGCAATTAAGATTGGTTTGTTGAACCCACTCACAGGTCCAATTGCTGAGTATTCAATGGGATTCACAATAGCTGCAAATGTGGCTATAGGTTTCATGAATACGATACAGCCGTTGAATTTCCAGTTTGCATTAGAGATGGCAGATTCAGGATGTAATGGAGATACTGCAGCAGCATCAGCTACAACTCTGATAAATGCAGGTGTAGTTGGAATTGCAGGAGCAGCATGTTCTGGTGCTACACTTGGTGCTATGCCAGTAGCTAGAGATGCAGGAATCCCTATGGTTTCCTATGCAAGTACCTCACCAGCACTTACAACTGCTGACGATAGTGATTTCTTATATCGTGTAGTTCCAAGTGATGAACAACAGGGTCAAGCCTTGGCATCAGTTGTTACTGCAGCAGGATATACAAATCCAGCGATTCTTTACATGACAAATGATTATGGTGCTGGTTTTGCCGACGCTTTTGAAGCTAACTTTGGTTCCAATTGTACAAAGATTGGATACAATGTTGAGACTCAAGAATCATTCTCAACACAAATAGAGCAGATAGGCGCAGCCGGTTGTGACTCATTGGTAATGGTCACCTATGCGACTGACGGAGCAAAGATTTTGGAAGAGGCAGTAACACAGAACCTTGGTTTGCCAGTATTTGGTGGCGATGGAATCGCCGATGCAGCTTTTGCAAATGCTTTCACAGATGCGTCTGCTGCTTTGCCTGGAGTAACAGCTACCAAGCCAGGTGCAGCGACCGCGACACCTTTTGGAGCCATGTTTGATGGATTGTTTGCACAGACATCAGCATTGTATGCTTACAATCATTCCACTGCGATTTACGCACGTGAAACGTTTGATGCTGTAGCTGCAATAGGTCTTGCAACAGCTTTTGCTGCAAACACCCCAATTGCTACAGATGGACCTGCAGATATGCTTGGACTTCTAGTTGGTGGTGCAGATGCACCGTTTGTTGGAGCTAGTGGTATACACATCTTTGATTCAAATGGAGATGTTGTTGGATCTGGTTATGACGTCTGCACTTTTGCTGCGGATTTAACTCTTGATTGCCATAGTAGTTGGGGCCTGATATCAGGTCTGAATGATGAAGGTATAGCGAAGAAGCCAGTTCGAGGATGTACGGATAGTACAGCTAATAATTTCAATGCTGATGCAAACGAAGAGGATAATTCTTGTACCTTCGATGTAGAACCAGAACCCGAACCCGAACCTGAGCCAGAACCTGAAGAAGAAGATGAGGTTCCAGGATTTGGTCTGATGTCAGCAATTGCTGCAATTGGTGTAGTGCTAATTCTCCGTAGAAGGCTCTGAAGCATTCTTAAAGAGAAAAACTCATAAGCAAAAAGGGGCGGCCACAGGGGCTGTGGCTGCCCTGCTGTGGGGTTGAACAGTTATAGGTGCTTCCATCTTGTCGCTTAAGCAGGAGAGTTGATTAGGATTGCAAAATTATAGTGGTAACACTGTGAAAGCCATTCGAGAGAGCTGGAATAATCTGTCTCTTGGAATAAAGTTCGCATGGTTCCTCTTGGTTGATTCTTTTTTTGCCCTTCGCCTACAGGATTTTCTAATTTTTAATTACAAAGGCTATCCTCTGTCGTGGTTGATACATGGAGATTCACTTTGGCTTATTCAATTCTTTCAGTTCACAATTTCAGGTTTTTATTTATTACATATTTGTATAAGCAATTTAGATGCTAAGAAGCAAAGTGTTGCAATTGCATTGTCTCCGTTAGCTATTTTATCAATCCTGAGTATAGCTTTTGACTCATTATTCATAGGAAAAGGGCTTACAATTGAAATGTCCTTTGACACGAATTCAACTATGTTAACGGCTTGTTACTGGGCTGCACAGTATCTTACACTTGCTATTGGTTTAACTCTAATCTACAAAGTCCAGCGTTTTGGGAATTTTGCTCAAGCCGAAATAATGTTGGTTGGTGCATACATCGGCGTCACAATGATGTGGAGTCCTTATTTCTCTTTAATGATGGGTGGAGATCGTGTTCCTTATTCTTCAGTACCTAAAGATGGTGAACTAACCTGGGACCTTTTATTCTGGGCTTGTGTTTTGGCTTTTTTACTTACGGGTCTTTTAGGAGTTATACTAGACCGACTAGTATACCGGCGTTTCCGTCAGAAAAATGCAATTCCTCAGATTATGATGATTTCATCATTGGGTATTTCAATGATTCTGAGAGGAATTTTATACCTTAGATATCGTGCTGTGAATCATAGATTTGTAACGGATCCAGATTGGGTGGACCTCAGGGAAGCTAAATTCGAAATTTCTAGTAGATTGTGGCGTTTAAATTTTGGTGAACGACTTGATTCAGATGGAACCGTTCTCGCATTTTACAATACTGTTGAGGATGAGTATTACCTTCAGTATACCAAAGCAGCAATGATAGTCGGTATATTCTCTATAGCTCTTCTATTATGGGTAGTGCTTAATGTGACTAAATTAGGCAGAAAAATGCGTGCAGTGGCAGACAATCCTGACCTTGCAGCATCTTCAGGGATTAATGTTGAAAGAGTCCATGCACAGACGGCATTCATTGCAGCAGGCATCTCAGGTACATGTGGAGTTCTTCTCTCACTGTTTGTTAGAGTCAATCCCAATCTAGGCCTGAGTATTCTTCTTCCTTCTTTTGCAGTTATAGTACTTGGTACTTTGGGTTCAGTTAGAGGAGCAATCATAGCTTCCTTAATTGTAGGTTTCATACGTACTGTTTCAGAGTCAGTTTTGATAGATGTAGGGCCTGAATTAGGTCGCTCATCCTATTCAGCCTTTGGTGAGGCTATGCCATACCTGTTTCTTGTTGGAGCATTAATGACTATGCCAAAAGGTATAGGCAATGCCATTGCGAATTGGGAGATTGAGAGAGCTCGAAGTAGCAAAGGAACTATATTCAGTCCGATGAACATATTCCTTTTCTTATTGCTTGTGTTTTGTTTGTGGTCAGCTTCCTGGTTTGGATTCATTTTGTGGGGAATAATAATATTCTGGTTATATCTCTTTAATCACATTACAGTTAGTTCTTCGTTTTCAATTCCAGATTTCAAGAATATCCCTCAAACACCATATATTGGTTCTATCTTTCGTAATTTCACATCATATCAAAAGGGTATGGTCTTTGCAGCAGCAGCATTGCAGATCGTGGTTGTAAGCTTTCTCGATCTTCGTACATCTGGTGTAGGTTTAGCTTATCTTCTTGTCGATTATGTATTTTTCTTCTTGAATATAATTGGTTTAATCGTAATGTATTCATCAATTGCGTCTTATCTTCCAGAGATCCGTAAAATTTATGAGCCTGCCAAGAGTTTGAATTCTGAACAGAAGGTACAATTATTAGTTTCAGGATTCTTGTTAACACTCGTATCTTTTGGAGTGGACTATTTGGTTGCTGGCAGCGGAACAATTTATCTGGTAATAGACCTGATGTTTCTACTTTTAGAGGTCTCAGGTATTCTGTTAGTAGTATTCACGTTATTTTTCTCAAGAATGGAATTAATTGGATTACTAATTGGTCTTGATAGGAAATTAAAAGAAATTACTGAAATTCAGATGTGGTCTACAATGGTTGGATGTGTTGTTCTAACAGCCTTTGTTTTCTTCCTAGATGAAGCTACTTCGGGTTCTGGAATGATTTATTACCTCGTAGACCTTTTCTATCTTTTCGTTATTCTGAGCGCTGTTTTGCTGGTCCTTGTGATTACTAAATCTAGAGCTGAGGTGTCTCATAGAATAAATCTTGTTCTTGCAACAATTGGGATTTTACTAATTTATTGCGAATCGGCCATAGACCCTCAATCTAGGGCATACGTTACGGAGTCAGCATTTGTAATGATTCTGTTTTCGTTTAATGTTGTAAGTCGTTTCGTGTTTGGAAATCTTTCTAATTTAAGAGATACAATTAATAAAAATTTATTTTATAGAGATTCTACAGCCAAGATTACGGAATATTTTAATCTATATCGCCTTCTTTTTGGTATTATTTTGTATCAGTACGTTCCTTTTAGTTTGATTCAAAACATAGGTATATTCTTCATATTATTTTCTTTTAATCCATTAGCCGACAACGCTTCAAAAGGCTTAGAATATATCCAAAGAATTTTCTGGGAAGCAATTTTACCACCTTCTAAAGCAGCATATGGTCGTTCAAGTGAGCGAGGTTCATGGTTTCTTTTCGTTGTGTTTTTCTTTATACTCTGCAGTATTGCCTGGAATCTACCTAGCAGTACTAGTCAGACCCAGTATATCCAGATTACAAGAATTATTGTTCTTCTTTGTGTGTTTTCGATTTTGGCCTTTTCCTTGAATTTGCACACAGGTTTGACAGGAATGACCAATTTTGGTGTTATTTTATTTGCAGGTTTAGGAGCCATAACCGTTGGTATTCTAACCGTTCCTGAGGATAAACCAGGTGGCCATGGATGGTCTATCCTCTCGGCAACTATTTTTGCTATGTTACTCTCTGCGGCAGCGGGTTGGTTCTTAGCATATCCCACAGCACGCCTTCGTATGGATTATTTTGCAATCGTAACCATTTCACTTGGTGAAATGCTTAGAATTACTATGAGAGCTGAACCACTTTTAAGAGCAGGAACAACGTCTAAATCAGCAATAGGTGTGACATTGTACCCTCAACCTTTTAAGGAGTGGTGGGAAAATACCTTTGATAATTCAGTTGGCGAATATCTTGACTTGAGAAATGCTGAGGGAATCTTGCAGGTTGCGCCTTATACTGTGTTTTTATCCGTACTTGCTATTTTCTTGTGTTTGGCAGTGTGGTTTGTATTGGGACTAATGATTAATTCGCCATGGGGAAGGATATTACGAGCTATACGAGAAGACGAAGAAGTCACAATGCATCATGGACATTCGGTATTTTACCAAAAAGCTACAAGTCTTGCGTTGGGAGCTGCCATTGCCGCCCTTGGAGGAGCTTTATGGGCGTGGTTGAAGATGAGTATACTGGATGATTTTCTTAGCCCCGTTTTTTCAACTTTTCTGATATGGGCTGCTTTTATAGTTGGTGGAAAAGGAAACAATAAAGCAATGATCATAGGAGCATTCATAATCGTTCTGAATGATTTTGTCTTTAATTTGATGGTTTTAGGGCGTAACAATGTGACTAACGAGTTTCACACTATGGTTACATTTGTTGACGAATTATTCGCATGGCTTATTTTAGATGTAATGAGCATTTTTATGAGTGACTTGTCTATAACTATAGTTTTTGGAAACAATGTTGAAAATGTTCTTCCAGAACTGGCTTATGTTAAGGTGTCACTTATTGGGCTTGTGATAGTATTAAGTTTATTATTCTCTGAAAAGGGCCTCTTACCAGAGGTACCCAAGAGGCCAGAAGAATCTTCAGATTTCCGAATAGATATTTATTGGTTATTCTGGACTTTGGCTCTACTTTCATGTCTTGTTGGTTTGTGGATGGTCTACAAAATAGGTTTGATGGTTGGAATTATTTTAGCAATTATACTCCTGGCCTTGGTCGTAGCAATCAGTCATTTAGGTCAAAGAAAAATTGTACAAGAGGGTGATAATTGATGTCTTCTGTTCTCAAGGTTACTAATCTGACAAAGGATTTCGGTGGTTTACGTGCAGTTGATAACATTTCATTTGATGTTGGCAAAGGGGAGTTTGTTGGTCTGATAGGGCCCAATGGTTGCGGTAAGACAACCACTTTTAATTGTATATCTGGTCTTCTTGACGCGACTAAAGGTGACGTCGAGATTTTCAATAGAAATTCTAATAATTTAACTCCAGATAAGGTACAGAAACTAGGGCTAACACGTACCTTCCAACATACTAGATTGTGGAGAGATATGACCTCTATTGAGAACTTGTTAATCCCTCCTAGAAATCAGTTCGGTACGAATCCATTTACAGGTTTTGCTTCCTTCTTTATTCCAGATGAAGAAAGACTTCGTGTTAGAAAAGCATACCAGACTTTAGATGAATTAGAAATTAGGCATATGGCCCACAATTTGACTAGTGAATTATCTGGGGGGCAAAGTAAGTTGGTTGACATAGGCCGAGCATTGATGGGCGATCCGCTTTTGTTGCTATTGGATGAACCTGTTGCAGGTGTTGCAGGCCCTCTAGCAGAGAAAATATTCAATAATCTACGAAAGATAGTAGATGATAAAGGAATCTCGATTCTTGTTATAGAACACAACATGGATTTTATTTTACGTCATGGAGTGGACCGTATAGTAGTCATGGATCAAGGTCGTGTCTTGATGCAAGGTTCCCCAGACGAAGTAAAAGATAGCAAAGAAGTGATTGAGGCCTATCTCGGGGGAGCGAAATGAGTCATCTTCTGGAAGTTACATCACTTGAAGGTGGTTATGGGTCAGTTAAAATCATCAATGGTATTGACCTTTACATTGACAAAGGCGAATTCGTAACAATAATAGGTCCCAATGGTTGTGGTAAGTCGACGTTTATCAAAATCATTTTTGGAATTGCCACTTACTACGGTGGCAGCGTCATGCATAAGGATTCTGAAGTTTCGGGTTGGCGTACCGATTCTTTGGTCAATAGAGGAATTGCTTATGTTCCTCAAGTAGATAATGTATTTCAGAGTTTATCAGTAAAGGAGAATTTGGAGATGGGTGGTATTCAGTTGTCTAAACCTCTGTTGGAAGAACGTATTGAAAGAGCATTGCAAATGTTTGAGGACTTGAGACCTCGTATGAATGATGTGGCAGCTTCTTTGTCTGGAGGTCAAAGACAGATGTTAGCAATTAGCCGGGCTCTAATCAATGATCCCGATTTCCTTCTGCTTGATGAGCCCACCGCAGCTCTTAGTCCCCTTTACCAGCAACAGATAATAGAGCGGATTGATGCACTTAGAACGAAAGGGATAACGGTTCTGATTGTTGAGCAGAACGCCAGATTATCATTATCTCGTTCCGATAGAGGGTATATCTTTTCTAATGGGAAAGTTGTCCATACAGCACCAGCCAGTGAAATACTGGTTGATCCTCAAATCAATGAATATTTCCTGGGTACCAAGAAAGACTAAGAGCTGCAATTATGGAACAACCTAGTGGCAGAAAATTGGCGATCACCAATCTGATGATGTTGTCGGTTGCCATGTTCTGGGGAGTTGCCTGGCCTGTGGGCCGTATTCTGGCAGTTGATTTAGTTGATTATCCTTTTTCTGTGATGTTTCTGAGGTATGGTTTTGCCCTTCCAGTTCTATTTGTATGGATGTGGTATAGGGAGGGAAACACAATACCTAAACAAGAGGATTGGAAACCATTATTCCTGATGGCTTTCACTTCTGTTTTTCTATACCAGATAGGGTATATGTTTGGAATGCAGAGAACAGCTGCATCTGATGCATCACTGGTCATCGGTTTCAATCCCGTTTTTGTCGCTATACTCTCTATCTGGCTTCTTTCACACCGTATGAATTCAGGAGGAATAATAGGTATTTGCCTTAGTTTTACGGGGATTCTTCTAATATTCTTGGCTTCACCTAACGTTCAAATTCCATTTGGGGAGCGGATTACGGGTAATAGTCTGATAATGTTTGGTGCATTTACTTATGCAATCTACGTCGTCTCTATGAGGCGCTATGTTCTTGAAAGAGGAGAGGATCAACTTAGTTCATTATCTCTGATTGCTTGGGTATCCTTGATTGGCTGTATTTTCTTTATACCTTTTGTTATTAATGAAGCACCTTGGGACCGAGTTTGGATTAATGAGGAATGGTTGCTGATAGCCTATCTGGGTGTACTTTCTACAGCCGTTGCTTATGTTTTCTTTGCGATTGGCGTTGATGTGATAGGGGCGAATCGGGCTTCCAGTTTTGTCAATGTAGTTCCTGTTTTTGGGATTCTGTCCAGTTGGTTCCTATTGGATGAAGAATTGGGTTGGATCCAATTAGTCAGTTTTGGTCTGATTTATTTTGGAGTCAGGATGGTCAATGCCCAACCTCCAGAGGGTATGAGAAACCCTAAATAAGCCATTATTTCCTCAAGCGTAATGTTTGAATTTTTGGAAGGTTGGGATCCATGGGAACAGGCTTTGGCTGCCGGTCTCTTCACCTGGGGTATGACTGCTGCAGGTGCAGGTCTAGTATTCTTTTTTAAGGAAGTCAATAGAAAGATTCTTGACGGAATGCTGGGGTTTGCCGCAGGCGTAATGATTGCTGCTAGTTTCTGGTCTTTGTTAGCACCGGCTATTGAACATTCTGACAGTCCTTACCTTGGTGGAATTCTTCCAGTCCTGTTTGGATTCCTTGTTGGGGGCGTTTGTATGAGAATGATTGACAAATTCTTGCCCCATCTTCATCCTGGTGCACCTCCTGAAGAAACTGAAGGTATCAAGACCACATGGCACAGAAGCATGCTCCTTGTCTCAGCTATAACCCTTCACAACATACCAGAAGGTCTAGCAGTGGGAGTAGCATTTGGTGCTGCTGCCCATGGTGAGCCTATTGGGGGGGCAATCGCTCTAGCCATAGGAATAGGTTTGCAAAATTTCCCAGAGGGAGCTGCAGTTTCCCTTCCACTTAGGAGGGAAGGCCTTTCTCGAAAAGAAAGCTTCTGGTGGGGACAATTGTCTGCCTTGGTAGAGCCCATCGCTGCAGTATTAGGTGCAGCTGTGGTTTACCACATGGATGTACTTTTGCCGTATGCTCTTGCGTTCGCGGCTGGAGCAATGATCTTCGTTGTTGTGGAGGAATTGGTACCGGAAGCCCATAGAGGTGGTAATGGAGACATTGCAACAATGGGCGTAATGGTGGGTTTTTCAGTTATGATGGTTCTTGATGTTGGTATGGGATAGATTAAATCTCAGTGTCCTGCACCATGTTTCTCAAAATATTTCTGGTGATATTCTTCAGCTAACCAAAAATCCCTTGCTTCTGTGATTTCAGTGATGATTTTTTTGTCACCTAAAATATTCCGTTTGTATTCTAATGATTTTTTTGCAATCTCTTTTTGGACTTTAGTAAAGTAAAATATTACTGAACGGTATTGTGTTCCTACATCTAGGCCTTGCCGATTAAGCGTGGTCGGATCATGTTTTTCCCAGAAAACATTCAGTAAGGTATCATACGAAACAAGATCTGAATCATAGTCAATTAACACAACTTCAGCATGCTCAGTTGTATTACTACAAACTTGTTCATAGGTTGGATTATCGGTTTTTCCGCCACTATATCCTGAAACGACTCCATTCACTCCTTTAACTTTAGAAAAATTGTATTCAACTCCCCAAAAACAGCCTGCTCCAAACATTGCCTTAGCCATTATTTTATGTTAGAATCAACCCAGTTTCTGAAAAGATTCATTCCCTCCTGTAGATTATCTTTCCCAATTCCAGAGAATGCCATTCGGATATAGAAATCAGTTTCTCCTTCCAAAGGTCTACCAAAGTGGTGTCTACAGCAGAAGCTTACTCCCGTTTCATTCAGAGTTGCCTTCCTGAATTCCTCAACGTCATGGAATCCCATTCTCTGCATCAGTCCAGTCACTTTTGGAAATACGTAGAATCCAGCTTCGGGCATGTGAGCCTCCACACCATCAATCCCATTCAATATCTTTACTAGAATATCGCGCCTGCCTCGTAATTCGTCAATAATTGCTTGTGTCTCTTCTTTGGGCGCGTTTAGGCCTGCTACACCAGCATGTTGAATGAAATGCGTGGTACATGATTCCATATTGACATTAAGTCTAGTGATTTGTTCTATCACCTTTTCTGGACCGATTGCCCCGCCAAGTCTCCAGCCGGTCATTGCAAATTTCTTAGAGAATGTGTACATGGTCAATGTTCTATCATACATTCCTGGTAAATTTGCTATGGATTGTGGAGTACCTTCGTAAAGAGTATCAAAATATGCGTCGTCGGATATCAGAAACATGTCATTTTCAACAACTAGATTGGCTAGACGTTGCATTTCCTCATCAGGAGAAGATGCTCCTGTCGGATTGTTGTAATTGTTGTAGAAGATATGATTTGCACCTTTCCTGATTCCTTCCTCTATAGCGTCGAAATCAAGTCTTAATCCATCTGGGCTATCAACGTATCCATAAGGATGAGCGATTCCACCGTAAAATTCAATTTGGGATTCATAGATGGGATAGCCTGGATTTGGATACAATACGACATCTCCTTTCTCCATCATTGACGCAATGTATTTTCCGATACTTGGTTTCCCACCGGGTTGTATCGAGACGTTATCGATTCCATAGTTCAATCCCCTTGCATCTCCAACATCCTTTCCTAAGGCTTCTCTTAGTTCGGGTATTCCTGGGGAGGGACAGTAACCTGTTTTTCCGGCTTTGATGGCCTCTTTGACGGCAGAGACGATGGTAGCTGGTGTTGGAAGATTAATATCACCCAAGTGAAATGGAAAGATTTTCTTGCCAGTTGCAGCCAGAGTTGCCGCTTCGGCTGAAACCGCAAAGGCCGTTTCACTTCCCAATAAATCCATCCTTTTGGCCACACCCATTGTCTTTTTGCATGCGGATGCCAGATATTATTGTTTTTTGCGCAATCTTTATACTTAAGCATTAATCCGCAGG
>NYYK01000102.1 GCA_002685895.1 Methanobacteriota archaeon
AGATAGGAAGGCGAGGAGCAGAGAAAGTGAGATGAGGACGGAGCGCGGAGAAACTACGGAGCAGAATGCCCGTGAGCTGCTAGCTGTTAACCTGGGTATGGTTATCTTGCCCATGGCATAGAGTCCTGTTTGCCATACTGTTGTGGCTAACTAACTAAGGAATACGTGTGCCACTAAAAAACCCTTCCCCTGCACTCAGTATAGCGGAGCGGTCAAGGGGCATGGCTTAGGTTTGTTATATATATAGACATAGCCACCCGTGCCAGAGCAAATTAAGAAAAAGGGCTCTGGCGGGAATGCTGTTAAGGCTGTTGTGAGGTATATCACTAATCAATAACAAGTTAATGCAGATGCATCATGGATTGTTCAGAGAACACGTGATCAAATGTGCGTAAACGTGATCACGCAAATATGACCATGTGAATTAGGAGGGATACAAACAATGAAAAATGGTATTAACCTAGAAAGCAACCCCATAGATGTTCAATATTTAATGCACAAAGCTTACGCGAATGTTTCCTTAGTGGTTGAAAACATGGCACAGGAACGTCAATTGGGAGGTGATCTTGATCCGTTTATTCAGGCTTTTAAACTGTGGGGCAAACATCTTTATTACCATGCAACGACCGAGGATCTTTACATGACCGGCCCAATTAAAGATAATCAAGCAGCACGCGACAATGAAGCTGAGCATGCCACCTTGGCCGGTGCAGCACAAGATTTTTCGGTTTTTTTGCAAAAAGGTGAGAAAGCAGCATTGGAAGCAAGTTTAGGTCCTATATTGAAATTTGAAGAAGAACAACACCAAGAACTTGAAAAGCAAATGCTTCAATTGGAAGAACTACTCAAAGCTGAAGTGGGAGAAGATGCGATTTCCTTACTAACCAGAAGGCATATATATAGTAGGGTGGTAGCTCTCCGAGTCTGTGAGTTCGATCATTTTGCCAATGAAGAAACCTTTGTGTTCCCTGTAATACGTAAACTTATGGACGAACAGCAACAGTTGGCAATAGCAAAGAAACTACTTTTCGACGAAGATTCAGACGACCGGCGATGGATAATTGATTGGCTTTATGATGCATTAGAACCTGCAGACAAAAAATTGCTTGAAGGTCTTGAAAAACGTATGGCTTAATTGGTACATCTGACTGCAAAGAGAACTGTAAGAGTCATTTAAAGTTTATAGGATAGAGGTTCTCTTTGCAGTCAGAGCTTCCAAAACCTTTAATAATCGTTTTGCCTTTTACGTTAGTACTTAAATCGCATTCTCCAAGTTCTGATTTTATAACTTTAACTGTTTTGGTTTGCTCATTTGCTAATAAATAGTCTATATGCCAACGAAGATTCTTTTCTTTCGTTAAGTGTCTCGTTATTCTTGTGTCCATATTTCTTTTTGCGGGACCTGTGTAGACATATGTTCCTTTCGGAAACGAGAACAAACCCAATCTTCCAATTTGGATTTGTATGGTTTGAGATACAGCTATAAAAAGTTGATAGGATTGCATAGGTTAAACAATTCGGTTTTGCCAAGTATCTTTATACCGCTTTAGGTCCAGATATCAGCCGCCTGATTTCCGCCGCCAATAGCAATATTAATGCTGTACTAATCTCCCATGGGACTCCTAGCCGTTAGTTTACATCTGAATTGGGTTGGTTGACAAAACGAAAATTCTATAGGGATTAGCGGGTCGCCGCCCTATCGGCTTCTTTGGCTCGTAAAGCCTTTAGTTTTGCTTCGGCCTCTTCTTGTGTTATGTCGCCATCCTCTACCATGGCGTTCAATTTCTTCTGAACATCTTCCATGTTAAAAGAGCGCTCTCCTTTGAAGTCGTTTGGGGGGCCAAAGAAACCGCCCTGGCGTTTGAAGTCGTTTGGAGGGCCAAAGAAACGGCCCTGGCCTTTCCCGCTTTTATGGCGTCCCATTTTCCCGAAGAACTGTTTTCCAATTGCTGGGATGCCCTCAGGCTTTGACTGGATCCAGTCAAAGTACTCGTCTGCCTGTGCTTGGGTTAAACCACCCTTTTCAACCAGGGCATTGAGATTATTCTGGACAGCCTCATCCGTGAGTTCTCTACGGGCCTGATTGATTGCCTCATCGACTTCTGACGCATCCAGCCCTAGTATCTCCGCTACCTTAGCAGCCAGCTTGCTGGTGTTGGAGTCACCGTTTTCATTTTCCTGTGCAAGAACAACGCTAAAGCCGATTACTGCTACTGCGACCACTGCCATTGCTATAGGTATGATAATCCGCAGTTTCTTCATTCCCGATATCCTCCCTCAAATGGTTCCAGTCCTACTCACCTAAGTGTAACACCTTCTCAATATGAAACGAATCGTGAGGTGAAAGGTTATGAGACTTTTGGAATCTCCTTATCAACATTACCTCAAGCAGGCCGGTGGCAGCTGGAAAAACCAACCATCACTCCAAAAGAACGTGCCTTTGCAGACGATTATAGCAGAGTGGGGAAGGAGGTTATGTCATCCTGTCGCATATGTGAAAACGCTGAATACTAAGAATATTTACCATACTCTAGAGCAGCATCAAACATGGCCTCAATATTCGATGCTGGCACCTCGCTCCTAATTGTATGGCAGGAAGTCAGCACATAACCTCCTCCAGGACCTAGAGTCTCTATTTTTGACTTCACATCTCTTCTGACGTCGTCAACTGTACCAAAAGGCAGGGCTTGCTGCGTATCTACGGCACCCCAGAAAGCAATATCTTTACCAAATTCAGACTTAAGTTTCTCCGGTTCCATGTTCCATGCTGTCGTCTGAACAGGGTTGATACAATCCACTCCCATGTCGATTAAATCTGGAATCAGGGCATAGATGGCTCCATCGCTATGCATCACAGCTTTAGCGTCGGTGTTTTGATGAATGGCATCAACACATCTTGCCATGAAAGGTTTAATTTGTTTTTTAAACATGCTCTCACTAAAATAAGCTCTATCCTGGAACCCCAAATCATCAGCAAATGACACAACGTCGACGTAGGGGCCTGCTTCTCGCAAAATGGAATTTGTCGACTCAACGATAACATTAGTAACCTGCTCTAAAATAGCTTCAGCGAGTTTAGGATTAAGCACGAGGTCTTCCATAAATTCGGCAAATCCTCTGAGTCTCTGGCTAGGCGCAACAGGGGCATGCCCGACTGACACTACCACAGCAAAATCAGTTTCTTCATGCATCCGTTGAGCTTTTTCTCTCAGTCCTGCGACGCGATGTGATTCATTCGCATCTGGCCAAGCATATTTTTCAACGTCTTGGATTGTCAGGCCGTCTTTCTGAAAAGGTCCTTTCCTGTAAATATATGGCCCGATTTCGTTACGAGGCCTTTCCCAAACGACTCCCCACTCGTCACGGTACGAGTACTCGTCCAGTTGAGTTTTTGAAAGAGCCTGTGAGTCGATAGGTTGGTCGGGACTTATATTACGTGTATCAACACCAAACATATTCAAGATGTCTTCGCATGGGGTGAGATCATGGTCAGGGTTCACTGGGTCATGGAGATCTGCACGGTTAAGTTCACTGGGGAATTCCAGAAGATTAACCAGACGTTCGTAAGCGATATTACTTATAGCGCTGGCCACAGTTCCACAATCAATAGGAACTCGGTCTGGTTCCTTTAAGTCTAAAGTTCTTCTGAGGCGCTCTCGTGAAGTCATTTCACTTGCCATTTTCTTACCTCTCCTAGCTATATATTTTCACTAAATCACAAAAATTTTATCGATAGTCACTGAACTGCAGAGTGATTTGTCTTTATGAAATTGATCTGACCCGATAAACTTAAATCCTCTTTGATCATTTTCACGCCCTGACCTGCATCTGGGCGATATCCATCTGATTCGATATCTTTTGCAAATTTTTCAGTTACGGGGGCTCCTCCGACGTAGATCTTCATCTGGTTGCGAATTTTCCTCTCCTTTGCCCTTTCTACAACACCTTTCATATTTTTTATTGTAGTTGTCAAAAGTGCCGATATGCAAAGAACCTGCGCGTTCTCCTTTTCCATAGCATCTAGGAACTGATCCGCTGTGTTATCAGGGCCGAGATAAATGACCTCAAATCCTGCTCCTTCAAGCATCATTCCAACCAAGCTAATGCCGATATCATGAAGGTCGCCGGTGACAGTCCCACAAACGGCAGTTGGCCCAGTTTTACCGTCCGATTGGACGAGGAGTGGTCGGAGATGTTCCATGGCACGTTTCATAGCTCTAGCTGAGACCAACATCTCAGGCATAAAGTACTCCCTAGAAGTGAATTTCTCTCCGACGATGTCCATTCCAGGAATCAAACCAGTGTTTACGATATCCTCGGCAGGTATGCCTTGAGCTAAGGCTTCAAGAGTGAAAGATTCTGCGTTATCAGCATCTCCTTCAACTACAAATCGAACTAACTCTGATAAATCCATCAAAATCTCCTTTTGAAATAGTGGATACTCACAGTAAATATTAACATCAATTAACAATCTCGATAAATGGTTCAATTCTCATCGGGCAATTCGATGCTGGACAGTATTTGCAATATCCTTGTGAGGGATCACTCGAAATATGAAGTTGGGAGCCTATTGGAACAATGCCAGATTGCGATTTCTGCGGTTTCATAAATGAAGATTCAAGAAGTTCCATCCCAATTAAATGGGCTGGAAGAGCTTTGAATACCATCGCTTGTCCCGTAATATCCCAGTATGTTTGGCCTGGTCGTAGGCACGTTCCCATCTTCCATCCATCAGGAAGGGCACGAGTCATTAGATAATTCAATACGTGAGTGAAGCCGTTAAACGCAGCAGCTGTCCCAGCGGAATCCAAGATCACTGCTTCGATATTATCCCCATTTTCCATCAACTGTGAGATTTTTCTATCTAGCTCGGCTCCCATGGTTGCAGCTATAAAAATAGCTTTTTCCGCTCCACCAAACAAATGAGAGATGAATTTACCTCTAATTTCCATGTCTGATTCCAATTTTACAAAATTTGAACCGACTTCAAGCACATTAATAGTCCTGAATACAGCCTTAGGAGTTGCAATATTATAGACAGTATCGACCGCCTCCGATACTTCGTCCTTCAACTTGTCATGGACCCTATCTTTGCTTCCCAAGACACCCCAAACATCCTCTCCGGCTATCTCCAACGGTATTTCGAGGATTATTGGCTCCTCGCTATGCATTGAAATCATTCGTTGCCTCCAACCCATTTAGCAACCTTCTAATTATTCCCCTAAAGGCATTTTCAGGCTCTCTCAACAACAGCCTACCTCCTAATCATTGAAACAACCCACATCCCTAAATGGGTATCTTCGATCAGGCCAAAGGTTACCCATATTACGCAAGATTATACCCTCCAACGATATCAGTCCAATATTTTCCAACCATTTCAAAGCCGTCCGTTGGCTCCACACTTCCACCGCATGGTATAGCCATGCAAGTCAATGCGACCACCACTTTGAGCTAGTCCCTCTTACCCACTTCAATGGTCTATGCGTCTAGTTATGCGTCTAGTGGGCTGTTTTCGGGTGGGAATTCGACCTACTTTCCTATAGTTCCTAGCGTCAATTACTGGTTATGTAGAGATGCCGTTCAGTGAGTACAACATACGTAGAGATGCTGTTCGGTGGGAGCAGTATGGGTAATCGTGGGTGTTGAGGGGGTATGTCTTAGGTCGATATATATAAGAGTATAGATACCCATGACAGAGTTACTTGCTAAAAAGAGATGCCTACACAACAAGAAATAACAAAAGAACGGGTTCTTTTGGAGGGTATCGGCTCAGGCGAGATTTGACTAAAAGCTATAATGTAAACAACATAATGCTTTTGGGAGAAATGGTATAAGCATGAGTAATCTAATAGATACTAATTTCGATTTTTATTCTGATACACCGTCTGGTAAAGACCCTGATACATTCAGTCCAACACTTCTTAGATATCATAAACTTCTTTGGAGCAAACCTTTGCCAAATGGTTTTGATTTTAATTTAACAGATACAACTACAAAGGGTTATCTTCATCATAAATCTGAATTGGGGGAGTTCTTTTTATCAAGCGATTCAATAGGGCATACATATAGCAGACAAAAACGTATGGCACATATTGTTAGTCAGATTCCATCATCTGAAATTGATGTATTTTTCGGTATATGTAGCACGATAGGTGGATATATCATTTTTCCATCAAAAAAAGTCGGTAAGAAAATGACTATTAATTGCTCTCGAGGGATTAATCATAAAATCAAAGATAGGTTTGATCTCACTTTAGAATGTATCCGACGTCATTACTCTAATGAGGACAGTCCACTAAGTGACACTTTACAGAGATACAATGATTTTTTTAGCCTGTTTCAGAATTTTCAAGGATACGTCGACTTCTTTCTTCTCCAAGATTTAGTCAAGGATGATTATTTATCAATTAAGTTCTGTCTTCCTTTTGTAAGTTTTGACAATCCTGCATTACCAGATAATATTCAA
>NYYK01000103.1 GCA_002685895.1 Methanobacteriota archaeon
ACGGATTCGGAAAAAGAAGGTGATCGTACTCTCTTGGCTGATCTCGACGAAGTGATGACTGAAACATCATTATGTGCGCTTGGGGGCCTTGCAATGAATCCAGTGCGTTCGACGATGAAACGCTGGCCTGCCTCTTTTGGAGGTGAAAACAATGAGTGAGCCATTCACAGTCACCATTGATGGACAGGAATTCACGGGCCAATCGGGTCAAACCATCATGGAAATTGCGAGAGATAATGGAATCAATATTCCAAGTCTGTGCGATTCACCGCACCTCGACTCCTTTGGCTCATGTAGAATGTGTATTGTAGAGATTGATGGACGTGGCGGTACTCCTTCATCTTGCACAACTCCGGCCAATAATGGGATGGTGGTCTCTACAACTTCAGACAAACTTTGGAGATTGAGAAAGGGAATTACTGAACTCTATGTTAGCGAGCACCCCCTCGATTGTCTAACCTGCACTGCAAATGGAGATTGTGAATTACAAGATGTGGCGGCAGATGTTGGATTGAGGGAATTACGATACGATAACGAACCAGCATGTGAAAACATCCCAATCGATGAATCAAATCCATTTTTCTCATTTGATGCAAGCAAATGCATCGTATGTTCACGCTGTATCAGGGCTTGCGATGGCATTCAGGCTACACACGCACTGTCTATAGATGGCAGGGGTTACTTTAGCAGGATAATCGCTGGTGTTGATGAGCCTTTCATGACCTCTGATTGTGTCTCATGTGGTGCTTGTGTTGGGGAGTGCCCTGTTGGTGCTTTGGAAGACATTGTAGAGAGGTCTTCAGGTATTCCTGATAATTGGGTTAGGACGACCTGTGCATTCTGCGGGGTTGGATGTCAATTTGATGCAGGGATTAAGGGAAACAAATTAGTGATAATGAAGCCAGTTGTTGATTCTCCAGTGAATGAAGGGCATTCATGTGTAAAGGGTCGTTTTGCTTCTGCCTATGTCCATCATAAGGATAGGTTGACACAACCTATGATTCGTGAAAATATTGATGATGAATTACGTGAAGTAAGTTGGGACGAGGCTTACCAGTTCATAGTCAATAGAATGCTTAGCATTAAGGATGAATATGGCCCTGATGCGATAGGTGCAATTACTTCTTCACGTTCTACAAATGAGTTGAATTATTTAGGTTCGAAATTTATGAGAGCAGTTATCGGAACCAATAATGTAGATAACTGTGCAAGAGTATGTCATTCTGCTACAGTCAAAGGTATGATGACTGTTTTTGGGGCTGGTGCAGGAACAAATAGTCTTGGAGATATTGATGAAACTGATCTTCTTCTAGTATCAGGTTGCAATCCTATTCACGGCCATCCAGTTACAGGGTCTCGTATATTGAGAGCGCGGAAAAGAGGGATGGGTTTGATTGTTGCAGATCCCAAAGTAACTGAGTTGGCAAAAATATCTGATATCCACTTACAACTAAGGCCTGGAACAAATGTTGCTCTATACCAAGGACTTGCTCACGTAATTCTTAGAGAGCAATTGCAGGCGTCTGATGAGTGGATTGCTAATAGAACAGAGAATCTAGAACCATTCAAAGAAATGGTTGCAGAGATGACGCCACAAGCATGTGAGAAAATAACGACAGTTCCAGCGGAATTAATTGAAAAGGCAGCCAGACTCTACGCCACTGCTTCAGCCGCAATGTCTGTACATGGCCTTGGTATGACAGAGCATAGCCACGGTTCTGAGGGTGTAATGTCACTCTCAAGTCTAGCATTGCTGACGGGCAATGTGGGTCGACCCGGAACTGGAATTAATCCACTCAGGGGGCAAAACAATGTACAGGGTTCATGTGATATGGGTGCTCTTCCAAATGTCTACACAAATTATCAGTCAGTCACTGATGATAATGTCAGAAAAGCATACGAAAAGTCTTGGGGTGTATCATTGCCACCAACTCCTGGGATGACATATCCTGTGATGCTCGATAAGGTGTTTGAAGGTTCTTTCCGTGCTCTTTACATGATTGGTTCTGACATTGCTCATACAGATCCGGATAATTCAAGAGTACAACAAGCACTCTCTAACCTCGATTTATTAGTCGTACAAGATATTTTCTTGTGCGAATCTGCCAAGTTTGCTCATGTTGTACTTCCGGCAGCATCGTTCCTTGAATCTGATGGCACCTATACTAATGGCGAGAGGCGTGTACAAAGAATACGTAAGGCAATTGATTCTCCAGGGGTAGCAAAACAAGATTGGATAATAGTTGCCGAATTAGCCGAAGCAATGGGGCATCCGATAATATCCTCTGACAATGTCTCTGATGTGTGGGATGAATTGGCCTCACTTACACCAAATTTTAGAGGAATTTCATATAACCGTTTAGAATCTTCTGAAGCCATTCAATGGCCGGCCCCAAATATTGATCATTCTGGAACGAAAGTAATGCATCAAGAGGTATTCCCGAGGGGTCTAGGTAATTTTTCAGCTCCTGAATACGCAGAACCTAATGAACAGGCTTCTGAAGATTACCCATTCATTCTCGTCACTGGTAGAAATCTATTCCATTACAATGCCGGAACTCAGACTAGAAGGACTGATTTGCTCCAATTCAGACCAACTGATATCCTAGATATGCATCCTGAAGATGCTAATGGGATGGGTATTGCCGATGGACAAGATGTCTATCTCTCAAGCCCACGGAACAAAGTTAAGATGAAAGTTAATTTGACAAATGATGTTAGAATTGGCAACTTATTCACAACTTTCCATTTCCCCGAAGTTGCGGTGAACTCTGTTATTAGTGCTTCGGCAGATGATTATACTAAGTGTCCAGAATACAAAGTTCAAGCAGTTGCAATACTACCCTGTTAATGCTAAATAGCATCAATTATGGAGTTTAGCATAACGCTTCAATTTCTTCTGTTGTTCCTTTTGCAATATTTTGCATCGTCGAATTTGCTCCTTTGCCATCTTTGATTGCTCGCCAGTAAGAGGATCCACACGCTTAGGAGACATTCCTTGTTCGAAACACTTGATACCATCATCATATCTTTCAACTTCGGCATAAGCAGTTCCCATATTGTAGAGTGTAGCTCCTGTTACTCCAGCGGGATTGACCTGCATGGCTTTGTGGTAAGCCTCAATACATTCACTAAACTGCTTAAGGTAGTAAAATGTATTACCTCTAGCGTTAAGAATCCGAACAATCATTTCGTCATCATCGACAAAAGTTGGAAGGGCTCGGTCAAAACAGGATAGCGCTTCCTGATACTTTTCATCAGCGAGCAGAGATAATCCTTTGTTGTACCATTGTACATCTTGATTTGCAATTGAACTGCTGTCTATTTTTCCGGTTCCTATTATATCCGGTTGAGATGCACTTTGTGATTGAGTATCAAGTGCAACCTTTGCCAAATTAACTTCAGGCGAAGGTTCATCCTGCGGAATCGGTTCTGGTTCAGGAACAGTATCAAGAGCTGCTTCAGCAGCCACAATTTCAGCAGGTGCTGTAGTAGTTTCCTCCGAACTAACCTCAGCCTCTTCAGTAGCAGATTCGCTAACATCTGCCCAAGGGTCACCACCCCATGGGTCATCTTCAGCAACTTCCACCTCAGGTTCAGACTCGGGTTCTGAATCTTCTACTAACTCCACAGGAGCTGGCTCGGGTTCTGGATCATCTGCAACATCATTAGGTTCAGGTGAATCTGTTGCGAGGGCTGCATTAGCATCAGAAATTGAATGAGTTTCACCAGATAATGAAGCAATTTTCTGCCTACACTTTTCAGCTGTTGTTTGGTCTCCAGCAGCAACGAAGGTTTTCATCATCCCCTTCCACAAATCAGAGTTATCACGGTCAGTTTCAATAAGTGCTCTCCACGCCTTTACTGCTTCAGGATAAGAGCCAGTCAGCGTTAGTGCTCGTGCTTTTAGTATGACATTACTAGAATCTCCATCATCGGGTATGTATTTGAGTGCCTCACTAGCGAGTTCAGGCCCTTCTGGTATTGTTGTTGGAATCTCAGTAGCCATTTCAAGGACTTCACCTTCACCTTCACTAATGGCAATCAGAATTTCAGCGAAAGTAATTCCTCCAGCATGGTCTGGTTGGTGGGTCAAGAGGCATCTCCATGCATCTATTGCAGCAGGCAGGGCTCCATTAGTGGTGTGGATTTCAGCAAGTGCTGCTGCTGCCTTTGTGTAGTCAGCGCGTAATCCCAAAGCCGCATCATAACATGCTACCGCACTATCTTCATGGCCATTTCGTCTATGAAGGGCTCCTAGGTTATACCAAGATGCTGCATCAGTATTGTCCAAATCAAGAGCATAAGTAAAAGCTTCAATGGCGCTATCGACCATGGAAAGTTGAGCCATGGAAGCAGCAGCAATTCTCCAGGCACGAGGATGTTCTGAAGCCGCTCCATGCAATAAGTCTCGTAACAATTCTAGGGCATCTTCAGGGCGGCTCTGCTTCACTAAATCGGCAGCCTCTTCGACCAAAGAATCAACATCAATTTCAGGTTCAGCAACTATTTCAATTACGGGTTCAGGTTCTGTAGTTGGTTCAGGTTCAGTAGTTGGTACAGGTTCTGCAGTTGGTACAGGTTCTGTAGTCGGTTCAGGTGCGGGTTCATTAGGCGCCTTGGCTATAATATTGGCAAGTTCGCTGTGAGAGGGGAAGGCTCGCAAACCTAGTTGGGCATAACGAGAGGCATCAGAGGTTGCGCCAGTTCGATCAAGAAGGACTGCAAGATTAGCAGCAGCAGGTCCGTGGTCGGGTTGCATATCGATGCAAACTTTGAACGCCTTCACAGCCTCCTCGACTTGGCCAGACATTTCATGAATTACACCTCTGTTGAACCAAGCCATTCCATTACTGGGGTCTTCAGCGATTACAGAGTTGAATATCTTCAAGGCTTGTTGTTCTCTGCCTTCCGACACTAATAACTCGCCTTGTGAGAGAAGTTCATCAATGTCCATGCCACCCTCCCCCATTGCGATACTATTTGGACTATTAGTCGGAGTGTATGCCAAAGTATCATCATCATTAACTGATGTATGTCCATCTGATTCAGTATCTAGATTAGAAGAGCCGACTGCCTTATCTTTGACTTTCTCAACTATTTCACTACCAGTTTTAGTTACTGTTGACCAAGCAGGAACAACATGATCGCCGATAGTTTGACTAACTTTCTGAACAGTCTGACCTCCCTTGTCACTAACTGAACTGACTACACCCTTTACTTCCGACTCGATTTTAGAGACAATTTCAGTAGCTTTTTCTTTAACACTAGCCTTCTTAGGAGGTACACCAAAAAGTCCACCTTCACATTTAGGACATACAGGTTCTCGGCCATTCAATAGATGCTCACAGTGTGGGCAGTTGTCGTGTCCATGGTCAGCCATTGGGTTCACTCAAACGTTCACCATCAAGTACTACGGATAAGTGTTCGCCGTAACCGCATAACTCGTGTGTGCGCGATAGAATTAATTATTCAAACAAAATGTATCAGAGTTTTAAGATTAAATGGCACCACCCTTGACTAATGATTCTAAGTGTTCTATTGAACGTTTAGCGGCGGCGGCAACTTCCGAATCACTATCTTGCATCGCTCTAGCAAGAACTGGTACGACGGCAGAATTGGGATAGCGGGCAAGAATTTCGACAGCTAATCTTCTGATTCCTGCCGATTTATCATCTACTGCTGAAATTACTGCGTGCATTGCGTTGTCACTGGAGAAGTTACTAAACTGCTTGAGTGCAGCAAATCTCACATCAATATTTTCATCGTTTAATCCATGTTGAAGAAGTGGAATATCTGAAGGATGGGCAATTCTTCCTATGGCTTGGTGTGCGAATTGACGAACCCCTGAATCACTATCACGAATAGCTTCAGCAAGTATTTCGTTAGCGATTGAATCTTCAAGTCTTCCAAGAGCCGCAACAGACCCCCTACGGACAAGAGGGTTGTCATGTTTAATTCCCAAAAATAGCGATTCGAAATGACCTATAATTACTAGAGAAGCAGTAGCCGCGGTATGTAATTCCTTGTCAGCCAATAATTCAACAAGAGCAGAGGCGCCGCCTGAATCACCAATCATTCCCAGCGCTTCAATAGTTTTGATTCGGAAGTCAATGTCATTATTCTCATCCAACGCCATTTCAGCAAGTTTTGGTGTTGCTCTGCGCCCTAACCTAAAAGCCATTTCAGGATCTTTTCCTGCAACTGCAACACCCTCTTGGATAGTACGATTAATGCCGACAATACGAATTACAGTTTGAATAATCATGAAATCTATTGACAGTAGAATAAACATGACCAAATTACGTCCGCCAGTAGCGGCTAATTCAACCCCGGAAATATGTACATCATATACTTCCGACCAATCCAAGAATGAACGAAA